>NZ_JBGDVI010000008.1:0-197062 GCF_046551895.1 Salmonella sp. SAL03688
TGCAAATGTCAGATCGTATGCGCCTGTTAGGGCGCGGCTGGTAAGAAAGCCTTACAGGCGCATCAGAAAAACCTCCGGCTATGCCGGAGGATATTTATTGTTTCTAGTCGCCGGTAAGTAATTTTTCGATGGCCGCTGACCACGGCGTCAAATCGCCGATATGGTCGCTAACCCAGGACGGATGGTAATAGGTATCCAGATAGCGATCGCCGCTATCGCACAATAACGTCACGATAGCGCCGGTTTCTCCAGCCTCGCGCATCCGGGCCGCAAGCTGCAGCGCTCCCCACATATTCGTGCCGGTAGAGGCGCCGACTTTACGGCCTAGCTGCGTTTCCAGCCAGTGTGCGGTGGCAACGCTGGCGGCGTCCGGCACGCGCAGCATCTCATCCACGACATCCGGAATAAAAGAAGGCTCTACTCGCGGACGACCAATTCCTTCAATTTTACTGCCCACCGGGCTGCGTAATGAAGCGTCGCGATCCTGCCAGTAAGGTAAAAAGACGGAATTTTCCGGATCCACCACCATGAGCTGAGTATCATAGCCCTGGCAGCGAATATAGCGCCCAATCGTCGCAGAGGTTCCGCCCGTTCCGGCGCTCATGACGATAAATCGCGGTACTGGATGGGGTTCGTTGCGCATCTGGCGGAAAATACTGTCGGCAATATTATTGTTGCCCCGCCAGTCGGTAGCTCGTTCTGCGTAGGTAAACTGGTCCATATAGTGACCGTTCAGTTCATGCGCCAGCCGCTCGGAGGCGGCATAAATTTCGCAGGCGCTCTCCACAAAATGACAGTGGCCGCCGTAAAATTGAATCTGTTCGATTTTACGTTTTGCGGTACAGGCGGGCATGACGGCGATGAACGGTAGTCCCAGTAAACGCGCGAACCAGGCTTCGGAAATCGCCGTTGAGCCTGATGACGCTTCAATAATCGGAGTGCCTTCTTTAATCCAGCCATTGCACAGCCCATAAAGGAACAGCGAGCGCGCCAGACGATGCTTGAGGCTACCGGTGGGATGCGTGCTTTCGTCTTTCAGGTAAAGCTGGATACCTGGAAATGCCGACAGGGGCAAACGAATAAGATGCGTATCCGCCGAGCGCTGGTGGTCAGCGTTAATTTCATTAATGGCATTTTTAACCCAATTGCTACTCATCATTAATATCCATTTATCATTTTGTGCCAAGAGTAGCGAAAAGTACGGAAAAAATTGTTGCTATTTGACCTTTAAATTACAATGTAAGGAGAAAAATATTCTCTATGGAGTGGGTATGTTAGATAAAATTGACCGTAAACTGCTTTGCTTATTGCAGCAGGACTGTACCCTCTCTTTGCAGGCGCTGGCGGATGCCGTTAATCTGACGACAACGCCTTGCTGGAAGCGGCTTAAACGCCTGGAAGATGACGGTATCCTGCTTGGCAGGGTCGCGCTGCTGGACCCGGAAAAACTGGGGCTGGGATTAACTGCTTTTGTGTTGATAAAAACGCAGCACCACAGCAGTGAATGGTACTGTCGGTTCGTGACCGTCGTCTCTGAGATGCCGGAAGTGCTTGGCTTCTGGCGGATGGCGGGGGAATACGACTATCTGATGCGAGTTCAGGTGGCCGACATGAAGCGGTATGACGACTTCTATAAACGTCTGGTCAATAGCGTCCCAGGACTGTCAGACGTCACCTCCAGTTTTGCGATGGAACAGATTAAGTACACCACCTCTCTGCCCATTGAATAATTCTCCCGGTATTGCCGGAAATCATATCAGGAAATAACGCGTGCGATTATTTGCTCAATTAAGCTGGTACTTTCGCCGGGAATGGCGTCGCTATCTTGGCGCGGTGGCCCTGCTTATGCTTATTGCGATGCTTCAGCTGATCCCGCCCAAAGTGGTGGGGATTGTCGTGGATGGCGTAACCGCACAGCATTTTACTCCAGGCCGAATAGCGATGTGGATTGGCACCATTGCTCTGATCGCCGTAGTGGTCTATTTGTTGCGCTATGTCTGGCGCGTGCTGCTATTTGGCGCTTCTTATCAATTAGCCGTCGAACTGCGTGAGGATTATTATCGCCAGCTGAGTCGTCAGCATCCTGAATTTTATCAGCGCCATCGGACGGGCGATCTTATCGCGCGCGCGACGAATGATGTGGATCGCGTCGTATTTGCGGCGGGCGAGGGCGTTCTGACGCTGGTTGACTCGCTGGTAATGGGCTGCGCGGTACTGATTGTCATGTCGACGCAAATTAGCTGGCAGCTAACGCTATTAGCGCTGTTGCCGATGCCGATTATGGCGCTGATGATCAAACGTTACGGCGATCGGCTGCATGATTATTTCAAACTGGCGCAGGCCGCCTTCTCCAGCCTGAACGATCGCACGCAGGAGAGTCTGACCAGCATCCGCATGATCAAAGCGTTTGGTCTGGAGGATCGCCAGTCTTCGCTGTTTGCGGCGGATGCCGAAGATACCGGCAAGAAAAATATGCGCGTGGCGCGTATTGACGCGCGTTTTGATCCAACCATTTACATCGCCATTGGCATGGCGAACCTGCTCGCGATTAGCGGCGGAAGCTGGATGGTGGTTAACGGCAGCCTGACGCTGGGCGAACTCACCAGCTTTATGATGTATCTGGGGTTGATGATTTGGCCGATGCTGGCGCTGGCCTGGATGTTTAATATCGTGGAGCGGGGGAGCGCCGCATACAGCCGCATCCGCGCCATGCTGGCGGAAGCGCCGGTAGTTAAGGATGGCGAAGAGCCGGTCCCGGCGGGGCGCGGCGAACTGACGGCGGCCATTCGTGAGTTTTGTTATCCGCAAACGACGCATCCGGCGCTGGAGAATGTGAACTTTCGTCTTAAACCGGGTCAGATGCTGGGGATATGCGGTCCGACCGGCGCGGGGAAAAGCACAATCTTGTCGCTTATCCAGCGCCATTTTGATGTGACGCAGGGAGAGATCCGATTCCATGACATGCCGTTGACGCATCTGCAACTGGATAGCTGGCGTAGCCGACTGGCGGTCGTCAGCCAGACGCCGTTTTTGTTCTCGGACTCTATTGCCAATAATATTGCACTCGGACGCCCGGAGGCGACTCAGGAGGAGATTGAACAGGTGGCGCGTTTAGCCAGCGTACATGAGGATATTCTCCGTTTGCCTCAGGGCTACGACACGCAGGTAGGTGAACGTGGCGTCATGTTATCGGGAGGGCAAAAACAGCGTATCTCGATTGCCAGAGCGCTACTGTTAAATGCGGAAATTCAGCTTCTTGATGATGCGCTTTCTGCAGTAGATGGCCGCACGGAGCATCAGATTTTGCATAATTTGCGCCAGTGGGGCGAAGGGCGTACGGTCATCATCAGCGCGCATCGTTTATCCGCGCTGACCGACGCCAATGAAATTATCGTTATGCAACATGGTCATGTTGTTCAGCGCGGCGATCACGATCAACTGGCGCAGCAGATTGGCTGGTATCGCGATATGTATCGCTATCAGCAACTGGAGGCCGCTCTGGATGACGCGCCGGAACGCGGCGAGGAGGCGGCGAATGCGTAGTTTTGGACAGCTATGGCCGACGCTGAAACGGTTGCTGGCGTATGGCTCGCCATGGCGAAAACCGCTCTCTGTCGCGGTGATGATGCTGTGGATTGCGGCGGCGGCGGAGGTTAGCGGTCCGCTGCTGATCAGCTATTTCATTGATAACATGGTGGCCCGCCACCATTTACCGTTGGGCAAGGTCGCGGGGCTGGCGGCCGCCTATGTGGGGCTACAGTTTCTGGCGGCGGGTCTCCATTACGCCCAGTCTTTATTATTTAACCGGGCGGCCGTTGGCGTGGTTCAGTCCTTGCGCACGGACGTCATGGATGCCGCCTTGCGTCAGCCGCTAAGCGCCTTCGACACGCAGCCTGTCGGACAATTAATTTCACGCGTGACCAACGATACGGAAGTCATCCGCGATCTATACGTCACGGTCGTCGCAACGGTATTACGTAGCGCGGCGTTGATCGGCGCCATGCTGGTCGCTATGTTCAGCCTTGACTGGCGGATGGCGCTGGTGGCGATTTTGATTTTTCCGGCGGTATTGACCGTGATGATCATTTATCAGCGCTACAGCACGCCGATTGTACGCCGCGTGCGGGCATACCTGGCGGATATTAACGACGGCTTTAACGAAATCATCAATGGGATGAGCGTAATCCAGCAGTTTCGCCAGCAGGCGCGCTTCGGCGAACGCATGGGCGAGGCCAGCCGCTCGCACTACATGGCGCGGATGCAGACGCTGCGCTTGGACGGCTTTTTATTGCGTCCGCTGCTTAGCCTCTTTTCCGCGCTCATTTTATGCGGTTTGTTGATGCTTTTCAGCTTTACGTCTGCCGGCACGATTGAGGTCGGGGTGCTGTATGCGTTCATTAGCTATTTGTCACGTCTGAACGAGCCGCTCATTGAACTGACCACCCAGCAATCCATGCTACAGCAGGCGGTTGTGGCGGGAGAGCGTGTTTTTGAACTGATGGATCGCCCGCGCCAGCGCTATGGCAGCGATGACAGGCCGTTACAAAGCGGGGCGATTGATATTGATCATCTGTCGTTTGCTTACCGCGACGATAATCTTGTTTTACAGGACATTACGCTATCAGTACCGTCCCGTAGCTTTGTGGCGCTGGTGGGGCACACCGGCAGCGGGAAGAGCACGCTCGCCAGCTTATTAATGGGGTATTACCCCCTGACACAAGGCGAAATTCGGCTGGATGGGCGAGAGATCTCCTCTCTTAATCATCGCGTTTTACGCCAGGGCGTGGCGATGGTTCAACAGGACCCGGTAGTGATGGCGGATACCTTTCTGGCTAATGTGACGCTGGGGCGCGATGTCTCCGAGGCGCAGGTGTGGCAGGCGCTGGAAACGGTACAACTGGCAGACCTGGCGCGCGGCCTGAGCGACGGGCTGCATACGCATCTCGGCGAGCAGGGAAATACGCTGTCCGTCGGGCAAAAACAGCTATTGGCGCTGGCGCGCGTGCTGGTTGACGCCCCGCAAATATTAATTCTTGATGAAGCGACGGCCAGCATCGATTCCGGCACGGAGCAGGCGATACAGCAGGCGCTGGCGGCGATTCGCGAGCGCACCACGCTGGTGGTTATTGCCCATCGGCTATCGACAATCGTGGAGGCAGATACCATTCTGGTTCTCCATCGCGGCCAGGCGGTGGAGCGCGGGACGCATCAACAATTGCTGGCGGCGCAAGGGCGCTACTGGCAAATGTATCAATTACAGTTAGTTGGCGAGGAGTTAGCCGCCAGCGTACACGAAGAATCCGGCCCTACGGCGTAAGGTTTGGCGCCACAGGGCAAAACCGCGCCCATCATGCACCGTCGTGGTGCGTTTTTCTTTCCCTGCTTCGATTTTGGGGCGCGTCAATATAAAGACGCGCCGCTAACCGCGCTTTTCCTCGCTCGCCAGCTTCTGGCACATCCTTTGCAATATCCATTCTGAAGAGTCCATGCGCGGCGGCAGCCGTTACCTAATTCTGACTGGAGGGTTCTATGAAGCTGGTTACCGTGATTATCAAACCGTTCAAGCTGGAGGATGTGCGGGAGGCGCTTTCTTCCATTGGCATTCAGGGACTGACCGTCACCGAAGTGAAAGGGTTTGGCCGTCAGAAAGGACACGCCGAACTGTATCGCGGCGCGGAGTACAGCGTGAATTTCCTGCCGAAGGTCAAAATTGATGTGGCTATCGCCGACGACCAACTGGAAGAGGTGATCGATATCATCAGTAAAGCGGCTTACACCGGAAAAATTGGCGACGGCAAAATTTTCGTCGCGGAGCTCATGCGCGTTATTCGGATTCGTACCGGCGAAGCTGACGAAGCAGCGCTGTAAGACCCGCCACACAGCAACAGGAAATGAAAAAATGAAGATAGCGATGATAAAAACCACACTGGCTTCAATGGCGCTGCTGCCTGGGCTAACGATAGCCGCGCCAGCGGTTGCCGATAAAGCGGATAGTGCTTTTATGATGATTTGCACCGCGCTGGTGCTGTTCATGACGATACCGGGTATCGCGCTGTTTTACGGCGGATTAATTCGCGCCAAGAACGTGCTGTCAATGTTAACGCAAGTGACCGTCACCTTTGCGCTGGTCTGTATTTTATGGGTGGTGTACGGCTATTCGCTGGCTTTTGGCGAAGGGAATCATTTCTTCGGTAATGCCGATGGGGCGATGTTGAAGAATATCGCGTTGACGGCGGTAACGGGTACGATTTATCAGTATATTCATGTCGCGTTTCAGGGATCTTTCGCCTGTATTACCGTCGGGCTGATTGTCGGCGCGCTGGCGGAGCGTATTCGTTTTTCGGCGGTACTGATTTTTGTCGTGGTGTGGTTCACGCTCTCTTATATTCCGATTGCGCACATGGTGTGGGGCGGCGGCCTGCTGGCTGCTCACGGCGCGCTGGATTTTGCCGGTGGTACGGTGGTGCATATTAACGCCGCTATCGCCGGGCTGGTGGGGGCTTATTTAATTGGCAAACGCGTCGGCTTTGGGAAAGAAGCATTTAAACCCCATAACCTGCCGATGGTCTTTACCGGTACTGCGATTCTGTATATCGGCTGGTTTGGGTTTAACGCGGGTTCTGCGGGTAGCGCAAACGAGATAGCAGCGCTGGCCTTTGTGAACACCGTGGTGGCGACCGCCGCCGCGATTCTGGGGTGGATTATCGGCGAGTGGACGCTACGCGGTAAGCCTTCCCTGCTGGGAGCGTGTTCCGGCGCGATTGCCGGTCTGGTCGGCGTGACGCCAGCCTGTGGCTATGTTGGCGTTGGCGGCGCGCTGGTTATCGGCGTTATTGCGGGTCTGGCGGGATTGTGGGGAGTCACCATGCTTAAACGTCTGCTACGGGTAGATGATCCGTGCGACGTATTTGGCGTTCACGGCGTTTGCGGAATAGTCGGCTGTATCCTGACCGGCGTTTTTGCCGCCAGTTCGCTGGGCGGCGTTGGCTTTGTCGACGGCGTTACGATGGGACATCAGGTGATGGTACAGCTGGAAAGTATTGCTATTACGGTCGTCTGGTCCGGTGTTGTCGCGTTTGTTGGTTACAAACTGGCGGATATCTTTGTTGGACTGCGTGTACCGGAAGAGCAGGAGCGCGAGGGGCTGGATGTGAACAGTCACGGCGAGAATGCGTATAACGCGTGATTGCGCAACATGCCTGATGGCGCTGCGCTGACCCAGTCTACCGTAGGCCGGATAAGCGCAGCGTCATCAGGCCATTAACGCCGCATAGCGGCATGTTTTTTAATTGTGATTACGCATTACCCCTTCCTGCACGGTTGAAGCGACCAACGCGCCATCCTGAGTATAAAACTCGCCGCGAACAAAGCCCCGGGCGCTGGAGGCGGAAGTGCTCTCCACGCTATAAAGTAGCCATTCATTAAAATTGAACGGACGATGGAACCACATAGAGTGATCAATAGTGGCGATCTGAATGCCCTTTTCCAGAAAACCGATGCCGTGAGGCTGAAGCGCGACGGGAAGGAAATTCAGATCCGAGGCATATCCCAGTAAATATTGATGGACGCGAATGTCATCCGGAACGGTGCCGTTGGCGCGAATCCATACCTGACGCACAGGCGCGGCGACGTGACCTTTCAACGGATTGTGAAATTCGACGGGACGAATTTCCAGCGGGCGATCGCAGAGAAACTTTTCTTTCAGAATCGGCGGCAGTAAATGCGCCAGCGATTGCGCGATTTCCGTTTCTGACGGTAGTCCTTCCGGCCCGACTGCCGTCGGCATGGTTTTTTGATGTTCAAAACCCGGTTCCGGCGCCTGGAATGAGGCGGTCATATAAAAGATGGGTTTCCCGTTCTGAATAGCGGCAACGCGGCGGGCGCTGAAGCTGTTCCCATCGCGCAGCACTTCTACGTCATAGATAATGGGTTTTTGGCTGTCGCCTGGCCGCAGAAAATAACTGTGGAATGAATGTACCAGTCGCGCTTCCGGCACCGTTTCTTTGGCGGCATAGAGCGCCTGGCCCACCACCTGACCGCCAAATACCTGGCGCAGCCCTAAGTCTTCACTTTGGCCCCGAAAGAGTCCTTCTTCAATTTTTTCCAGATTCAATAATGTCAGCAAATTATTCAGTGTCTGACTCATACATACTCTCCAGGTGACAACGATGCCGAAGCGAGGTAGGGCAGAGTATAACGCAATTTTGCAAGTGGTCCGATGGGTACAAAAGTCTGAATAACAGACCAATTCCAGGCAAAAATGAGTGACATGTGCCACACTTAATCACGTTATGTTTCTGTTAACCACTCTTCCGGCGGGGGGAAAGGCCTGCTGGTGCATTGATGATAAGGAGAATTGAATGAAACTCGTGCACATCGTAAGTGGTTTAGCGGTTGCGATATCTCTGGCGGCCTGCGCTGATAAAAGCGCTGATATCCAGACGCCTGCGCCAAACCCTAACATGTCGATTACAGCTAACCAGTCTACTATTCAGCAACCCAATGTTTCCGGTACCGTCTGGATCCGCCAGAAGGTCGCTCTGCCGCCAGATGCGGTGCTGACCGTGACGCTTTCAGATGCTTCGCTGGCTGATGCGCCGTCTAAGGTGCTGTCGCAAAAAGCGGTACGTACCGAAGGTAAACAGGCGCCTTTCAGTTTTGTGTTGCCGTTTAACCCATCAGATATTCAACCTAACGCGCGTATTCTCCTGAGCGCGGCCATCACCGTTGACAATAAGCTGGTATTTATTACCGATAGCGTGAAACCGGTGATTAATAATGGCGGCACTAAAGCGGATCTGACGCTGGTACCGGTACAGCAAACGGCGGTGCCTGTGCAGGCCAGCGGCGGTGCGACGACGACGGTTCCATCGACCTCACCGACCCAGGTCAATCCGTCTTCTGCCGTTCCTGCGCCTACCCAGTATTAATCCTGCGCCACCCCTCTCCGTTACGGAGAGGGTTAATACACCCAGCGATAGCGTTGTAAATCGATTTGTCCGCTTCCCGACACCACCACGCCTTCCGCCAGTAATGCCTGACGTTGCCGCTGTAGATCCGGCCCGGTAAGTGATATTGCGCCGTGGCGGTTCACCACCCGATGCCATGGTAAAGTGCTGCCTTCCGGCAGACGTTTTAAAACTCCGCCGACCTGACGCGCCGCCCGAGGCGAACCGGCAAGCCGGGCGACATCACCGTAGGTCGTGACAAATCCTTCCGGGATCGAGGCGACGATTTGCCAGACGCGTTGAGGAAATGTGTCCTGAATATCCATAATAGAATCCTGCGTTAATGCTTCAGGATAATCTGGAATAAGGGGGGAGGAAAGCCCGGATGCGCAAGAAACCAGCATCCGATGCCTGATGGGTTGCAATTGCGCGATATAGCAGTGATAATGCGCCTGCGCGTTGGTTCACAACGCTCTCAATGGGGGCTCTGTTGGTTCTC
The DNA here is from genome assembly GCF_046551895.1 of Salmonella sp. SAL03688. Lineage (NCBI taxonomy): Bacteria > Pseudomonadati > Pseudomonadota > Gammaproteobacteria > Enterobacterales > Enterobacteriaceae > Salmonella > Salmonella sp. SAL03688. The sequence goes on from NZ_JBGDVI010000008.1 coordinate 9,448, forward strand.
CCGCAACGCTACTCTGTTTACCAGGTCAGGTCCGGAAGGAAGCAGCCAAGGCAGATGACGCGTGTGCCGGGATGTAGCTGGCAGGGCCCCCACCCATTTGTGCCTCTCCACACTGTTCTTTTCTGCTGTGCGACGTTATAGCCGCTGTTCCGCCCAAAGAATAAATGCCGTAGCGGGTAGGGGTTTACTGTATAACCAGCCCTGACCATAATGTACGCCATGCTGGCGTAGCCACTGTTCTTGCCTGGTCGTTTCGATGCCTTCTGCGACCATCTTGAGTTTGAGCGTTTTCGCCATTTCAATAATATGCGGCGTGACGTTTTTATATTCCAGCGCATCGACAAAAGATTTATCAATTTTAAGGACATCCACATCCAGATTTTGTAAGTAGCTGAGGCTGGAATAGCCGGTGCCAAAGTCATCAATATAAATGGAATGACCCGCGTTACGGTATCTGGCGACAATGGGCGCGCTGGTTTTCGGATCGGCGAACTCGCGCTCCGTTAACTCAAGCGCGATTTGCGACGGAGAAATTTGGCTACGGTTCAGCAGCGTGCTTAACAGCGTCGGCAACGTTTCCGACGCCAGATCGGATGCCTCAAGATTGATTGAAATATGTTGTTCGGGATGGGACTTTAACCAACTCCCCATGTCTTCAAAAACGGTTTCGATGATTAGCCGGGTTAGCGGCTCCGTGAGCCCGGTTTGTTCAGCCAGCGCGATAAAAATTTCCGGCGAAAGGAAGGTGCCGTCCGCCTGTTGCCAGCGAGCTAAGGCTTCGGCACCGACAATTTTTCCGCTGCTCAGGGAGACAATAGGCTGATAGTGTACGTTAATTTCGCGATTGTCTATCGCATCCTGGAGACGGTGGCGGGGCGACTGTAGCCGACGCAAAATACGCAGAATAAAGGCCGCAGCCAGCAGACCCGTTACGATGCCCGCCGGTAGCCAGATAAACGCTTGTCGATACCAGCTCCTTTCCAGCGGAGCGGTCGGTGCCCAGCTTACGATAGTTATACCCATTTCCGGAAAGGGGTGGATAGCATACTGAATGCCTCGGTTTTCCAGCCGCAGGGGCGTCTCATGGTGAATGAGCGGAAGAATAGCGGGGTCAAGGTTACCGCTGCTGGCAACCACAGTATTGCGTTCCCGGCCAATAATAGCGACGTCAATCGGCCATGCGCCAAACGGAATCACATCGATAAAGGACGCCGGGTCGATCATCACGATATAGCTGTCGCTCCCGAGTGCCGCCATATAGCGTTTTATACCCAGATCGTTTTGCGCCGTAAACCAGGCGCGATAACCGTCGCGAGTGATTTTCATAGGCGGAGGGAAAGCGGGAATATGGCTCTCTTTTTCAAGTGAGGAGCAAACGGGAATCGAATTTTTAAGATACAGAACTTCCTGGACATACCGAAAGCTATAAGACACGCGGCGCATGGCGAGTAAATGGGCGCTGCTGCAGGGCTCGCCTTTAAAGGAGGCAATATGCGTTAACGCGGCTTTTGCCTGGTCACTGACCCTTTCTGTACGTAGCGCCACCCGGGACGAGAAGATATCCAGCTCTTCATTAAACCTTTTTTCAACTTGACGGTGCGCCAGCCACAGGCTCAATCCTATCGGGAAAAGGACAGACAGGATAAGCACTCCCGTTACCAGGCTGACCAGATGTCGTGTTGTCACAGTGATGTCCTTATAAACACAGCGTAGAGAAAGTATATCCGATCGTAAATCGCGCCCTCGAATGATAAAGCTATTTTATCGATTTTACAGATTCAGGCGCCAGACTAACGCGTTACGCCACATTGCTTTTGCCGCCAGGAAGAGATCGTGAATGTTTACCGGTTGAAAAAGGAACGTTGATAGCGTATTTTATTGTTATGTTATAACATAATTGAGAGGGCGCAATGAAACCTGATATTCATCCTGTATACCGCACCGTCGTATTTCATGACACCAGCGTAAATGAATATGTGAAAGTGGGATCAACTATCAAAACTGAACGTGAAATCGAACTGGACGGCGTGACATATCCGTATGTCACTATTGATGTGTCATCAAAATCGCATCCTTTTTATACCGGTAGACAGAAAACGTTTGATAGCGAAAGTAGCGCCGCACGCTTCCAGAAACGTTTCGGTCATTTTATCGGCGCTAAAAGGGGTAAATGAAATGCAGGTGTTAAACTCACTTCGCAATGCAAAACAACGGCATCCGGATTGCCAGATAGTCAAACGCAAAGGACGCTTATACGTGATTTGTAAAACAAATCCGCGTTTTAAGGCGGTTCAGGGGCGTAAAAAAAGACGTTAAAAAAACAACAGTTCAGGGAAAGCAGTGCGTACCAGGGAGGGTGCGCACTTTTTTATTACCGGCTGGCTTCTGCGCGGGCCAGCGTAAAAATATCGTAGAAGGAAAGTTCGCCCTTACGGGCAACCATTTTTTGCAGCTGGACTTTATGTTCATTATCCACCTGTGGAGACTGAAGAATCGTCTCAATGAGCGTGGGGGGAACAAAGCGGGTGTTGTACCATTCGCCGTTGTAACAGACCCGGAGGTCCAGCACATCGATGTCGTTATAGTGATAACGCGGGGCGATGTCGAAAAAGAAGAAGCCATTAAATGCGATAAATAACACCACTAACAGCCACACTGACCCCACCAGCGTTTCTGATTGCAGCATGACCGCCAGCGTCGCAAACCAGGCTGCATACATCGCGATAAATAACCCAGGATGCTTGCGGATAAAACTGATACTAAAACGCGGCCTGTTATCGCGTTTTTCACGGACGTTTAAGTCATCAATAGTTTCGCTAAGCAGGCGCTGTATCTCTGTCATCTTTTGCCTTCATGATTTCTGCGACATAGGGGGTAGTAACAGCCCATTTTAAAGGGAGGTGTAACGTGAAAAAAGTAACAGATTAACCACGAATTAGCATAACAGTTATCATTTTAACTACAATTTTTTAATGATTCGCGCCGGGTTTCCACCTACCACGACGTCTGGCGGTACGTTTTTTGTCACCACAGCGCCTGAAGCGACGACGACGTTATCGCCGATGGTTACGCCAGGATTAACGACGGCTCGTCCGCCTATCCAGACGTTATTTCCGATAGTGACGGGTTTACCTAATTCTCTGCCGCTGTTGCGTTCGACGGCGTCCAGCGGGTGCGTGGCGGTATAGATATGTACCCCTGGCGCGAGCATACAATTATCGCCAATATGAATTGGGCAAACATCAAGCATGACGCAGTCGAAGTTAGCGTAAAAGGAGTGACCAAGAAAAATATTATAGCCGTAGTCGCAACGAAAGGAAGGTTCAATATAGGCGTCTTCGCATCGACCCAACAGGTCGCGTAAAATCGCCTGACGCTTATTTATTTCATCAGGCGTAGTATAATTGTATTGATGGATGAGTTGACGCGCCCGCAGTCGATCCTGGCATAAAGTTTCATCGGTCGGGCAATACAGTGCCCCAGCGATCATTTTTTGTTTTTCGTCACTCATCGCGCGCTCCCCTTGGTGGATATTATCGCAATAGAAGCAATAATAAAGTATTAGAGGGAACGTTCCCTGCTATTGGTATGTGATCTATATCACTGTTCTATAATAGCCCGTTGTGTTATTAGCCAGAACGAGGAGGCAGATAACACCTGCGTGTTCTCTAAAAAGTAATGTAGCGTGATTAACGAATGAATTTCCATACTGAAGAGGGGATCTTGTCGTAGAGTTTGTTCATCGTCAATTCTGCAAGACGGTGATCCGCAGCTGAGTAAAATACAGCCAGCTCATTGTCGGACAATTCATATTTATTTTTCTCAATGACGCGCTCCAGAGTGTCAATTGTCTGACAGCGCCGTAAACGCATCAAATAATCAGTTTTAGTTAATGGTTTATCAGACATAAATTCTACCTATGATTGTAATAATTTTTAACAAGACAAACTAACAGGATTAGCCCTGGTGGCGTTGACGAAACAACGGAACAGGCGGTTGCCCGATTTACGCCATTTTTGCAAATCCTGCGTATTAATACCATAGCTGCTGAACAACATAAAGGTGTCGTCCAGGTATTCATCTATCTGCGCAATCAATTTATTGTCTTCATTATACTTAATTTTATAATTAAGCGCGAAAGTTGCAATATGCTCTATCAGCTCATTGAGCTGCAGGTTGACTGCTGAGGTCGGGTCATTAACCCAGCCATGGTTGCTTTCTTCAAGGTTTGCAAGACAGTCATGATACAGGGTTTCGCAAAGAAATTTAAGCTGTGCTATATCATGTCTTTTGGGTGAGTATTCGTCCATAATGCATCCCCTTTTTAGTGGCTTAAACTAACCGAACACCTTCGGGATGGATACAACTAACTAACCTGGTACTTCCCACGTCACCTTATGATTTAACTATAATCTACTCTAAAAAACTTTTCATCGTCATATTACGAAAAATTACAATTGCGTGAAAGCCGCGTGTTGCCATACTTTTTCGAATTTTAACAGTGATCGTCGGTCGCCTAAAAAGGAACCAGTTTTATTGTTTGTGTAATCATTGGGTTAACGTTTTTTAGCTTTTCAGGCTAAAACAATAGACTCTGACAGGAGAAAATAGCCAGGAATATTCTTAATATTTCTTAATTAATGGATGAATTAAGAAATGGCCAACTTTCCTAAGAAAAGCCTTTAACGCAGTAAGGATTATACCTTTTATTAATATGGCAAAAAATAATCAATCTAACAATAAGCGTATTTTATGATTTTTGCGTAAAAAAGGCCGCTTGCGCGGCCTTATCAACAGTGAGCAAATCAGCGATGTTCTGTCGAATGACTATGCTCAATATCTTCGCTTTTACGGCTAAAGCGGCGGCGTACCACCACGAAGAAGACCGGTACGAAGAAAATAGCCAGTACGGTTGCCGTTACCATCCCGCCCAGTACGCCAGTACCTACCGCATTCTGCGCGCCGGAACCCGCGCCGGAACTGATAACCAGCGGCATAACCCCCAGCATGAACGCTAACGAGGTCATCAGAATCGGGCGCAAACGCATCCGGACGGCCTCCAGCGTCGCTTCTACCAGACCTTTCCCTTCTTTATCCATTAAGTCTTTGGCGAATTCGACGATAAGTATCGCGTTCTTCGCCGACAACCCAATGGTTGTGAGCAGGCCCACCTGGAAGTAAACGTCGTTAGTCAGTCCGCGGAAGGTCGCAGCCAGCAGCGCGCCGATAACCCCAAGCGGAACAACCAGCATTACGGAGAACGGGATAGACCAGCTCTCATACAATGCCGCCAGACACAGGAAGACGACGATCAGCGAGATAGCATACAGGGCAGGGGCCTGGTTGCCGGACAACCGTTCCTGGTAGGACATCCCGGTCCAGTCATACCCAATGCCTGACGGCAGCTTGCTGGCCAGTTCCTCCATCATCGCCATCGCTTCACCAGTACTCTTGCCTGGCGCCGCCTGACCCAGAATTTCCATCGAAGGCAGACCGTTATAGCGTTCCAGACGCGGCGAACCATATTCCCAGCGGGAAGAGGAGAATGCGGAGAACGGCACCATCTGACCATCGCTACCACGAACGTACCAGTCGTTAATATCATCCGGCAACATGCGGTATTTCGCTTCGGACATCACGTAAACTTTCTTCACACGACCGCGATCGATAAAGTCGTTTACATAGCTGCCGCCCCATGCTGCGCCCAGCGTAGTATTAATGTCGCTAATAGACACGCCCAGCGCCTGAGCTTTTTCCTGGTCGATATCGATTTTAAACTGCGGCGTATCTTCCAGGCCGTTAGGTCGAACGCCGACCAGCAGATCAGGATATTTCGCCACCTCGCCGAACAACTGATTACGTGCCTGGGTGAGTTTTTCATGGCCAAGTCCCGCCTGGTCAATCAACTCGAAGTCAAACCCGGTTGCGGTGCCCAGTTCAACAATCGCCGGTAGGTTAAAGGCGAAGACCATCGCATCTTTAATTTGTGAAAACGCTGCGGTTGCCCGCTGGGTAATCGCTTCAACCTTGTTTTTTTCGCCTGGACGATCGGCCCAGTCTTTCAACGACACGAATGCAATACCGGTATTCTGACCGCGCCCTGCAAAACCGAAGCCGTTGACGGCGAATACCGATTCAACGTTGGCTTTCTCTTTGTTCAGATAGTAATCCGTGACCTCATCCAGCACTTTTTGTGTGCGCTCTTGCGTCGCGCCGGCGGGGAGCTGGACCATTGTCAGGAATACGCCCTGGTCTTCATCCGGCAAGAAAGAGCTTGGCAGACGAACGAACAGATAAGCCATACCGACGACGATAATGAGATAGAGCAGCAGGTAACGCCCGGTGCTGCGCAGAATATTCCCTACGCTATCGGTGTAGTGATGCGTGCTCTTATCGAACAGGCGGTTAAACCAGCCGAAAAAGCCTTTTTTCCCTTCGCCATGATCGCCTTTGGCGACGGGTTTGAGCATCGTCGCGCACAGCGCGGGCGTCAGGATCAGCGCGACCAGCACCGACAGCGCCATCGCCGATACGATGGTGATAGAGAACTGACGATAAATTGCCCCGGTTGAGCCGCCAAAGAAGGCCATCGGAATAAATACCGCCGACAGTACCATCGCGATACCCACCAATGCGCCCTGAATCTGGCCCATGGATTTGCGCGTCGCTTCCTTCGGCGGAAGGCCTTCTTCCGTCATAACACGTTCGACGTTCTCGACCACCACGATGGCGTCATCCACCAGCAAGCCGATGGCGAGCACCATCCCGAACATCGTCAGCGTGTTTATCGAGAAACCGAATGCCGCAAGCACGGCAAAGGTTCCCAACAACACCACCGGAACCGCAATAGTCGGAATCAACGTCGCGCGGAAGTTCTGCAGGAACAGGTACATCACCAGGAACACGAGGATAATCGCTTCGACCAGCGTTTTTACCACTTCATGAATAGAGATCTTCACGAACGGCGTGGTGTCATACGGGTAGACGATTTTCATCCCTGGCGGGAAGAATGGTTCCATTTTTTTCAGTTCGGCGCGAATAGCGGTAGCGGTATCCAGCGCGTTGGCGCCGGTAGCCAGTTTGATGCCAAGACCTGACGCTGGCTGACCGTTAAATTTCGCGATGACGTCGTAGTTTTCGCCGCCAAGCTCAATTTTCGCTACATCCCGCAGACGAACCTGGGAGCCATCCTGATTCACCTTCAGCAGGATTTTGCCAAACTCATCCGTTGAGGTCAGACGCGTTTGGGCAATAATCGATGCGTTAAGCTGCTGGCCTTTAACCGGCGGCGTACCACCGAGCTGACCTGCCGCGACCTGGGCGTTCTGCGCTTTGATCGCGTTAATCACGTCGACCGGCGTCAGTTGGTATTTGGTCAGCTCTGTCGGATTCATCCAGATACGCATCGCATACTGCGAACCAAACAGCTGAACGTCGCCCACCCCAGAGGTACGGCTGATCGGATCTTTCATATTGGCGGCAACGTAATCCGAAATATCCTCCTGGGTCATGGTGCCGTCGGTGTTAATGACGCCCACTACCATCAGGAAGCTACTTGAGGACTTCTCAACGCTCACGCCCTGTTGCTGTACTTCCTGGGGAAGTAACGGCATTGCCAGTTGCAACTTGTTCTGAACCTGAACCTGCGCGATATCCGCATCGGTGCCGGATTCAAAGGTCAGCGTGATCTGCACGGTCCCCGTGGAGTCACTGTTGGAGGACATGTACATCAGGTTATCGATACCGTTCATATTCTGTTCGATAACCTGCGTGACGGTATCCTGTACCGTTTTCGCATCAGCGCCAGGGTAGGTTGCGGAGATCGTCACTGCTGGTGGCGCAATCGTCGGATATTGCGCTACCGGCAATTTGAGGATCGCGAGCCCCCCTGCCAACATGATGATGATGGCGATCACCCACGCAAATATAGGGCGATCGATAAAGAAATTAGGCATGTCTTAACGGCTCCTGTTTAAGTTAAGACCTGGGCTGAGCAGGTTGATCACCGCTTGCGGCTTGCTGTTTGTTATCCGCGGTAATTTCCTGCACTTTAACCTGTGCGCCAGGACGTACTTTTTGCAGCCCGCTGACGACTACGCGGTCGCCCGCTTTCAACCCGTCAGTGACCAGCCACTTATCGCCGATCGCCTGGCTTGCGACGATTTGGCGGGTTTCCACTTTGTTATCAGCGCCAACCACCAGCACCGTGGCATCGCCGCGTGGAGTACGGGTAACGCCCTGTTGTGGAACCAGTAATGCCGTCGGTTTTGTCCCTTCCTGCAGACGTGCGCGAACGAACATTCCTGGCAATAAGGTGTGATCCGGGTTAGGGAAGATGGCGCGCAAAGTAATAGATCCGGTGGTTTGGTCAACGGTAACGTCGGAGAATTCAAGCGTACCGGATTGCGGGAATTTGATACCGTCGCTGGTCACCAGATCGACCTTCGCTTTGCCGTTTTCCTGCTTCAGCGAACCATTTGCCAGCTCCTGCTTCAGGCGCAGGAAATCATTGCTGGACTGGGTCACATCGACATAAATAGGGTCCAACTGCTGCACTGTCGCCAGCGCCGACGCCTGACCGTTCTGTACCAGCGCGCCTTCCGTTACGGATGACTTACCAATACGACCGCTAATCGGTGAGGTGACTTTGGTATACGCCAGGTTGATACGTGCGGTTTCAACGGCGGCTTTTGCTGCGACAACGGCGGCAGTCGCTTGTTGCGCGTCAGCCAGCGCCTGATCGTATTCCTGCTTACTGATGTACTGCGTACCCAGCAGCTTTTGATAACGCTTCACCGTCAGTTCAGCGATATTCGCGGCGGCCTGCGCTTTTGCCAAATCGCCCTTAGCGCTGTCGTAAGTCGCCTGGTAGGTCGCAGGATCAATCTGATAGAGAGAGACTCCCGCTTCGATATCACTTCCCTCAACGAAATTACGCTTCAGGATAATGCCGCTTACCTGTGGGCGAACTTCGGCGATACGGTAAGCAACGGTACGACCCGGAAGTTCAGTTGTGATTTGCAGTGGTTCCGTTTTTAGTGTGACAACTCCAACTTCTGGCATCTGCTGGCCGCCTTGCTGGTCCTGTTTGTCGTCACATCCTGTTAGCGCTAAGCTGCCTGAGAGCATCAGAACGACCGCCAGAGGCGTTAACCCTCTGTTTTTGTTCATATGTAAACCTCGAGTGTCCGATTTCAAATTGGTCAATGGTCAAAGGTCCTTAAACCCATTGCTGCGTTTATATTATCGTCGTGCTATGGTACATACATCCATAAATGTATGTAAATCTAACGCCTGTAAATTCACCGACATATGGCACGAAAAACCAAACAACAAGCGCTGGAGACACGACAACACATCCTGGATGTGGCCCTGCGTTTGTTCTCGCAGCAAGGCGTATCAGCAACCTCGCTGGCGGAGATTGCGAACGCTGCTGGCGTGACGCGCGGCGCAATCTATTGGCATTTCAAAAATAAGTCGGATTTATTCAGTGAGATCTGGGAGCTATCAGAATCCAATATTGGTGAGCTTGAGATTGAGTATCAGGCAAAATTCCCCGACGATCCACTATCTGTATTAAGAGAAATTTTAGTTCATATTCTTGAAGCTACTGTAACAGAAGAACGACGCCGCTTATTGATGGAGATTATATTCCATAAATGTGAGTTTGTCGGAGAAATGGTTGTGGTTCAACAGGCGCAACGTAGCCTTTGTCTGGAAAGTTACGATCGGATTGAACAAACGTTAAAACATTGTATTAATGCTAAAATGTTGCCTGAAAATCTGCTGACCCGTCGTGCGGCGATACTGATGCGCAGCTTTATTTCAGGGCTCATGGAAAACTGGTTATTTGCTCCGCAATCGTTTGATTTAAAAAAAGAAGCTCGCGCCTACGTCACGATCCTGCTGGAGATGTATCAATTGTGTCCGACGCTGCGCGCGTCGACGTTCAACGGCTCCACCTGATAATATTCCAGGAAAACTCCTGGACATTTTCTGTGTCGCTATTCTGTTTGTTACAGGCGTGATATTCTTGCGACTCAATTATTTCCGGTCTGCTTGCCGGTTCAGACACTTCATTCTCATGACTATGTTGCAGCTTTATAAACGTTCACAGCATTTTGTTTTTATTACAATTAGCGTCCTTATTATCCTGCTGTCCTGTCAGTCTCTGGCATTTGCCCGGGGGCAAACGAATGGCGACCTGCCGTCAAAAGCGGATGTGCAAAACCAGCTGGATACGCTGAATAAGCAAAAAGATCTCTCCGCCCAGGATAAGCTCGTCCAGCAGGACCTTATTGATACGTTAGCTACGCTGGATAAAATCGAGCGGGTGAAAGAGGAGACCGTACAGCTACGGCAGAAGGTGGCGCAGGCGCCTGAAAAAATGCGTCAGGCGACGGCTGCGTTGAATGCGCTGAGCGACGTCGATAATGATGATGAAATGCGAAAAACGCTGAGTGCGCTTTCGCTACGTCAGCTTGAGCTGCGCGTGGCGCAGGTACTGGATGATTTGCAAAATTCGCAAAACGATCTTGCCGCTTATAACAGCCAGCTTGTTTCGCTACAGACCCAGCCTGAGCGCGTGCAAAACGCCATGTATACCGCCTCACAGCAAATACAGCAAATCCGTAACCGTCTGGACGGCAATAACGTCGGCGAAGCCGCGCTTCGCCCCAGCCAACAGGTGTTATTACAGGCACAACAGGCGCTGCTTAATGCGCAGATCGACCAGCAACGTAAGAGTCTTGAAGGGAATACCGTTTTGCAGGACACCCTGCAAAAACAGCGAGATTACGTGACGGCCAACAGTAATCGCCTTGAACATCAGCTTCAACTTTTACAGGAGGCGGTCAACAGTAAACGACTTACGCTAACGGAAAAAACGGCCCAGGAGGCCATTTCGCCGGACGAAACGGCGCGTATCCAGGCGAACCCGCTGGTAAAACAGGAACTGGATATTAACCATCAACTCAGCCAGCGTCTGATTGTCGCGACCGAAAACGGCAATATGTTGATGCAGCAAAACATTAAAGTAAAAAACTGGCTCGATCGCGCGCTGCAGTCGGAAAGAAATATCAAAGAACAGATTGCCGTCTTAAAAGGCAGCCTGTTGCTGTCGCGTATTCTTTATCAACAGCAGCAAACTCTGCCCTCCGCCGACGAACTCGAAGATATGACCAACCGCATTGCGGATTTGCGTCTGGAGCAGTTTGAAATCAACCAGCAGCGTGATGCCTTATTCCAAAGCGATGCCTTTGTCGACAAGCTGGAGGAGGGGCATACCAGCGAGGTGAATGATGAAGTTCATGATGCGTTGCTTCAGGTGGTGGAGATGCGCCGTGAGCTATTGGATCAGCTAAATAAACAGTTGGGTAACCAGCTGATGATGGCGATTAACCTGCAAGTTAACCAGCAGCAGTTGATGAGCGTATCGAAAAATCTGAAAGCCATTCTGACGCAGCAGATTTTTTGGGTGAACAGTAACCGCCCTATGGACTGGGACTGGCTTAAAGCGTTCCCCCAAACGTTAAAAGAGCAATTCAGCGCCATGAAAATCACGGTGAACTGGCAAAAAGCCTGGCCCGCGGTATTTATTGCTTTTTTGGCCGGGTTGCCGCTCTTGCTCATCGCCGGTTTAATCCGCTGGCGTCTGAAATGGTTAAAAGCGTATCAACAGAAGCTGGCCGCCGCCGTGGGATCGCTGCGTAACGATAGTCAGCTCAATACGCCAAAAGCTATTCTGATCGATCTGATCCGCGCGCTGCCGGTGTGCCTGATTATCCTCGCGCTTGGACTGATCCTGCTGACCATGCAGCTAAATATCAGCGATCTGCTCTGGGCCTTTAGTAAAAAGCTCGCGATGTTCTGGCTGGTCTTTGGGCTGTGCTGGAAGGTGCTGGAAAAAGAGGGCGTGGCGATACGCCATTTTGGTATGCCGGCGCAGTTGACCAGCCACTGGCGTCGCCAGATTGTACGCATTAGCCTCGCATTGCTGCCGCTGCACTTTTGGTCTGTGGTGGCGGAGTTGTCGCCGCTGAATCTGATGGATGACGTGCTGGGGCAGGCGGTTATTTTCCTCAATCTGCTGGTCATAACATTGCTGGTGTGGCCACTGTGCCGGGAAAGCTGGCGCGATAAAGAATCTCACGGCATTCGACTGGTGACCGTGACGATTCTTTCCATCATTCCGGTGGCGTTAATGGTATTAACGGCGACCGGCTATTTCTATACCACCCTGCGCCTGGCGGGACGCTGGATTGAAACCGTCTATCTGGTCATTATCTGGAACCTGCTTTATCAAACGGTGCTGCACGGGTTAAGCGTAGCGGCACGCCGGATTGCCTGGCGACGCGCGCTGGCTCGTCGTCAGAACCTGGTAAAAGAGGGAGCGGAAGGCGCGGAGCCACAGGAAGAACCCGCCATCGCGTTGGAGCAGATTAACCAGCAAACATTACGTATCACGATGCTGCTAATGCTTGCCCTGTTCGGCGTTATGTTCTGGGCGATTTGGTCCGATTTGATCACCGTATTCAGCTATCTTGATAGCATCACGCTGTGGCACTACAACGGCTCCGAAGCTGGCGCTGCGGTGGTGAAAAGCGTGACGATGGGCAGCTTGCTATTCGCCATTATTGCCGCGATGGTGGCCTGGGCGCTCATCCGCAACTTACCCGGCCTGTTGGAAGTGCTGGTGCTTTCACGTCTGAATATGCGCCAGGGGGCTTCGTATGCGATCACCACGATCCTTAACTACGTCATTATCGCTGTTGGCGCGATGACAGTATTCGGATCGCTCGGCGTCTCGTGGGATAAACTCCAGTGGCTGGCGGCGGCGTTGTCGGTGGGTCTCGGTTTTGGGCTACAGGAGATCTTCGGTAACTTTGTCTCGGGTTTAATCATCCTCTTCGAACGTCCGGTACGCATTGGCGATACGGTAACGATCGGCACCTACTCCGGCACGGTCAGTAAGATTCGTATTCGCGCCACCACTATTACCGATTTTGATCGTAAAGAAGTGATCATTCCGAACAAAGCATTCGTAACGGAGCGGCTGATTAACTGGTCCCTCTCCGATACCACGACCCGTCTGGTTATCCGGCTTGGCGTGGCTTATGGCTCGGATCTGGAGAAAGTGAAAAGAGTCCTGCTACAGGCGGCGATGGAGCATCCGAAGGTGATGCACGATCCGGAACCTGCCGTATTCTTCACCACCTTTGGCGCCAGCACTCTGGATCATGAACTGCGTCTGTATGTGCGTGAATTGCGCGATCGTAGCCATACGGTGGATGAACTGAACCGCGCGATCGATCGACTGTGCCGTGAAAATGATATCAATATCGCCTTTAACCAGCTTGAGGTGCATCTGCATAACGCGAAGGGCGACGAAGTCACTGAAGTGAAGCGCGATCTCAACGGCGGCGATCTGGCGCCGGCGGCAAGCTAAAAGGCGGTGGGCTGCGCGCTTTATGAGTGCGCGCGGCGCCGCTAATGCGAAAGCGTAGAAAGCTCTTCCGGCGTAATGCCGGTGACGCTGGCGATGAGCCCAGGTTCCAGCCCGTTGGCAAGCATTTTGCGGGCAATAGCGCGCGCTTCGGCCTCACGGCCTTGTGCTAACCCTTGCTCAAGGCCTTTTTGCAGACCCTTTTGCAACCCTTCCGTTCGGCCTTTTTCTTCCAGCCATTCCGCTATTGTCATCAGTTGTTCCTTATACTGCGGCGCGCCCTGCGCCAGTTGACGAATTAGCGCCCCGGGTTCTGCGGCGTTTCCTGCTTTCAACATATAGTTGATCAGCACACTGAGCTGCGTGTCCGTCAAATGATCCTGCGTTAAAAGCGTGATAAGGGGGTCGAGCAGTTCGCTTAAATCGCGTTGACGAATATGTTTTTGCAGGAGCTCTAACATCGCTATCCGCCGATGCTGCAAAAGCTGATTATCCGGCATTGTCGTTAGGTCGACCAGCGCAAATTCATGACTGTATAAGGCCTTCGCCATATCCGGTTTCACAAACATATTATGCCAGTTAAGGCTATAGGGCCACGGGCTTTCCGGACCGTGATAAAAGAGGATTGGTACCACCAGCGGCAAGGTATCATGACCGGCATCCAGATGACGCTGCATGGCGGCAATGGCGTACCGCATCAGGCGAAAAGCCATCAGCCGGTCTGATTTGCTCTGATGTTCAATGAGCGCGTAAACATACCCGGGGCCGTGTTGGGTATGCAGAGAGTAGAGAATATCTGAATAGCGGCTGCGTAAATTGTCTTCAACAAAACTCCCTGACTCCAGCTTCAGTGAATCCAGATCGCAGATTGCAAGAAAGTCTTCTGGCAAGTGGATAGCCAGAAAGTCGCGGGCGACCTCTTTTTGCATCAGCATCTGTCGAAATACCGCATCGTGCGGCGTGGTGGGTAGACGTTCCATGACCCATCCCTTGTTGCCTGACTGTAGCGACCACTCTGTCAGCGACAACGAGGACAAACCAGAGGGCAATTACTCTGTTTGCGAGTCGTCTTCCGTACTTTTTAACTTGTTTTCATAATCTCGCATAACTATTTCCAGCGCGCGTAGCACCGTTCGTGCCGGTAAGCGATTCTCTTCAAGCAGCACAATTAAATCCACGGCCAGTTTGACTTCATCAGGGGCATTTTCAAGCGACATACTTTCTCCAGGGTTAGCGGGTTAAACGCGCCAGTACGTTTTCTATTTTCTCCAGCGCATGTCGGCAACGCGCCAGCCGTCCTTCATAGATCTCGACTTCCTTTTGCAGCGTTTGTTGTTCGACAAGGCCGGTCGCCTGCGCCAGACGAATTTTGCGCTCCTGTGTCATCGCCAGTAGTCGACGTTCAAACTCCTGATGCTGTATTCGTCTGCGCTGCCAACGGCCAAGCCCTGGCGCGGCGGTGTCCCACTGGCGCAGCGACCAGGCGGCGGTTTCACGCGATATCGCCTCCAGTTGCGAAGCCAGATGTTCCGCCAGCCAGGCGACTTGCGGCAGTTGCTCATGTTTTACCGCCTGACGCAACGCGGCGAGATTGGCGTCAGCCTCTTCCAGATATCCCTGCAACAGAGTACTGCGGGTACGGAAAAGGTGTCGGTCAAAGCGCGCGCTTAACGTCGCATGTTGCGCCAGCGGCGCGCAGCGTTGGCGTAGCGTCGCCAGCCTCTCTTCCAGCGTCTGTAACAGCATAGCGGTTTTCAATTCAACACCCCGATGAAAATAAGACAGGCTGTGCTACAGTAGCCTTCTGTTTGATAACGATTCGCATTATGCAACGTACTATTTTAATCATCATTGGCTGGCTGGCGGTAGTATTAGGGACATTGGGCGTGGTTTTGCCCCTGTTGCCGACTACGCCGTTCATTTTACTGGCGGCCTGGTGTTTCGCCCGCTCGTCGCCGCGTTTCCATGCCTGGTTGTTATACCGCTCATGGTTTGGCGGTTATCTGCGCCACTGGCAGCGCTATCGGGCCATGCCGCCGGGAGCGAAACCGCGAGCGTTCGCGTTGATATTGCTGACCTTTGGTATTTCGCTGTGGCTGGTGAATATGATGTGGGTGCGGATGCTGCTGTTGGTTATTTTGGCCTGTCTGCTGATTTTTATGTGGCGGATACCGGTGATTGATGAAAAGCAACAAAAGCGCTGAAGCACACGAATCGCTGTTGCAATTGTCGTTCACAGCCAGTAAATTCGACCGTTTTCGAGCACAGGCGCAGGCGGTCAAAGAGTAACCGAGCGTTACCCCTGACCGAAAAGTATTGCGCCGTGAGTAACACCGTACTTAGCAGGCATATATCCATGACCGCGACTGCACAGCAGCTTGAGTTTCTCAAAAACAGCATCAAAAGCATTCAGGATTACCCGAAACCGGGCATTCTTTTCCGTGATGTCACCAGCTTACTGGAAGACCCGAAAGCCTACGCGCTCAGTATTGAACTGTTGGTTGAGCGTTATAAAAATGCGGGTATCACCAAAGTGGTCGGCACCGAAGCGCGTGGCTTCCTGTTTGGCGCGCCGGTTGCGCTTGGGCTGGGCGTTGGTTTTGTTCCGGTACGTAAACCGCGCAAATTACCGCGTGAAACTATTGCCGAGACCTATGAATTAGAGTACGGCACCGATCAGCTGGAAATCCATGTCGACGCGATTAAACCTGGCGACAACGTGCTGGTCGTGGACGATCTGCTGGCGACTGGCGGCACCATTGAGGCGACCGTGAAGCTGATCCGTCGTCTGGGCGGGAAAGTCACCGATGCGGCGTTCATCATTAATTTGTTCGATCTGGGCGGCGAGCAGCGTCTGGAAAAGCAGGGGATTACCTGTTATAGCCTGGTGCCGTTTCCTGGGCATTGATTCAGGCTATCCGCACTGCTATTTTAGCCAGAGAGACAACCTCGCTGTATCGGCGAGGTTGTGTTAGCATTACCCTTCTATGAATCCACCTTCCAGCGTTTCAGAGCCTGCCAATGAGTTATCAGGTCTTAGCCAGAAAATGGCGCCCACAAACCTTTGCTGACGTCGTCGGCCAGGAACATGTGCTGACCGCACTGGCGAACGGCTTGTCGTTAGGGCGCATTCATCACGCATATCTTTTTTCCGGCACGCGCGGCGTCGGTAAAACCTCTATCGCCCGACTGCTGGCGAAGGGGCTGAACTGCGAAACCGGTATTACCGCGACGCCGTGCGGCGTTTGCGATAACTGTCGGGAAATTGAGCAGGGGCGTTGTGTCGATCTCATTGAGATTGACGCCGCATCGCGTACCAAAGTCGAAGACACCCGCGACCTGCTGGATAACGTCCAGTACGCGCCTGCGCGCGGTCGCTTTAAAGTCTATCTGATCGATGAAGTCCACATGCTGTCGCGCCACAGCTTTAATGCGCTACTTAAAACGCTTGAAGAGCCGCCAGCGCATGTGAAATTTTTACTGGCGACCACCGATCCGCAGAAGCTGCCGGTGACCATTTTGTCGCGCTGCCTACAGTTTCATCTCAAAGCGCTGGATGTTGAACAGATTCGCCATCAGCTTGAGCATATTCTCAATGAGGAACATATCGCTCACGAACCCCGCGCGTTGCAGTTGTTATCGCGTGCGGCTGACGGCAGCCTGCGCGATGCATTAAGTCTGACTGACCAGGCGATCGCCAGCGGCGACGGGCAGGTTTCGACGCAGGCGGTAAGCGCCATGCTCGGTACGCTGGACGACGACCAGGCTTTGTCATTAGTCGAGGCGGTGGTTGACGCTAACGGCGAACGCGTCATGTCGCTTATCAACGAGGCGGCGGCGCGCGGTATTGAATGGGAAGCGCTGCTGGTCGAAATGCTTAGCCTGCTGCACCGTATTGCGATGGTGCAACTTTCGCCTGCCGCGTTAGGCAGCGATATGGCGGCTATCGAGCAACGGATGCGCGAACTTGCCCGGACGGTGCCTCCCGGCGATCTTCAGCTCTATTATCAGACGTTGTTGATTGGTCGCAAAGAATTGCCCTGGGCGCCGGACCGGCGGATGGGCGTTGAAATGACGTTACTGCGTGCACTGGCGTTTCACCCGCGTATGCCCTTGCCGGAGCCTGAAACGCCGCGGCAGTCTTTTGCGCCCGTGGCCCCAACGGCGGTAATGACGCCGCCGCAGGTGCAGCAGCCGTCGGCGCCCGCGCCGCAGACATCGCCAGCGCCGCTGCCGGCATCTACCAGTCAGGTGCTGGCGGCGCGCAATCAGCTACAGCGCGCGCAGGGAGTAACCAAAACAAAAAAGAGTGAACCGGCAGCCGCATCCCGCGCGCGGCCGGTGAATAACTCTGCGCTGGAGCGGCTGGCCTCGGTTTCGGAGCGCGTACAGGCGCGCCCGGCGCCGTCTGCGCTGGAAACGGCGCCAGTAAAGAAAGAGGCTTATCGCTGGAAGGCCACCACGCCGGTAGTACAAACCAAAGAAGTGGTGGCTACGCCAAAAGCGCTTAAGAAAGCTCTGGAGCATGAAAAAACGCCGGAGCTGGCGGCTAAACTGGCGGCGGAAGCGATTGAGCGCGATCCGTGGGCGGCGCAGGTAAGCCAGCTTTCTTTGCCTAAGCTGGTGGAGCAAGTGGCGCTTAATGCCTGGAAGGAGCAGAACGGCAACGCGGTTTGTCTGCATCTGCGCTCGACGCAGCGGCACCTCAATTCCAGCGGCGCGCAGCAAAAGCTGGCGCAAGCGCTCAGCGATCTGACGGGAACGACGGTTGAACTGACCATCGTTGAAGATGATAATCCCGCGGTGCGTACGCCGCTGGAATGGCGTCAGGCCATTTATGAAGAGAAACTCGCGCAAGCGCGTGAGTCAATTATTGCGGATAATAACATTCAGACGCTGCGTCGATTCTTCGACGCCGAGCTGGATGAAGAGAGTATCCGCCCCATTTGATCGTAAGCCTGGCTTGCGATTGTGAACCATCAAGAGAGAGAGCTTATGTTTGGAAAAGGCGGTCTGGGCAATCTGATGAAGCAGGCCCAGCAGATGCAGGAAAAAATGCAGAAAATGCAGGAAGAGATTGCGCAGCTGGAAGTGACCGGCGAATCCGGCGCGGGTCTGGTGAAGGTTACCATCAACGGCGCGCATAACTGCCGCCGCGTGGAAATTGACCCAAGCCTGCTGGAAGATGACAAAGAGATGCTGGAAGATCTGGTCGCTGCGGCCTTCAACGATGCGGCGCGCCGCATTGAAGAGACGCAAAAAGAGAAGATGGCTTCCGTCTCTTCCGGTATGCAACTGCCGCCAGGCTTTAAGATGCCATTCTGATGCAAACCAGTCCGCTGTTAACTCAGCTTATGGAAGCGTTGCGCTGCCTTCCGGGCGTCGGCCCTAAGTCGGCGCAGCGGATGGCGTTTACCCTGTTGCAGCGCGATCGCAGCGGCGGAATGCGCCTGGCGCAGGCGCTGACCCGGGCGATGTCGGAAATCGGCCACTGCGCCGACTGCCGCACCTTTACCGAGCAGGATGTTTGTAATATCTGTTCGAACCCGCGGCGTCAGGAAAACGGCCAGATTTGCGTGGTGGAGAGTCCTGCGGATATCTACGCCATTGAGCAGACCGGGCAATTTTCCGGGCGGTATTTCGTGCTGATGGGCCACCTGTCGCCGCTGGACGGCATCGGGCCGGATGATATCGGTCTCGATCGTCTGGAACAGCGGCTGGCGTCAGAAAAAATCAGTGAGCTGATCCTCGCGACCAACCCGACGGTTGAAGGAGAGGCTACCGCGAACTATATTGCCGAGCTGTGCGCGGAGGCCGGCGTCGAAGCCAGTCGTATCGCCCACGGCGTGCCGGTTGGCGGCGAACTGGAGATGGTCGACGGTACGACGCTGTCCCACTCGCTGGCGGGACGCCATAAGATTATTTTCTGAACAAACGGAGGCGGCATTCGCGGCCTCCGCTTGAAATCACACCCGCTTGTCCCCATCTCACCCTCAACGTATTTTTACCATTAAAAATGGCATTGTTGAGGTCTATCCACATGAAAGGACAAGAAACGCGTGGTTTTCAGTCAGAAGTTAAACAACTTCTGCACCTGATGATCCATTCTCTTTATTCCAATAAAGAAATCTTCCTGCGTGAACTCATCTCTAACGCCTCAGATGCGGCGGACAAGTTGCGTTTCCGCGCTCTGTCAAACCCGGACCTGTATGAAGGAGATGGCGAGCTGCGTGTGCGCGTCTCTTTCGATAAAGATAAGCGTACGTTGACCATTGCCGATAACGGCGTGGGGATGAATCGTGATGAGGTGATTGACCACTTAGGCACCATTGCCAAGTCCGGCACCAAATCTTTCCTCGAATCAATGGGGTCCGATCAGGCGAAAGATAGCCAGCTCATTGGTCAGTTTGGCGTAGGCTTCTACTCCGCGTTTATTGTGGCCGATAAAGTGACCGTACGTACCCGTGCAGCAGGCGACAAGCCGGAAAATGGCGTGTTCTGGGAATCGGCAGGCGAAGGCGAATACACCGTTGCCGATATCACCAAAAATGACCGTGGTACGGAAATCACCTTACACCTGCGTGAAGGCGAAGATGAATTCCTCGATGACTGGCGCGTACGCTCGATTATCAGTAAATATTCCGATCACATCGCATTGCCGGTAGAGATTGAAAAACGGGAAGAAAAAGACGGCGAAACCGTGATCTCCTGGGAGAAAATCAACAAGGCTCAGGCGTTGTGGACCCGCAACAAGTCGGAAATTAAAGACGACGAGTACAACGAGTTTTACAAGCACATCGCGCATGATTTCACCGATCCGCTGACCTGGAGCCACAACCGCGTGGAAGGTAAGCAGGAGTACACCAGCCTGCTGTATATCCCGTCGCAGGCGCCGTGGGATCTGTGGAACCGCGATCACAAACATGGTCTGAAGCTGTACGTACAGCGCGTGTTCATTATGGACGATGCCGAGCAGTTCATGCCGAACTATCTGCGTTTCGTGCGCGGCCTGATTGATTCTAATGACCTGCCGTTGAACGTCTCCCGTGAAATCCTGCAGGACAGCACGGTAACGCGTAATCTGCGCAGCGCCCTAACCAAACGCGTTCTGCAAATGCTGGAAAAACTGGCGAAAGACGACGCGGAAAAATACCAAACCTTCTGGAAACAGTTCGGTCTGGTGCTGAAAGAAGGCCCGGCGGAAGATCACGCCAACCAGGAAGCGATCGCTAAACTGTTGCGCTTTGCCTCCACCCATACCGACTCTTCCGCCCAGACCGTGTCGCTGGAAGATTACGTCTCCCGGATGAAAGAAGGGCAGGAAAAAATCTACTACATCACCGCAGACAGCTATGCGGCGGCGAAAAACAGCCCGCACCTGGAACTGCTGCGTAAGAAAGGCATTGAAGTGCTGCTGCTCTCCGATCGCATCGACGAGTGGATGATGAACTACCTGACCGAGTTTGACGGTAAAGCATTCCAGTCGGTCGCTAAAGCCGATGAGTCCATCGAAAAACTGGCGGATGAAGTCGACGAAAACGCGAAAGAAGCGGAAAAGGCGCTTGAGCCGTTCGTGGAGCGTGTCAAAACCCTGCTGGGCGATCGCGTGAAAGAGGTGCGTCTGACGCACCGTTTAACCGACACGCCGGCGATTGTCACCACCGATGCGGATGAAATGAGCACCCAGATGGCGAAACTGTTCGCCGCGGCCGGTCAGTCCGTGCCGGAAGTGAAATACATCTTTGAGCTCAACCCGGATCATGTGCTGGTCAAACGCACTGCCGATACCGAGGATGAAGCGCAGTTTAAAGAGTGGGTCGAGCTGCTGCTGGATCAGGCGCTGTTCGCTGAACGCGGTACGCTGGAAGATCCGAACCAGTTTATCCGCCGTATGAACCAGTTGCTGGTATCCTGATAACGCTCATCTGATTGCCGGATAGCGACGCGAAGCATCTTATCCGGCCTACGGACGGGTACTGTTTTGTGACTGCCGGATGGCGACGTGAAACGTCTTATCCGGCCTACGGACGGGTACTGTTTTGTGACTGCCGGATGGCGACGCGAAGCGTCTTATCCGGCCTACGGGCGAGTACTGTTTTGTGACTGCCGGATGGCGACGCGAAGCATCTTATCCGGCCTACGGGCGAGTACTGTTTGTAGGCCGGATAAGCGCCAGCGCCATCCGGCATTTTTTATAATACCTTCTCTTTTCTCGATTTCTCTTCGTTAACCGTTTCAGCATCAGGCGGCTTCC
Source organism: Salmonella sp. SAL03688 (assembly GCF_046551895.1). Classification (NCBI taxonomy): domain Bacteria; kingdom Pseudomonadati; phylum Pseudomonadota; class Gammaproteobacteria; order Enterobacterales; family Enterobacteriaceae; genus Salmonella; species Salmonella sp. SAL03688. The sequence continues at coordinate 31,146 of NZ_JBGDVI010000008.1, forward strand.
TTGAGCGAAATGCGTGATGGTGGTATCGTTTAGCGCTTTTTAAAAAATATCGACAACCTTTGAGGGGATTTTCGTAATGCGTATTATTCTGCTTGGCGCTCCGGGCGCGGGTAAAGGAACTCAGGCTCAGTTCATCATGGAGAAATATGGTATTCCGCAAATCTCCACTGGCGATATGCTGCGCGCCGCAGTGAAATCAGGCTCCGAGTTGGGCAAACAGGCGAAAGATATCATGGACGCCGGTAAACTGGTGACCGATGAACTGGTGATTGCGCTGGTTAAAGAGCGTATCGCCCAGGAAGACTGCCGTAACGGTTTTCTGCTGGACGGTTTCCCGCGCACGATCCCGCAGGCTGACGCGATGAAAGAAGCGGGTATTGTCGTGGATTACGTGCTGGAATTCGACGTACCGGACGAACTGATCGTTGATCGTATTGTGGGTCGTCGCGTACACGCCGCCTCTGGCCGCGTTTACCACGTAAAGTTTAATCCGCCGAAAGTGGAAGGCAAAGATGACGTCACCGGCGAAGATCTGACCACCCGTAAAGACGATCAGGAAGAGACCGTTCGCAAACGTCTGGTGGAATATCATCAGATGACCGCGCCGCTGATTGGCTACTACCAGAAAGAAGCGGAAGCGGGCAACACCAAATACGCTAAAGTTGACGGTACGCAGGCCGTTGCCGACGTGCGCGCAGCTCTGGAAAAAATCCTCGGTTAATTTTTTCGCGTAGTGAACCGCTTATCAGGCCTGCCATTATCCCGCAAGCCTGATAAGCGTAGCGCCATCAGGCAATCGGTGCCGGATGGCGGCCTGAACGCCTTATCCGGCCTGCTGGTATCGTTAGCGCCATTCGGCGAATTCTCGTCTTACCTCTCGCAGCAATTAGTTCTTCTTTATCGCTTTTCCGCTACAATTATCAACAATTTGAATAGATAAGAGGCGGCAATGCGTCAGACGAAAACCGGTATCCTGCTGGCTAACCTTGGCACGCCAGATGCCCCAACTCCTGAAGCGGTAAAGCGCTACCTGAAACAATTTTTAAGCGACAGACGCGTGGTGGATACTCCTCGTCTGCTGTGGTGGCCGCTGCTGCGTGGCGTTATTTTACCGCTGCGTTCGCCGCGCGTCGCGAAACTCTATCAATCTATCTGGATGGATGGCGGTTCGCCGCTCATGGTATATAGCCGCGAACAGCAACAGGCGCTGGCCGCGCGGTTGCCAGACACGCCCGTCGCGCTGGGGATGAGCTACGGCTCGCCCTCGCTGGAAAGCGCTGTCGATGAACTGTTAGCAAGCGACGTCGACCATATCGTCGTGCTGCCGTTGTACCCGCAATACTCTTGCTCAACGGTGGGCGCAGTCTGGGACGAACTGGGGCGGATACTGGCGCGTAAACGCCGTATTCCCGGTATCTCATTTATTCGCGATTACGCAGATGACGGCGCTTATATCGATGCGCTGGCGAAAAGCGCGCGTGAGTCGTTCGCCAGACACGGCGAGCCGGATGTGCTTCTGCTCTCCTATCACGGCATTCCACAACGTTATGCGGATGAAGGCGATGACTACCCGCAGCGCTGTCGCGATACCACGCGCGAACTGGTTTCCGCATTGGGACTGCCGCCGGAAAAGGTAATGATGACGTTCCAGTCGCGCTTTGGCCGTGAGCCGTGGCTGACGCCGTACACCGATGAAACGCTAAAAATGTTGGGTGAAAAGGGGACTGGCCATATTCAGGTCATGTGTCCGGGGTTTGCCGCGGATTGTCTGGAGACGCTGGAAGAGATAGCGGAACAGAACCGCGAGATTTTCCTTGAAGCGGGCGGTAAAAAATATGCGTACATTCCGGCGCTGAACGCGACGCCGGAACATATTGATATGATGCTGAAACTCACGGCGCCGTACCGTTAACGCGGCGTCTTCATCCTCGCCATAAAGAAGCGCGCGCCGTCCTGCAAGGCATCGTCGGCGATTGTCATCATTCGCGAATAGTGCAGAAAGGCGTGCAGCGTGCCGGGATACATTTTGTATTCGCAGGGCTGCTGGTGCGCCTGTAATGTCTGGTGCAGCAAGCGGCTGTCATCAATGAGCGGATCAAACTCCGCGCTGGCAATAAAGCAGGGCGGCACATCGCGCGTGAGATCGTTATTAAACAGACAATACCAGGGCGATTCCCGATCTTCATCGTTACGCAGATAGGCCTTTTCGTACATGTCCAGATCTTCACGCGTCAGGCCGTCCCACGCGCCGCCGAACAGACGGCGGCTTACCGAATCTTGCAACCCATACAGCCCATACCACAACAGAATCGCGATAACGTTACCGCAGCGAATGTGCTTATCACGTAACCAGAGCGCGCTGGCAAGCGCCAGCATGGCGCCTGCGGAATCCCCGGCGAAACCGATTTTCTCCACGTTGAGCGAGTATTCATCGGCATGTTGAGAGAAGTAGCTGCATACCGCGACGGTTTCTTCAATGGCCTGCGGATAACGCGCTTGCGGCGACAGCGAATAATCAATACCGATCACGGTGCAGCCGGTATAACGCGCCAGCAGACGCATTATCCGGTCATGCGTATCCAGATTACCGAGGATAAATCCGCCGCCGTGCAGATAGTATAAGGTGGCCTGGCTGGTCGGCTGCGGCGAGTAGAGCCGGGTTGTTACATCGCCATAAGGCGTAGGGACGACGCAGGTGCGGGTGGTCATGGACGGCGCGTCGGCATTCCAGAAACGGCGCTCAAGAAGATAATACTGACGCTGGGTCTCAATATCGCCATCGGCAGGCCAGGGGGGAAGGCCTGGTTGCTGGAAGTTTACGACGGCTGTCATTTCGTCAGATAGTCGGGTGAGTACGGGAATTTTATTTTCCGGCTTCATAAAACGCTCCTTGTGAAAGTGAACCATTGTAAAAAACGCGGCTGGAGAAACTGCGATCTCGTCGTCCGATATTGAAACGCCATCGTCCGTCGCGCGCAGCAGGGGGAATGTGCTACCATGCAGCGCTCCGTTATTCATCCGTAAGCACAATCATGAAATTTCCCGGTAAACGTAAATCCAAACACTATTTTCCCGTCAATGCGCGTGACCCGTTGTTGCAACAAATTCAGCCAGAACAGGAAACCAACGCCTCCTGGGTCGTCGGTATCGACCAGACGTTGGTGGATATTGAGGCGAAAGTGGATGACGATTTTATTACACGCTATGGATTAAGCGCCGGGCATTCTCTGGTGATAGAAGACGAGGTGGCGGAGAAGCTGTATCAGGAACTGACGCGGGAAAATCTGATCACCCATCAGTTTGCTGGCGGCACCATAGGCAATACGATGCACAATTACTCGGTACTGGCGGATGACCGTTCGGTGTTACTGGGCGTGATGTGCAGCAACATTGAGATTGGCAGCTACGCTTATCGCTACCTGTGTAATACTTCCAGCCGTACCGACCTGAATTATCTGCAAGCGGTAGATGGCCCGATTGGCCGCTGTTTCACGCTGATTGGCGAATCCGGCGAGCGTACCTTCGCTATCAGCCCCGGCCATATGAATCAGTTACGGGCGGAAAGTATTCCGGAAGCGGTGATCGTTGGCGCTTCCGCGCTGGTGTTGACCTCATATCTGGTGCGCTGTAAGCCTGGCGAACCGATGCCTGACGCGACGATGAAAGCGATCGAATACGCGAAAAAGCATAACGTGCCGGTTGTCATGACACTGGGCACCAAATTTGTGATCGCCGATAATCCGCAGTGGTGGCAGGCGTTTCTCAAAGAGAATGTCTCGATTCTGGCAATGAACGAAGAAGAAGCGGAAGCGCTGACCGGCGAAAACGACCCGCTGCTGGCGGCGGATAAGGCACTGGACTGGGTCGACCTGGTGTTATGCACCGCCGGGCCGATAGGGTTATATATGGCAGGCTTCACCGAAGAGGAAGCAAAACGTAAAACCCAGCATCCGCTGCTGCCGGGGGCTATTGCTGAATTTAACCAGTATGAATTTAGCCGGGCAATGCGCCATAAAGATTGTATTAATCCGCTGCGCGTTTATTCGCATATTGCGCCGTATATGGGCGGGCCGGAAAAAATCATGAACACCAACGGCGCGGGCGATGGCGCGCTGGCGGCGCTGCTGCACGATATTACGGCGAACAGTTACCATCGTAGCAACGTACCGAACTCCAGTAAGCACAAATTCACCTGGCTGACCTATTCGTCGCTGGCGCAGGTGTGTAAATATGCTAACCGTGTCAGTTATCAGGTACTGAACCAGCATTCTCCGCGTCTGACACGCGGGCTGCCGGAGCGTGAGGACAGCCTGGAAGAGTCGTACTGGGATCGCTAATCTGGCTTGCCCGATGGCGCTGCGCGCATCGGGCCGTCCGGCAAACCCTTAACTGGCGACGACTTCACCTGCGGGCGGCGTTTCAAGCAGTTCCAGCATCGCCCGGGCAATTTCTCGCTCGCCCATCACTACCTGATTGGCTCCCCGCTCGGTAATATATTTCACTTCATCATCATAGTGCGCGCGGGCGATTATCTCGATATCAGGGCTTTTTTCCCGCGCTGAGGCGACAATTTCGCCGGCTTCGTACCCGTTGGGGATGGTCAACAACAGCCAGCGGGCGCAGTCCAGATGCGCCAGATTCATGATTTCTTCGTTAGCGGCGTTGCCCAGCACGGCGCGAATCCCGCGTTCGCGCAGCTCATCCACGCGGGTACGGGACGTTTCGATAACCACCAGCGGAATCCCCGCCGCCAGTAATTTTTCTCCCAGCAGACTGCCTACGCGGCCAAAACCCACCAGCAGGGCATGATTACAGATATCCACCGGAATTTGCTTCTCTTCTTCGATAGCCTCTTCCAGAGTTTGCTCTTCCAGCGTTTCGGTTTTCGCCAGATACTTCTCCAGCAGGGTAAACAGTACGGGATTAAGCATAATCGACAAAATAGCGCCTGCCAGCACCAGGTTCTGTCCCGCTTGCGGCAGCAGGTTGAGCGCCATGCCGAGTCCGGCGAGAATAAAGGCGAACTCGCCGATTTGCGCCAGGCTGGCGGCAATGGTCAGCGCGGTTCGCGGCGAGTGGCCGAACATACGCACCAGGAAAAACGCAGCGATCGATTTGCCAAAGACGATAATGGCAAGCGTCGCCAGCACCGCCAGCGGCTGTTGAATCAAGACTAACGGATCGAACAACATGCCGACGGAAACAAAAAACAGGACGGCAAAGGCGTCGCGCAGCGGCAACGTATCGTGCGCCGCCCGGTGACTCAGTTCCGACTCATTAAGCACCATTCCAGCGAAGAACGCGCCCAGCGCAAAAGAGACGTCAAACAGTTCTACCGCGCCAAACGCAATGCCTAACGCCAGCGCCAGTACGGAAAGGGTAAATAATTCGCGCGAGCCGGTGGCGGCGCTGCGGGCCATAATCCACGGCACCAGGCGGCGTCCGACCAGCATCATGATGGCGATAAACGCCACCACTTTACCAATGGTTATCCCCATATCGACTGCCAGCGAGGCTATGCCGACATCGCCTTTTTCCACCATGCCGGCAACGGCGGGCAGCAAGACCAGCGTCAGCACCATCACCAGATCTTCGACAATCAGCCAGCCGATGGCGATTTGTCCGCGCTGGCTATCAAGGAGTTGCCGCTCCTCAAGCGCGCGCAGCAGGACGACGGTACTGGCGGTAGACAGACAGAGCCCAAAAACGATGCCGGTCATTAATGACCATCCCAGCACGGCGGAAAGCGCCATACCCAGCAGCGTCGCCACCGCTATCTGAGCGACAGCGCCGGGAATGGCGATAGACTTTACCGCCATCAAATCCTTCAGCGAAAAATGCAGCCCGACGCCGAACATCAATAGAATCACGCCGAGCTCCGCCAGCTCCGGCGCCAGTTTGGTATCCGCAACAAAACCCGGGGTAAAAGGTCCCGCCAGAACGCCCGCTAACAGATATCCCACCAGTGGAGAAATACGCAATTTGTTGGCAATCATGCCGAGAATAAAAGCGAGCACAAGGCCGCCGACAATGGTGGTGATAAGCGGGGTAGCGTGATGCATTCCGTCTCCTTTGGTTGCTGGACTCCAAAACTCCGGGTAATAGTTTATGACAATTTCAATCAGGATGTTTATAAAAAATGGTTGTGTTTTATAAAAAAATACAATCTGACGGTAAAAAGAGCACGGAACGGAAAAGGGATAAGTATGGGATAGGCAAAGCATGATGGCATCGGGATGTACAGGCGGTTAAAGCGTACCTTTAACCGCCATAAAATCACGCTTTATGTCGATTATCAGGTAAGAATATGGTCAGTATCCCCAGAAGCGGCAGGAAAGCACATATTTTATAAACTAAATAGATACTGGTATGGTCGGCAATCAGCCCCAGCACCGCTGCGCCCAGGCCTCCCATCCCGAAGGCAAACCCGAAAAACAGGCCGGAAACCATACCGATGCGTCCTGGCAGCAGCTCCTGGGCATACACCAGAATGGCGGAAAACGCCGACGCGAGAATAAAGCCGATAATCACCGTTAAAATCCCCGTCCAGTACAGTGTGGCGTAGGGTAAAACAAGGGTAAACGGCGCGACGCCGAGAATAGAGCCCCAAATCACATATTTCCTGCCGATTTTATCGCCCACCGGCCCGCCGATTACCGTCCCGGCAGCCACCGCAAACAGGAAGGCAAACAGATGGAGCTGCGCGTTTTGTATTGATAATCCGAATTTTTGCATCAGATAAAAGGTGTAATAGCTACTGATGCTCGCCATATAGAAATATTTCGAGAAAATGAGTAGCAATAATACGCTGACCGCCAGCACGACTTTATTGCGCGGCAGCGGGTTAGCGATTATCGCTTTTGGCTTGCCTTTCGCTATCCGGTGCTGGGCGGCATACCAGCGGCTGATCTGCGCCAGCACCACGATCGCCAGCAGCGCAGCCAGCACAAACCAGGCGACATTCCCTTTGCCATAGGGCGCGATAATCACGGCGGCCAGCAGCGGGCCCAATGAACTGCCGAAGTTACCGCCGACCTGGAAGATAGACTGCGCCAGACCATGACGTCCGCCGGAGGCCATGCGCGCCACGCGGGACGATTCCGGGTGAAAAACGGACGAGCCGGTACCCACCAGCGCCGCAGCGAGCAATACGCCGCCAAAACTTCCCGCCATTGCCAGCAGTACCAGCCCGCTCAGGGTAAAACACATGCCGACAGGCAGCGACCACGGCATGGGATACTTATCCGTCCAGTAGCCGACGACCGGTTGCAGCAGCGATGAGGCGAGCTGGAACGTCAGGGTGATCAAACCTATCTGGACGAAAGTCAGCGAAAACTCCGCCTGCAACAGGGGATAAATGGCTAAGATTAGCGACTGGATCATATCGTTCAGCAGATGGGAAAGACTGATCGCGCCCAAAATACCAAACGAAGTACGTGCTTTAGCGGCCGCTGCGGGCGCGCCGGCTAACGGCTGGGTTGGTTCACTCATGGCCATAGAAAGTCACTTAAATTTTATGCGATGTTGGAGATAGTAGGATGTGTAATTATTACTTGCCTAACATACCTGTGAAATGTGTTTGAAGGAAGTCTCAATTCTGAAAACATATTTGTCTATTATTGCAAGGAAAGGTAATTTCTGCGGTTGATATTGAGTCAGGGAGAGAAAGATGAAATTTTTGAAACGGGGTGTGGCGCTAGCGTTACTGGCGGCGTTCGCGCTGACGACTCAGCCTGCACAGGCTTACGAAAAAGATAAAACCTATAAAATTACTATCCTGCATACCAACGATCACCACGGTCACTTCTGGCGCAGCGAATATGGCGAATATGGTCTGGCGGCGCAAAAAACGCTGGTGGACAGTATCCGTAAAGAGGTGGCGCAAGAGGGGGGAAGCGTCCTGTTGTTATCCGGCGGCGACATTAATACCGGGGTGCCGGAATCCGATCTCCAGGATGCGGAGCCCGATTTCCGCGGGATGAATCTGATTGGCTACGACGCTATGGCCGTCGGTAATCATGAATTTGATAACCCGCTCACCGTATTGCGCCAGCAGGAAAAGTGGGCGAAGTTTCCCTTTCTTTCCGCCAATATTTATCAAAAAAGTACCGGCGAGCGTCTGTTTAAGCCGTGGGCTATTTTTACACGCCAGGATATAAAAATCGCGGTAATCGGCTTAACCACCGATGACACGGCGAAAATAGGCAACCCGGAATATTTCACCGATATTGAGTTTCGTAAACCTGCTGAAGAAGCAAAGGTGGTGATTCAGGAACTTAATATGAATGAAAAACCGGACGTGATTATCGCGACCACGCATATGGGACATTATGACAACGGCGATCACGGTTCGAACGCGCCGGGCGACGTTGAGATGGCGCGTAGCCTGCCTGCCGGTTCGTTGGCGATGATTGTGGGCGGTCACTCACAAGACCCGGTATGCATGGCGTCGGAAAATAAAAAACAGGTGAATTACGTACCGGGAACGCCCTGCGCGCCGGATAAGCAAAATGGCATCTGGATCGTGCAGGCGCATGAGTGGGGTAAATATGTGGGTCGCGCGGATTTCGAATTCCGTAACGGCGAGATGAAAATGGTTAACTACCAGCTTATTCCGGTAAATCTCAAGAAAAAAGTGACCTGGGATAATGGGAAAAGTGAGCGTGTACTTTACACGCCGGAAATCGCAGAAAATCCGCAAATGCTCTCGTTATTAACGCCGTTCCAGAATAAAGGTAAAGCGCAACTGGAGGTGAAAATTGGTAGCGTGAATGGCCTTCTTGAAGGCGATCGCAGTAAGGTCAGATTTGTCCAGACCAATATGGGACGGGTGATTCTGGCTGCGCAGATCGCGCGCACCGGCGCCGATTTTGGCGTGATGAGCGGCGGCGGTATTCGCGACTCGATTGAGGCGGGAGATATTACCTATAAAAGCGTGCTCAAGGTACAGCCGTTCGGCAACATTGTGGTGTATGCCGATATGAGCGGCAAAGAGGTAGTTGATTATCTCACCGCCGTAGCACAGATGAAACCGGACTCCGGCGCCTATCCACAGTTCGCCAATGTGAGCTTTGTCGCCAAAGAGGGCAAGCTCACCGATCTGAAAATCAAAGGCGAGCCTGTTGATCCGGCCAAAACCTACCGCATGGCGACGCTGAGTTTCAACGCCACGGGCGGCGATGGTTATCCGCGCATTGATAACAAACCGGGCTACGTGAATACCGGGTTTATTGACGCGGAAGTGCTGAAAGAGTTTATTCAGCAAAATTCACCGCTGGATGCGGCGGCGTTTACGCCAAAGGGTGAGGTGAGCTGGCTGTAGCGGTACGGATAGCCATTTCTGCCTGATAGCGCGCAGCCTTAAGGCCTACGGATTATGTCTGCTGTAGGCCGGATAAGGCGTTTGCGCCGCTATCCGGCAATGTATTTTACGCAGGCTTAATCCCGACGCGCGATATCAGCGAATTTAGCACCCAGTATGGCGGCCAAATCGTCAGCCGCCAGTTCAATATCCAGCCCGCGTTTACCACCGGAAACATAAATAGTGGCAAACGTGCGGGCTGGCGCGTCAATCAGCGTAGGCAGCCGTTTCTTCTGTCCCAGCGGACTGATCCCGCCGACCAGATATCCCGTGGTGCGTTGCGCCACCATCGGGTCGGCCATATCGACCTTTTTCGCGCCCAGAGCTTTGGCGACTTTTTTCAAATCCAGCTGTCCGGCTACAGGCGTCACGGCGACGGCCAGTTGCTTCATATCGCCATTCACGGCAACCAAAAGCGTTTTATACACCTGATCGGCGTTTAGCCCGAGCTTACGCACCACTTCATCGCCAAAGTTAGTTTCATTCGGATCGTGATCGTAGGTGTGAATGTTAAACGGAATCTTGTTTTTTTCGAGTAACTTAACTGCGGGTGTCATAACGTTCCTTCTTACTACAGACGTGATTTGCCATCAGCATACGCCCGAAAGCGGACTAAAAAATAGTATAATCTTGTGCATTAGGTCTTGGCAGTTGCGGCAACTTTGAGCGACAATCTGAAGATCCGAAGCGAAAGCGTCGGGATAATAATAACGATGAAATTCCTCTTTGACGGGCCAATAGCGATATTGGCCATTTTTTTATTTCAATATTTGCGGTAGGTTGCCTTCGCCGTACAGATGTAGCGCCCCTACGGCTACCACGTAGCGTCCCGGCGGCAGTGCCAGCAGCGCGTCGCGCCAGGCTTCATTGCGTTTCACCATCAGTACATCATACAGCGGTTGGCTAAACGTTCTGGGGAGCGAAGCGCCGACGCTGGTCGGCGGCTGTTCAAGCCACCAGCCGATCATCACCTGCAAAAGCCGTGCGTTGGTGTGCCAGTGCGTCAGCGTGTCGTCGAGCAGCGCCATCCCGCCATCGGGCAGATCGCAGAGTAGTTCGAGCTGGTGTTTCGCCCCTTCCAGCTCTTGCACCGGCAGCGACATTTCGCGGGCAGCCTGTAATAGCTGATAATCAATGCCATAGTCCGGACGCAATCCCAGCCGTTGCGCCTGCGTGGCCTGTAGCACCATAGCTATCTGCCATAAAGGTTGATTATCAAAATGGATCAGCGGCATACCCAACTCGCTGACCCGTTTTTCCAGTGCGCTTAGCTGCCCGGCGCTGAGACGTTCGACCAACGGCGGGTATTTGGGGAGATTGCTGAATGGCGTTTCGTTACCAGAAATATCCGCTTCAACGACCAGCGCATCGGCCTGGCGTAGCTTTTTCACCAGCTTTGCTGGAAGAGGAGCCATATCGCGTGTCCCCATATGAATACTGCCAACCAGATGCAGATGACGACCGCCGGGCAGGGAGAGATCGATAGCAGGCCAACTATTTGGGGTACCACGCAGCGCGCGCCATAAACGTTTAAGTTGATTTAATAACTCCATACGCGCTCCCTTTGAAAAAGCTCATGCTAGCGCGTTGGAGAAAAGGGCGCAATGCGCCCTGACGGGACGTCAACGATCGGTCGGGTTATTCGCTGCCGTCGAGATAGGCCGTTCTGGCGATGGTCATTTCAAGCTGGCATTTATAAATACTGATGCGCTTTTCAGCGGGTATGGCCTCGGATTTGGCATCGCTAAGTTTGCCGCACTGCTGCTCTTTTTTTGTCACCCAGACTCGCTGCTCTTGTTTTAATGCCGTTCGGGCAGAGGCGGGTAGCGATTTCCAGACCTGATTAAGCTCGCGATCTCTACTCTCAAATTTCTTTGCTGCGATTTCAATCAGTGAGTTATTTTTTTTCTTTATAATACTATCACCAGATACCGTCATTCTTGCCATTACATAAATAGATCGCGCCAATTTATCGGTTTTTTGCACAGAGGTGACAACAATATCTTTGTTGTTGTCTGCTAGCTGAATATTGTAGTTAACCTGTTTCCAGGTCACCGTATTGTTTATTACCTGTCCATCCCCTTGTGAAATATAGAATAGAGTATTTGGTAAGTCTTTCATTAATTTAAACAATGGCTGAGGAATACTCATGGCGACGGTAGCCGAGCAAGTTCGTAGGTTGGCATTTTCTGGTTGAGGGTTCTGCGTGATTACATCACTGAATTGAACAGGAATAGCCCGGAGTTGTTGCTCGTATTGAGTCTGGGGGATATCGAAGAAAAGCGTGGAGGGCTCTTTAATATAGTCTTGCTGTAAACGACCTAATGCTTCATTGTAAATCCATTCTTTTGCCGCCGTGACTGCATTATCGTTGCCACATTTTAACTCTGGAGTGGAATCAAATAACCCTGCATAACTGACGGCGGGAGAAAGCAGGAAAAGAAGCGTAACTGCTTTTCTAAACATAAATAACACATCCTTATGATTCAAAAAAACATTATAAAATGTTGATTTTTATTTTTCTACAGGATGTGCGGTTAAATTTTATATATATTGATACGGTAAATTACTGATGGCTTAATAATATATCAGGCAGCTGATGCTGCCTGATATAGCGTTTTTACGCTTTCGGTTTAAAGCGCAATAGCCGGTTGGCATTGCTGACGACGGTAATGGAAGACAGCGCCATTGCCGCGCCCGCTACTACCGGGTTTAACAAGGTACCGGTAAACGGCCACAGAATACCGGCGGCCACCGGGATACCAATGCTGTTGTAGATAAATGCGCCAAGCAGGTTTTGCTTCATATTGCGCAACGTCGCGCGCGAAATGGCCAGCGCATCCGCCACGCCCATCAGACTATGGCGCATCAGCGTAATCGCCGCGGTTTCAATCGCCACATCGCTGCCGCCGCCCATCGCGATACCGACGTCCGCCTGCGCCAGCGCGGGCGCATCGTTGATACCATCGCCGACCATCGCAACCTGACGACCCTGGCTTTGCAGACGTTTAATCGCATCGGCTTTGCCATCCGGCAGAACGCCCGCAATCACTTCATCAATGCCCGCTTCTTTGGCAATCGCGTTAGCCGTCGTTGGGTTATCCCCGGTGAGCATTACCAGACGGTATCCGGCGTTGTGCAGGCGTTCAAGCGCGGCAATACTATCGCTGCGCAATGGATCGCGTACCGCCAGTAACGCCGCCGCTTTACCGTCAATCGCCAGCAGGACCGGAGTCGAGCCTTGCGAGGCCTGCGCGGTGATTTCTGCCGTCATATCATCCGTGGCGACGTGCTGTTCGTTCAGCAACGCCTGGTTCCCCAGAAGCAGTTGATGACCTTCCGCTTCACCGCTGACGCCCAGTCCGCGTAGCGTTCTGAAACCGTTCACCTGCGGCAGTTTATCGTCGCCGGCTTTTTCCAGAATCGCATGGGCCAGCGGGTGGCTGGAGCCTTGTTCGAGCGCGGCTGCCAGACGTAATGCCTGAGCTTCATCAACGCCGTTAAAGGTTTTTACCGCCACCACTTGCGGCTTGCCTTCCGTCAGCGTCCCGGTTTTATCAAAAACGAGGGTATCCAGCGTACTGGCGCGTTGCAGGGCATCGGCGTCGCGTACCAGCACGCCGAATTCGGCAGCGCGGCCTACGCCGGAAATAATCGACATTGGCGTCGCCAGGCCTAATGCGCAAGGGCAGGCGATAATCAGTACGGTGGTGGCGATGACCAGCGTATAAACAATTTGCGGCGCCGGTCCGAAGAAATACCAGATAGCGGCGCTGAACAGCGCAATGGCCACGACGACGGGAACGAATACCGCGGAGATTTTATCGGCCAGTTGGCCAATTTCCGGTTTACTGCTCTGCGCCTGGCGTACCATGCGAATAATGCGTGACAGCGTGGTATGACTGCCCACCGCGCTGGCGCGGAACAGGACGCTGCCGTCCTGGACGACGGTGCCGGCATGAACGCTGTCGCCTTCGCCTTTTTGCTGCGGAATGGGTTCGCCGGTCAGCATGGCTTCATCAAGCCACGCTTCGCCCTGGGTAATTTCGCCATCCACCGGCACGCGATCGCCGGTAGTGAGCCGCAGCAGCATCCCTGGCTGAACGTCCGCCAGCGGGACGCTTTTTTCGCCGTCTTCTGTCACGACGCGTGCGGTGGGCGGGGTGAGATCGAGTAATTTTTCCAGCGCTTTTGAGGAACGCTGACGGGCGCGCGCTTCCAGCATGTGTCCGAGATTAATCAAACCGATAATCATCGCGCTGGCTTCGTAATAGAGGTGCCGCGCTTCCATCGGGAACCACTGCGGCCACAGGTTGACGCTCATGGAGTAGAGCCAGGCGACCCCGGTGCCGAGCGCCACCAGCGTATCCATCGTCGCCGTGCCGTTCAGCAGGCTTTTCCACGCGTTACGGTAAAAGTGACCGCCCGCAAAGACCATCACCGCAAGCGTGATCAGGCCAATAGCCAGCCACAGGCTGCGGTTGTCGCCGGTCACCATCATGTTATCGCCGATCATCCCCCAGACCATGACCGGTATACCGACCGCCAGGGCGACGATGGCCTGCCAGCGAAAACGTTTCATGGTGGCGATGGCGGTTTCCTGCTGGCGTTCGCGGCGTTTGATGTCATCTTCAATCGCTTCTGCGCCGTAGCCGGCTTTTTCCACCGCCTGCACTAAATCAGCGGCGGACGCGCTGCCCATCACCAGCGCAGTGCGTTCCGCCAGGTTTACCCGTGCCTGCGTGACACCCGGTACGCTTTGTAGCGCATGTTGTACGCGGGTGACACAACTGGCGCAGCTCATGCCGCTTAACAGCAACTGTTGGCTTTCTTCATCGGCCGTCGCTACCGGAAGCTCATGAGGAACCGCTGCCAGTGCTTCCGACGGGATTGATGACTCCGTCAGCGGTTTAGCCTTTGGGTGGCTTAACGTCGCGCCATACCCGGCTTGTTTGATGGTTTCAATTAACGCGTCCGCACTGGCGGTACCGGTAACGTGCGCTTCGGTTACGGTAACGTCCGCCAGCTCAACATCCGGACGTTGTTCAAGACTTTCTTTCACGCGTTTAACGCAATGACCGCAGGACAAACCGTCCAGGGTCAGGTCGATAGTTTGAGACATAGTAAAAACTCCTTTATGATTGGTCATCAATTCATTGACCTTAGTAATCGTAGTGACTCACTGTGATAAAGGTTAAACCTTCCAGCAAGGTTAAGGTCAAGGGGGAAATATGAATATTAGCGATGTGGCGAAAAAAACCGGTTTAACCAGCAAAGCCATTCGGTTTTATGAAGAGAAAGGGCTGGTGACGCCGCCATTACGTAGCGAAAATGGTTATCGCACCTACACGCAGAAGCATTTAAACGAGCTGACGTTGCTGCGACAGGCGAGGCAGGTGGGGTTTAATCTGGAAGAGTGTGGCGAACTGGTCAATCTGTTTAACGATCCGCGACGCCATAGCGCAGATGTGAAAAAGCGGACGCTGGAAAAGGTCGCGGAGATCGAGCGCCATATCAGCGAGCTGCAATCAATGCGCGATCAACTGCTGGCGTTGGCGGAGAGTTGTCCCGGCGATGACAGCGCCGACTGCCCGATTATTGATAATCTTTCCGGCTGCTGTCATCACAAGGCGCAAAAGCCACGTTGATTAAACGGCACGAATGCGTAAGGTGATGCCTTCCACGGCGATCACTTCGACATGCGTACCTGCGCGCAGGTCTTCGTCAGCGCATACCGGCCACGAGCTGTCGCCGACACGCATATGACCCCGTCCGTTCACTAACGCGGCATCAAGCATAAACCGGCGGCCTACCAGTTGTTGTCCGCGTTGGTTAAGGCGGCTGTCGGTCGGCTTTTGTTCCCGCACGCGACGCGCCAGCCAGCGCCACCAAAGCCAGGCCGCCAGCAACGTTAAGGCCGCAAACAGCACGCCCTGCCATTCCCAGCCGAGCGGTAAGAGCCAGACGGTTAAGCCGGTAATCACTGCCGCCACGCCGCTCCACAGCAAATAGCCGTTACCGCCGAGCATTTCCGCAGCCAACAACAGGCCGCCGAGGCTAAGCCAGAAGATATGCGGATGTACCAGAATCATCGCTATCATGCTTTTTTCCGTTCGCTGGCGCTGTCCTTAACCAGCTCGCTGATCCCGGCGATAGCGCCCATCAGACTGCTGGCATCCAACGGCATCATGACCACTTTGCTGTTATTCGCCGAGCCGATTTGCTGTAACGCTTCGGTGTATTTCTGCGCCACGAAGTAGTTTATCGCCTGAATATCCCCGGCGGCGATGGCTTCAGACACCATCTGCGTAGCGCGGGCTTCCGCTTCGGCGGAACGTTCGCGCGCTTCCGCCTGCAGGAAAGCGGACTGACGTTCGCCTTCGGCTTTCAGAATCTGCGACTGTTTTTCCCCCTCGGCTTTCAGGATTTCCGCCTGACGTACCCCTTCGGCCTCAAGGATATAGGCGCGTTTGGTACGTTCCGCTTTCATCTGGGCGTTCATCGAGGAGATCAATTCCGCGGGCGGGCGGACATCGCGAATTTCGATACGGGTAACTTTAATTCCCCACGGGTTGGTGGCTTCATCGACAATATGCAGCAGCCGCGTGTTGATGCTGTCGCGCTGGGAGAGCATTTCATCCAGCTCCATCGAACCGAGCACCGTACGGATATTGGTCATGGTCAGGTTAATGATCGCCAGTTCCAGGTTACTGACTTCATAGGCGGCGCGCGGCGCATCGATAACCTGAATAAAACAGACCGCATCGATAGTGACGTTGGCGTTATCTTTTGAGATCACCTCCTGCGACGGAATATCCAGCACTTGCTCCATCATATTGATCTTGCGACCAATTCTGTCCATAAACGGTACAACAAGGCTTAATCCCGGCTGCAGGGTTTTGGTGTAACGTCCAAAGCGCTCCACCGTCCACTGGTATCCCTGCGGAACGATTTTGACGCCCGCGCCGACGATCACCAGCGCGACGAAAATGAGAATAGGGATAAGAATGAGCATAGCTAAACCTCCTGTTGCGTTGTCCATAAACCGATTTTGCTGACGAATTAAGCGAATTATACCTGATTCAGTAAAGCATGTTCCCCCCTTATTAATTACAGGGATACACTATCGCTATAAAAATATGAACAACGGATGCGCAATAAATGACAGAACGTAGCATGTTGCTTGAGTTAAAGCAGGTCGGTTACCGGACTGCGACGACAAAAATAGTGAATAACATCAGTTTTACGCTGCAACGCGGCGAATTTAAGTTAATTACCGGTCCTTCTGGTTGCGGAAAAAGTACGTTGTTGAAAATGGTGGCCTCGTTAATAAGCCCTGATATCGGCGTGATTCTTTTTGAGGGGCAGGATATTACTACTCTGAGTCCGGAAGCCTATCGCCAGCAGGTTTCTTATTGCGCTCAGACGCCAGCGCTATTTGGCGATACGGTTTACGATAACCTGATTTTTCCCTGGCAAATTCGCCATCAGCGCCCGCAGCCGACAGCCTTCGCAGACGATCTGGCGCGTTTTGAACTGCCGGAGACGATTCTGCAAAAACCGATTGCCGCGCTTTCCGGCGGGGAAAAACAGCGTATTGCTCTAATTCGTAATCTACAGTTTCTGCCGAAAATACTGTTACTCGACGAAATAACCAGCGCGCTGGATGAACATAACAAACGGAATGTAAATGATATTATTCATCGCTATGTTCGCGATAAGCAGGTCGCTGTCTTGTGGGTAACGCATGATAAAGATGAAATTCAACACGCGGATAAGGTGATAACGTTAACGCCATCTGCCGGAGAGATGCAGGAGGCGCGTTATGAACGAGCATAATATTACCAATACCTCGCTGGCGTTATCGATGCTGCTGGTGGTGGTCGCGATGCTCATCAGTCACAAGGAAAAGCTGGCGCTGGAAAAAGATATTCTGTGGAGCGTATGCCGGGCGGTGATACAGCTCATTATTGTCGGCTATGTACTGAAATACATCTTTGGCGTTAATCATGCCGCCCTGACGCTGCTGATGGTGCTGTTCATCTGTTTTAACGCCGCCTGGAACGCGCAAAAGCGCAGTAAATATATCGATAAGGCATTTCTCTCCTCGTTTATCGCCATCACCGTCGGCGCCGGACTAACGCTGACGGTACTGGTGCTTACCGGTTCGATTGAATTTGCGCCGATGCAGGTGATTCCCATCGCTGGCATGGTTGCCGGCAATGCGATGGTGGCGGTAGGGCTGTGCTACAACCAACTGGGGCTGCGTTTTCATAGCGAGCAGCAGCAAATCCAGGAAAAATTAAGTTTGGGCGCAACGCCGAAAATGGCTTCCGCCGGGCTTATCCGCGATAGCATCCGCGCATCGCTTATCCCGACGATCGACTCGGCAAAGACCGTTGGGCTGGTGAGCCTGCCGGGGATGATGTCCGGGCTGATTTTTGCCGGGATCGATCCGGTAAAAGCGATTAAATATCAAATTATGGTAACGTTTATGCTGTTGTCGACAGCCAGCCTGTCTACCATCATTGCCTGCTATTTAACCTACCGGAAGTTCTATAATTCGCGTCATCAGTTGGTAGTGATGCCGCTCAAGAAATCATGATAGTGGCCGGATGATGGCGCAAGCGCTTTATCCGGCCTGAGGACGACAGGTAGGCCAGATAAGCGCGCCATCAGGCAAGAGAGGATTAATACAGTAGCGCGTACAACTGGCGGCGGTATTTCGACGCCAGCGCGTCGCCGGTGCCGAGCGCGGCAAGGATCTCCTGGAAGGTTTTGCGCGTCTGTCCCTCGGCGGCGGTAAGATCTTTTCTCAGATGGCTGAACAGCAATTCCAGCGCTTCTTCATTACGTCCGACCTGGTGCAACTGCAACGCCAGTTGCGTTGCCAAAGCCGCATCCTGCGGATTCTCCGCGACTTGCTGCTGAAGTTGCTGAATTTCCGGCGTATCCGCCGCCTGTTTAAGCAGTTCGATCTGCGCAACCAGCCCCTGATAACGGGTATCCTGATCCTGTAGCGGTATAGTTTTTAACACCGCTTCGGCCTCTTCAGAGCGGTTCAGCGCAATTTGCGCTTCCGCCAGTAACAGGCCAATCTCACCGTTCTGCGAAGAGAGCTGCCAGGCGTCTTTGAGCAACGGCAGCGCGTCAATGTAGTTGCCCTCCTGCATTAACTGCATCGCTTGTTGCGCTTTTAGCTCTTCTTCACGCGGCAGTACTTTATCCAGCAGAGCGCGGATCGCCTCTTCCGGCTGCGGCCCCTGGAAACCATCGACCGGTTGGCCATTCTGGAACAGATAGACAGTCGGGATGGCGCGCAGACCAAACTGAGCGGCGATCATCTGTTCGGCGTCGCAGTCCAGCTTTGCCAGAATAAACTGACCGTGGTACTGGGCAGCCAGACTTTCCAGCACTGGCGTTAATTGCAGACAGTGTTGGCTGCGTTCAGACCAGAAATAGAACAGTACCGGCGTGGTCATGGACTGCTCTAAGGTCTGCTGCAGGTTGGATTCATTAATATTGACAATGTTCTGTACGGACATGGCGTCGCTCTCTTTTGTCTGTGTCACGTTTACATGGGGGCTGACTGGCGCGCTTCAACTCAGCTTTGTAAAATTTTATCCAGCATCCGGCCCGGCAATAGGCGTTTCAGCGCCATCACCGCCCAGGTGACCAGCGTAACGGGATAGCGCAGCCTGGGTTTATCGCTTGCAAAAGCATGACGGACTTTCGCTACTACCGCGTCAGGATCGCGGGTGAAACGTGCGGCGATGCCGGGATTTTCTACCGGTTTATCACGCTGCGTCTGGTTAACGTTATCCGTAAAACGGGTACGAATCGGCCCCGGTTCTATCAGGCTCACTTTAATGCCTGTGTGCCGTAGCTCCATACGTAGCGCGTCAGACCAGGCTTCGAGCGCATATTTGCTGGCGGCGTAAGCGCCGCGCCCTGGGGTGGAAATCAGCCCCATCACCGATGAGGTCATCACAATGCGTCCTTCGCCATGCGGCAACATGGCGGGAAGTAAGCGCATAGTAAGCTGATGCGCGCCGAAGAAATTACTGGAAAACTGTTGCTCCATCTGCTCACGGCTGATGGTGGAAAGGGGGCCATACACGCCGTAGCCGGCATTGTTAAAGATCCCATACAGACGATTATCGGTCAGGGCGATCACTTCATCGGCGGCACGATCCACGCTTTCAGGGGAGTCGAGATCGATCAACACGCCGGTAAATCCCATACTGTTCATCCGGGCGACATCATCAGGTTTGCGGCAGCCCGCCAGGATTTGAAAGCCCTGGCGTTTAAGTTCAAGCGCGCTGTCCAGACCGATTCCGCTGGAACATCCTGTTATTAAGACCGATTTTTGCATAACTTTACCTGTCAGGATCTCCGTTGATTTAAGAGTCGTGGTTAACTATATCCGTCATACTTCAAGTTGCCTGTGCGTTCGTTTACTCCAGTCACATAGGTATCTATGCTCCTGGAAATTCTCTTACGTGCCGCCTTCATGCAACTCGAATTATTCAGGAGAGAAAAGGGGTCAACTGCTTCGCCATCCAGTCGGCAATAAACGGCTGGGCGTCGCGGTTGGGATGAATGCCGTCATCCTGCATCCACTGCGGTTTCAGATATACCTCTTCCATAAAAAACGGTAACAGAGGAATATCGAACTCTTTGGCGAGCTTAGGATAAATGGCGCTAAAGGATTCATTATAACGGCGACCGTAGTTAGCGGGCAGATGAATTTGCATCAGTAACGGTTGGGCATCGGCGGCTTTCACCGTCTGAATGATTTTACGTAGCGTCTGTTCGGTTTGCGCAGGCGCAAAACCGCGTAGGCCATCGTTGCCGCCAAGTTCCACCACTACCCAGCGCGGGTGATGCTGTTGCAACAGCGCCGGCAAACGCGCCAGTCCCTGCTGCGAGGTATCACCGCTTATACTGGCATTAACGACCGACGTTTTGTTTTGCCATTTATCATTAAGGAGCGACGGCCATGCCGCGCTGGCGGCCATACGGTAACCGGCGCTGAGACTATCGCCCAGAATTAATAAGGTGTCTGCGGCGGCGGCACGGAAAGTTAACAGGATCAAAAACAGGAAGGGCAAATGCCAGCGGAAAACAGTGTTGAAGTTCATCGTCTCAGGAAGTCCGTCGGTCAGGGTGAGCATGAGCTTTCCATCCTTACCGGAGTTGAACTGGTTGTCAAACGCGGCGAAACCATTGCGCTGATTGGCGAATCAGGATCGGGAAAATCTACGCTGCTGGCGATTCTCGCCGGACTGGATGACGGCAGTAGCGGAGAGGTCAGTCTGGTCGGGAAACCGCTTCACCAGATGGACGAAGAGGCGCGGGCGCAGCTTCGCGCTCAGCATGTCGGTTTTGTTTTTCAATCCTTCATGCTTATTCCTACGCTTAACGCGCTGGAAAACGTTGAGCTACCGGCCCTGCTACGCGGTGAAAACAGCGGTCAGAGTAAGGCGGGGGCGAAAGCGCTGCTCGAACAACTGGGACTGGGAAAACGGCTTGACCACCTTCCGGCACAGCTTTCCGGCGGCGAACAGCAGCGTGTAGCGCTGGCGCGCGCGTTTAACGGGCGTCCTGATGTGCTGTTTGCCGATGAGCCGACGGGCAACCTTGACCGTCAGACCGGAGATAAAATCGCCGACCTGCTATTTTCGCTTAACCGCGAGCACGGCACCACGCTGATTCTGGTGACGCACGACCCGGCGCTGGCGGCGCGCTGCGACCGGCGGCTGCGGTTGGTCAACGGTCAGTTACAGGAGGAGGCATGATAGCTCGCTGGTTCTGGCGCGAATGGCGCTCGCCGTCGCTGATTATTGTCTGGCTGGCGTTGAGTCTGGCGGTGGCCTGCGTACTGGCGCTCGGCAGTATCAGCGACCGGATGGAAAAAGGGTTAAGTCAGCAAAGCCGCGAGTTTATGGCAGGCGATCGGACGCTGCAAAGTTCGCGGGAGGTACCAAAGGCCTGGCTTGAAGAGGCGCGTAAACGCGGCCTTAACGTGGGCGAGCAGTTAACCTTTGCGACCATGACGTTTGCCGGCGATACGCCGCAACTGGCCAGCGTGAAGGCGGTAGATAGCGTTTATCCGATGTACGGCGAATTGCAAACCCGTCCAGGCGGAATGAAACCGCAGCCGGGTAGCGTACTGCTGGCGCCGCGTCTGATGGCGCTGCTTAATTTGAAAACGGGCGATACCATTGATGTCGGCGACGTGACCTTGCGTATTGCCGGTGAAGTGGTGCAGGAGCCGGATTCCGGGTTTAACCCTTTTCAGATGGCGCCGCGTCTGATGATGAATATGGCCGATGTGGCAAAAACCGGTGCGATACAGCCGGGGAGTCGCGTGATGTGGCGGTATAAATTCGGCGGAACGCCGCAACAGCTTGCTGGCTATGAAAGCTGGCTGTTACCGCAGCTTAAACCGGAACATCGCTGGTACGGACTGGAGCAGGATGACGGGGCATTGGGGAAATCGCTCGAACGTTCGCAGCAGTTTTTGCTGCTTTCGGCGTTATTAACGCTACTGCTGGCGGTAGCTGCCGTCGCGGTGGCGATGAGCCATTACTGCCGTAGCCGCTACGATCTGGTGGCGATTTTAAAAACGTTGGGCGCGGGCCGGGCCCAGTTGCGTAAACTTATCATCGGACAGTGGTTGATGGTGCTGGGGCTTTCCGCCGTCACGGGAGGCGCGATTGGGTTACTGTTTGAAAACATATTGTTGGTGCTGCTAAAACCGGTACTGCCCGCCGATTTGCCGCCCGCCAGCCTGTGGCCCTGGCTGTGGGCGCTGGGCGCGATGACGGTCATCTCTCTGCTGGTCGGTTTACGGCCTTATCGATTGTTGCTGGCGACCCAGCCGCTACGGGTGCTGCGCCGCGATGTTGTCGCTCGCGTCTGGCCGTTAAAAATTTATTTGCCTGTCGCCTGCGCCGTCGTGGTGGCGTTGCTCGTCGGATTGATGGGCGGAAGTATGCTGTTGTGGGCGGTTCTGGCGGGCGCCGTGATACTGGCGCTGCTGTGCGGTCTGGTGGGCTGGATGCTGCTTAACGTGCTGCGCGGCATGACGTTGACGTCGCTACCGCTGCGTCTGGCCGTCAGCCGACTTCTGCGTCAGCCGTGGTCAACGTTGAGTCAGCTTTCGGCGTTTTCGCTTTCGTTTATGCTGCTGGCGCTCTTGCTGGTGCTGCGCGGCGACCTCCTTGATCGCTGGCAACAGCAGCTCCCGCCGGAAAGTCCGAACTATTTCCTTATCAATATTGCTTCAGAACAGGTCGCGCCGCTGAAAGCCTTTTTGGCGGAACATCAGGTGATCCCGCAGACGTTTTATCCGATTGTGCGGGCGCGGTTAACGAAGATAAACGGTAATCCGACGGAAGGTCAGCAGGATGAGTCGCTCAACCGTGAACTGAATTTGACCTGGCAGGATACGCGCCCGGCGCATAATCCGCTGGTCGCCGGTCACTGGCCGCCAAAATCGGGCGAAGTCTCTATGGAAGAGGGGCTGGCGAAGCGGCTGAACGTCAAACTCGGCGATAGCGTAACCTTTATGGGCGATACCCAGGCATTTAGCGCTAAAGTCACCAGCCTGCGTCAAGTGGACTGGGAAAGCCTGCGGCCCAACTTTTTCTTCATTTTTCCTTCCGGGGCGCTGGACGGGCAACCGCAAAGCTGGTTGACCAGTTTTCGCTGGGAGAATGGCAACGGCATGTTAACGCAGCTTAACCGCGAGTTTCCTACCGTCAGCCTGTTAGATATCGGGGCGATCCTGAAACAGGTGGGACAGGTGCTGGAGCAGGTCAGTCGGGCGCTGGAGGTGATGGTTGTGCTAGTCACCCTCTGCGGCATGTTGCTATTACTGGCCCAGGTACAGGTCGGGATGCGTCAGCGCCATCAGGAGCTGGTGGTGTGGCGCACGTTAGGAGCCGGAAAGAAACTGTTGCGTACCACACTCTGGTGCGAATTCGCCATGCTGGGGTTAGTTGCCGGGCTGGTCGCCGCGATTGGCGCGGAAACGGCGCTGGCGATCTTACAAATCAACGTTTTTGATTTCCCCTGGGAGCCGGACTGGCGTTTATGGGGCGCACTGCCGTTTTGCGGCGCGCTGCTGCTTTCAGTATGCGGCGGCTGGCTTGGCGTTCGTTTGCTGAAAGGCAAAGCGCTATTCCGCCAGTTTAGCGGATGATTCATGATGTGAATAATTTCGCGCCGGTTTTTAAAACGGCGCGTACTTTTTTAGTCGCACAAATTGATAACTCCTTGATTTTTAGTAGCACAAATCATTAAAAAATACACAACACGTAAGGTTTTATAACAGTTATTATTTGCCTGCTAAATGATTTGGATTGGCTATCTATCAAGGAAAATATAATGACAATTAAAATAACAGCGTTGGCGGCATCGATCGGCGCGGCAGTGGCTTTCATGCCTTTCGCCACTCAGGCGGAAATCACCGTTTTAAAACAAGATCCCCAGGCGGGTAATCCACTCAGCCGACTCAATTTCACCGTCGGCGGGAGTATTCGTCCGCAGTTCCAGAATATGACCGGCAATGACGGCGCGAACGGTTATAAACGTAATGGTTTTGATGGCGGGACGCGTTTCCGCTTCGCCGCGGATTATTATCTGTTTGATGATATCAGTTGGATTAGCTATTACGAGCTGGGCGTCAATATCCCTGCGGTATTTGACTGGGATAACCATTATGCGAAGGGCGCGACTGATACCACTCGCCGTATGCTGTATACCGGCTTCAAGAGCGCGACGTGGGGAACGCTGACCTTCGGTCAACAGAACAGCATTTATTACGATGTGGTGGGCGTAAAAACCGATATCTGGGATTACGACATGATAGGTCAGGCGCCGGGCAACGGGATTAACGGCGACTACGATGGTTCTTATCGCACGCGTAAGTCATTGAAGTATAAGAAAAGCATTGGCAATGTCGATCTCTACGCATCTTATCTGTTCAGCGACGATTATAATGCCAATAACGGCCTGAATTACAAACGTAAAGGCGGCGGTTCTTTAGGCGCGGATTACCATCTCACCGACGATCTGACCTGGGGGACGGCATGGAACTATACCCGTGCGGAGATGCGCGGCAACGGCAATAAAACTTACGATCAAAATATTGTCGGTACCGCGTTAAGCTGGACGCCGGAAAACTGGACTATCGCCGCAGGCGGCGGTTGGTATCAGAACTTTATGACGACCAAAAAAGTGTCTGTGAATGATTACTTTGCCGGCGATGCGTGGGGTCTGGAATATTTTGTCGGTTACGCTTTCCCGATTGGTCAGTATGCCGTGAAAGCTATTCAACCGTACTTTATGGGCGACCGCATTGAATATGTGAATGGCCGCGACTATCTGCGCACCGATAACGGCGTGGGGATCACCTTCCAACTGGATTATGGTTTCCGCGTTGATTATGAACATGTTTTCACCTCCAGCACTGACAATCTGGGCGATATGAACCTGGTGCGTCTGCGTTACGATTTCTAAAGCGTTTTCCTCTGCCGGATGTTGGCGTTAAGACCTCTTATCCGGCATTTCCCTCTACGCCATTCCCGCCTGACACACGCCTGAGCGCCTGCCTCGTACATTTAACGACACACCAGGAAACATCATGAAATAATTTCAAGGACAGCAGGCTGTGATCTGTGTCATGTTAAGAAATAGCCTTTCGTTTGGGCCAAAACAGACGATGCCGCATGAACGGCATCCGGCACAGCATCACACTATTTAAAATGGAGAAATTATGGGATTGCGTCAGAGTTTACGCATTGCGGCCAGCACGCTATTACTGGCCTGCGGATTACAGTTTGCCCATGCCAATAGTTCCCCGCAAACGATCGTATTTGGCGTCGCGCCAGGGCCGTATGGCGATATGGTGAAGCAGGCGATTGCGCCGACATTAAAAGAAAAAGGGTATAAGGTTGTGGTGCGCGAGTTTAGCGACTATGTCCAGCCCAATATGGCGTTAGCTAACGGCAGCATTGACGCCAACCTCTTTCAACATACCCTCTATTTTGACAAATTCACCGCTGACAAAGGGCTGAAGCTCAGCAAACTTATTGTGGTACCGACCGCCGGGATGGGCTTCTATTCACGTAAAATCAACAGTCTGGATGCGCTTAAAAAAGGGGACATTATTACCCTCTCCAACGATCCGACTAACCTGGCGCGCGGCCTTCGCTTCCTGCAATCGTTGGGGCTTATCACGATTAAGGACAATATCGATCCGACCAAAGCCTCTGAACGAGATATCGCCAGCAATCCAAAAGGACTGGTTTTCAAACCGCTGGAAGCCGCACAGCTACCGCGCACGCTGGATGGCGTGACCGGCGCGCTGGTTAACGGGAACTTTGCGGTGGCGGCAGGACTCGATCTCTCCAGCGCGATTAAGCAGGAACACCTGGATGAGAATCTGAAAAATATCATTGCGGTACGCAGTGAAGATGCCGATAAGCCGTTTGCCAAAGATATTGTCGAGGCGGTGAAATCGCCGGCTTATCGCGCGGTCATCGACGATCCAAAGAATATTTATAGCGCCTTCCAGAAACCGGAATGGATGACCGCGACACCCTGATCGCAGCGGTAGCCATCCCCAATTTCTGAGGTGAATATGATTGAAATAGAAAAAGTCTGCGTCGATTTTACCGCCGGTCGCGGTACCCCCACGCGCGCGGTGGATGATGTGAGCCTGCATATCGCCGCGGGCGAGATTTTTGGCATTGTCGGTACCAGCGGCGCAGGAAAAAGCACTCTGCTGCGTACCCTGAACGCCTTAACGCGTCCCAGCCAGGGGCGCGTCAACGTCAACGGCGTGGAAATTTCGGCGCTGGACGGAAAAGCGTTACGCCAGGCGCGGCAGCGTATTGGTATGATTTTCCAGCATTTTAACTTAATGCATACCCGGACAGTGGCGCAAAACGTTGCGTTTAGCCTGAAAGCGGCTGGCTGGGAACGCAGCAAAATCGCGCCGCGGGTGGCGGAAATTTTAACGCTGGTGGGCCTTGCCGATAAAGCGAACCGTTTCCCGGTACAGCTCAGCGGCGGGCAAAAACAGCGGGTGGGGATAGCCCGCGCCATCGCTAACCATCCGGATGTTTTGCTGTGTGATGAACCGACTTCCGCGCTGGATCTGGAAACTTCCGCCACGATTCTGGCCCTGCTCAGACAGATCAACGCACAGCTCGGGATTACTATTGTACTGATCACCCATGAAATGAACGTGATCAAATCTATTTGCGATCGCGTGGCGGTGATGTCGGGCGGTAAGGTTGTGGAGTCGGGCGAGGTGTTTGATGTGTTTGCCCACCCGCAACACGCTTTCACACAGCAACTGGTGTCCCATACCCTTAATTTGACCCTGCCGGAACGTTTACGGGAACACCTGCCCGGGCAGTTGCTGAAAATTTTTTTTATCGGCGATTCGGCGGAGCAGCCGGTACTGTCAGAGGTGGCGATCAAGTTTGGCGTCGCGGTCAATATCCTGCATGGCAAGATTGAGTATATCGGCGAACGCGCGTTGGGCATTCTGGTGGTGCAATTAACCGCGCCGCATAATCCAACGGCGGTGGCCGCCGCCGTGGAGCATATCCGTCAACGTACCGCACAGGTGGAGGTGATCCGTGGATGATTTATTGCCGGATTTAACGCTGGCGTTCAATGAAACTTTCCAGATGTTGAGTATTTCAACGGTGCTGGCGATTCTTGGCGGTCTACCGCTCGGTTTTCTGATTTTTGTCACCGATCGTCATCTGTTCTGGCAGAACCGTTTTATTTATCTCGTCGCCTCGGTTCTGGTGAATATTATCCGCTCGGTGCCATTTGTTATTTTACTGGTGCTGTTACTGCCGCTAACGCAGCTTTTGCTGGGCAATACCATTGGCCCGATTGCAGCCTCCGTCCCGCTGTCGGTGGCCGCCATCGCGTTTTATGCACGCCTGGTAGATAGCGCGCTCCGTGAAGTCGATAAAGGGATTATTGAGGCGGCGCTGGCATTCGGCGCTAGTCCGATGCGTATTATCTGTACCGTACTGTTGCCGGAAGCCAGCGCAGGGCTGCTGCGCGGCCTGACGATTACATTGGTAAGCTTAATCGGCTACTCGGCGATGGCCGGGATTGTCGGCGGCGGCGGGGTAGGCGACCTGGCGATTCGCTATGGCTACTACCGTTACGAAACCGAAGTGATGGTTGTTACCGTAGTGGCGCTGATTGTGCTGGTTCAGGTCGTTCAGATGCTGGGCGACTGGCTGGCAAAACGTGCCGACAAGCGCGACAGACACTAAGCCGGCTCAATGTAGCGTCAGCCGGCAATAAAAATAAGCTATTGCGCTTTTAGCCAGTTGGCAACGTCTTGCCATGGGCCGCGAAAAACGATATTCGCGGCTTTTTTCTCCAGTTGATAGCGATACATTGGGTTGTAATATTCGTTAAGTAGCGGAACCAGCCATGCCATATGGCCGTCGGTGCTGCCGCTGGATAATTGCTCCGCCAGCGCCCTATCCAGCGTGTCCGTCAGTTCGGCAAAGCGTTGCAACCCCAGACGGCGGCGAATAGCGAACAGTCCATGATGAAGATATTCACTATACGCCTGCCAACCGGCTTCATCGCCGTAGGCGTGGGTGAAGTCGTGATGCATACGGATGAAATACTCTTCACGCAGTCGTTCCAGACGAAGCGCAAACGGATCTTCCACTACCGCAATGGGGGCCTGCGCCATTCTTTCGCGTAAACACTCAGGTAGATGGTTGGCGCCGATCGTTCGCCCTTCATCTTCCAGTACCCACCTTTTTAGCGTCTGACGCGCGTTAATTTTCAGCAATTCAACGGCAAGTTTGTTTTCAAAACTGGCCTGGCTGAGCTGGGGTTTCAGCGTGCGGCCAAAAGAGGAGCCGCGATGACGCGCGAGACCTTCCAGATCCACGCCGTTGGGCTGTTGTCGCACCAGTTGCGTTTTGCCGCTGCCCGTACAGCCGCCAATTAAAAGTATCGGTTTTTGCGCCAGTTGCCAGGTCGCCTGAATTGCTGTCTGGCGCAGCGCTTTATAGCCGCCTTCAATAAGCGGGCAGTCAATCCCTGTTTCTTGCAGCCAACGTTGTACGATATGTGACCGCTGACCGCCGCGCGCGCAGCACAGATACCCGTTGGGGAAACGTTGATACGCGGCTTTCCAGGCCTCAAGCCGCTGCTGGCGAATGTCGCCGCAAACCAGCCGATGCCCCAACGCTAACGCCGCATCCGCGCCCTGACGTTTGTAGCAGGTGCCGACGGCGGCCCGCTCGTCATCCATCATCAATGGCAGGTTGATAGCGCCCGGCATGGCGCCCTGTTCAAACTCAATCGGCGCGCGTACATCAATTAAAGGCGTATCGGCAAGGAGGAGCGCGCGATAGTCCTGTGCTTTTTGTCTGTCTTGCATAACGTAAAACGTAACCTTAAATCATCCTTTGCGCTATTTTACGCGCCAATTCGCAAAGTGGCTTGATTTTTAACAGCGTACCGTGTTGAAAATGGATAAAAAACCGGCTATTTCGGGCTGTCGTTGGGTAAATAATTTCACAATGTCTTCTACCGCTTTGCCTCCGCCAAATTTATGCCAGGCGAGGCTTAACGGTGAGGGCGGACGCATCGTCGGAATGGTACAGCTCACCAGTTCGTTTTTGTCGATCAGCGTTTGACAAAGCGGCTGCGGGACAAAACCGATACCGACGCCTGCCAGATGAGCGGCGATTTTGGTTTCCATATCAGGCACGATAATTTCCTTCTGCCCCGGAAGGCGCCAGGCTACCCGCTTGGTCAGCGTACGCGCGCTGTCTTCGATATTAATTGCCGGGAAACGGCGCAACTGCGCTTCTGTTAGAGGCCCGCTGACGTGAGCTAAAGGATGATCCGCAGACATCACAAAACGCCATTGTACGGAACCTAAAGGGTCGAGCATAAAGGTATTAGCCAACGGTTCGGTGCCAGTTACGCCAATCGCCAGCGAAAAACCTTCATACAGGAGCGAATCCCAGACGCCCATATAAATTTGCCGGGAAAAGTGAAACTGAGTGAAGGGGTAACGCGCATTAAGCCACGATAAGAGACTGGCGACCGCTTGCGGGCTATAGAGCAGGTTATTCACCACAATATTGACCTGACGCTCTACGCCGTCGTTAACCTGGCGTAGCTCGTCAGGCATGCTATCCAGCCACGCAAGCCAGTCTTTTGCCTGAGAGAGAAGGTGAGAGCCCGCCGCCGTCAACGAGACGCTTCGCGTTGTGCGAAAGAACAGCCCTACGCCGGTATTTTCCTCCAGCAGTTTGATGCGGTAGCTAATGGTTGCCGTGGTTTTACACAGGCGCTCCGCCGCTTTGGAGAAACTCCCCGTTTCGGCAACGCTGATAAAGGTACGCAGTGTTTCCGGGTCAAACATCGTCAGACGCCTCCTTACGATCCTGATAAAACCAGAATTGTTTTCCTATGATTTTTAAGTAGTTTTACATAATAGCCATGTTTGATTTGTGGTCTAAATCTACTTTTGGAAAAATATTCCAACTTTTATGTTGATGTTAAATCCCGAAGGTTTTAGATTGCATGGTATTGAAACCGGACAGAGTCCAAACCGCGGTTAAACGGAATCGAGCTACAAGGGAAAAATAATGAAACTTGAGGTATTACCGTTAGATCAGAAGACGTTCAGCGCTTATGGCGATGTTATTGAGACGCAGGAACGAGACTTTTTTCATATAAACAATGGGTTAGTTGAGCGATATCACGACCTGGCGAAGGTTGAAGTTCTGGAGCAGGATCGCACGCTGATCAGTATTAACAGGGCGCAACCGGCAGCGATGCCTATTGTGGTACATGAACTGGAACGTCATCCTTTAGGTACGCAGGCGTTTGTGCCGATGAACGGCGAGGCTTTTGTCGTTATTGTCGCGCTCGGCGATGATAAACCCGATCTCTCCACGCTGCGGGCGTTTATTAGCAATGGACGGCAGGGCGTCAATTATCACCGTAATGTATGGCATCACCCGCTGTTTGCGTGGCAGACGGTTACCGATTTTCTGACGGTGGATCGCGGTGGCAGCGATAACTGTGATGTTGAAAGTATCCCGACACATGAACTCTGTTTTGCGTGACGCTATTGGCCTTCTTGCATAAGATGAACATATTGTTCATTGTTTATGCTCATATTTTGGGCCGGAGTTAACGTAAATATGACGGAAGTAAGACGACGCGGCAGGCCAGGACAGGCAGAGCCGACTGCGCAGAAAGGCGCTCAGGCGCTGGAGAGGGGCATAGCGATATTGCAATATCTCGAAAGAAGCGGCGGCAGTTCATCAGTTAGCGATATTTCCGGCAGCCTGGATTTACCGCTTTCTACGACGTTTCGCCTGTTAAAGGTACTGCAAGCGGCTGATTTTGTGTACCAGGATAGCCAGCTTGGCTGGTGGCATATTGGTTTAGGCGTATTTAATGTGGGCTCTGCGTATATTCATAATCGCGATGTCCTCTCGGTGGCCGGACCCTTTATGCACCGACTTATGCTGCTTTCTGGCGAGACGGTCAACGTAGCGATTCGCAACGGTAATGAAGCGGTGTTAATCGGTCAAAAGGAGTGCAAATCGATGGTCAGAATGTGCGCGCCCTTAGGGAGTCGTCTGCCGTTACATGCTTCCGGCGCCGGAAAAGCGCTGCTTTACCCGCTCACCGAAGAAGAGCTGGTGGGGATCGTCGTCAATACCGGTTTGCGGCGGTTTACGCCGACCACTCTGGTGGATTTACCTATCCTGCTTAAAAATCTGGAGCAGGCGCGTGAACAGGGCTACACCGTCGACCAGGAAGAACATGTTGTCGGGCTGAATTGTATCGCCTCCGCTATCTATGACGATGCGGGCAGCGTGGTCGCCGCTATCTCAATATCGGGACCGGCTT
Organism: Salmonella sp. SAL03688; assembly: GCF_046551895.1. Taxonomy (NCBI): domain Bacteria; kingdom Pseudomonadati; phylum Pseudomonadota; class Gammaproteobacteria; order Enterobacterales; family Enterobacteriaceae; genus Salmonella; species Salmonella sp. SAL03688. The sequence continues at coordinate 62,464 of NZ_JBGDVI010000008.1, forward strand.
CCCGGCTGACGGAAGATCGCTTTATCAGCCAGGGGGAACTGGTACGGGATACCGCGAAAGACATCAGTACGGCGCTTGGGCTAAAACCCCCTGTAGCCTGAGCCGCATCCCGCTCGCTGGAGCGGGACTTTTTTAAAATTTTTAAAAGTTGGAAACTTTTTCCAATAAAAAGAGGTAGCAATAAAATGGCAAAAATGAGAGCCGTGGATGCGGCAATGTATGTGCTGGAAAAAGAAGGTATCACCACAGCATTCGGCGTTCCTGGGGCTGCAATCAACCCCTTCTATTCTGCAATGCGTAAGCATGGAGGCATTCGCCATATACTGGCGCGTCATGTGGAAGGCGCTTCGCATATGGCTGAGGGCTACACACGTGCGGCGGCAGGTAATATTGGGGTCTGCCTGGGCACTTCCGGCCCGGCGGGAACCGACATGATCACCGCACTCTATTCCGCTTCTGCCGACTCTATCCCGATTTTATGCATTACCGGTCAGGCGCCACGAGCGCGTCTGCACAAGGAAGATTTCCAGGCAGTCGATATTGAAGCGATTGCAAAACCAGTCAGCAAGATGGCAGTGACGGTTCGTGAGGCGGCGCTGGTGCCGCGCGTATTACAACAGGCTTTTCATCTGATGCGCTCAGGCCGCCCAGGTCCTGTGCTGGTTGATTTACCGTTTGATGTCCAGGTTGCGGAGATCGAATTCGATCCGGATATGTATGAGCCGCTACCGGTATATAAGCCAGCCGCCAGCCGCGTACAGATTGAAAAGGCGCTGGAGATGCTGATTCAGTCCGAGCGCCCGGTAATTGTCGCGGGCGGCGGGGTTATTAACGCCGACGCCGCGCCACTGCTGCAGCAGTTTGCCGAACTGACCAGCGTACCGGTGATCCCTACTCTGATGGGCTGGGGCTGTATCCCGGACGATCACCCCTTAATGGCGGGGATGGTCGGCCTGCAAACGGCGCACCGCTACGGTAACGCCACTCTGCTGGCATCTGATATGGTTTTTGGCATCGGTAACCGTTTTGCTAACCGTCATACGGGGTCCGTTGAGAAATATACTCAGGGGCGAAAAATCATCCATATCGATATTGAACCGACGCAAATTGGCCGCGTGTTGTGCCCGGATCTGGGCATCGTTTCTGACGCCAAAGCGGCGCTAACGTTGCTGATCGATGTTGCGCAGGAGATGCAAAAAGCGGGGCGTTTGCCATGCCGGAAGACCTGGGTGGACGAATGCCAGCAGCGTAAACGGACTTTGCTGCGTAAAACCCACTTTGACAACGTGCCAGTGAAGCCGCAACGCGTCTATGAAGAGATGAACAAAGCCTTTGGTCGCGATGTGTGCTATGTCACCACCATTGGATTGTCGCAAATCGCGGCAGCGCAGATGCTGCATGTGTTTAAAGACAGACACTGGATCAACTGCGGCCAGGCGGGGCCTCTTGGCTGGACAATCCCAGCGGCATTAGGGGTATGTGCTGCCGATCCGCAACGCAATGTGGTGGCGATTTCCGGCGATTTCGACTTCCAGTTCCTGATCGAAGAGTTAGCCGTCGGCGCGCAGTTTAACATTCCGTATATCCATGTGCTGGTTAACAACGCTTATCTTGGCCTGATTCGCCAGTCGCAACGCGCATTTGACATGGACTACTGCGTACAGCTCGCCTTTGAAAATATCAACTCCAGCGAAGTGAATGGCTATGGCGTTGACCATGTAAAAGTGGCGGAAGGGTTAGGCTGTAAAGCAATTCGTGTCTTTAAACCGGAAGATATTGCGCCTGCATTTGAACAAGCCAAAGCGCTAATGGCGCAATATCGCGTTCCGGTGGTGGTGGAAGTCATTCTGGAACGCGTAACCAATATTTCCATGGGCAGCGAACTGGATAACGTAACCGAGTTTGAAGAGGTTGCGGATAGTGCGAAAGATGCGCCAACAGAAACCTGTTTTATGAAATATGAGTAAGGGAGGTAATCGATGTTACGTTTCTCTGCCAATCTTTCTATGCTGTTTACGGAATATGATTTCCTGGAACGCTTTGATAAAGCGGCGTTGTCGGGATTTCGCGGCGTGGAATTCATGTTTCCCTACGATAACGATATCGAAGTGTTAAAACGTAAGCTCAGGGATAATAATCTGGAACATACGTTACATAATTTACCGGCTGGCGACTGGGCGGCTGGCGAACGTGGAATTGCCTGTATTCCTGGGCGCGAAGAAGAGTTTCGCGATGGCGTAGCGGCCGCAATCCGCTATGCACGTGCGTTAGGTAATAAGAAAATAAATTGTCTGGTGGGTAAAACGCCGTCAGGATTCTCCGCAACGGAGATCCACGACACGTTGGTCGAAAACCTGCGCTATGCGGCAAATATGCTGGCGAAAGAAGACATTTTATTACTTATCGAACCTATTAATCACTTTGATATGCCGGGATTCCATCTCACCGGCACTCAACAGGCGTTAGCATTAATTAAGGATATCGGCAGCGATAATATCAAAATTCAGTATGATATTTATCACATGCAACGCATGGAAGGGGAATTAACGCAAACCATGACGGCATGGGCCGATAAAATAGGCCATTTACAGATTGCTGATAACCCGCGTCGCGGCGAGCCGGGGACCGGGGAAATTAATTATGACTTTATTTTTAATGTCATTAAACAGTCTGGTTATGATGGCTGGGTTGGCTGTGAATATAAACCACTGACTACCACGGAAGCGGGATTATCGTGGATTAATCAGTACCGTTAAAACGCAGAATAATTCGGGCAGCGCTTTTTTTCCACTGTGTTGGAAGGGGATTGTGTTGCCTGAATCTGGAAACACCGAAAGCAATAAAAGAGGTTGTATATGAAACTGGGATTTATTGGCCTGGGAATTATGGGCTCGCCAATGGCTATCAATTTGGCACGCGCCGGTCATCAATTACACGTTACGACTATTGGTCCGGTCGCGGACGAACTGCTCTCGCTGGGGGCGGTAAATGTTGAGACTGCACGTCAGGTAACTGAATTTGCAGACATTATCTTCATAATGGTGCCGGATACGCCGCAGGTTGAAGAGGTGTTATTTGGCGAACACGGTTGCGCTAAAACATCGCTTCAGGGAAAAACCATCGTCGATATGAGTTCTATTTCTCCTATCGAAACCAAACGTTTTGCCCAGCGCGTTAATGAAATGGGCGCTGATTACCTGGATGCCCCGGTTTCCGGGGGAGAAATCGGGGCGCGTGAAGGCACTCTGTCGATTATGGTTGGCGGCGAGCAGAAAGTCTTTGACCGCGTTAAACCGCTCTTTGACATCCTGGGAAAAAATATCACCCTGGTGGGCGGCAATGGGGATGGGCAAACCTGTAAGGTGGCTAACCAAATTATTGTTGCGCTGAATATTGAAGCGGTTTCTGAAGCCTTAGTGTTTGCTTCAAAAGCAGGTGCCGATCCGGTACGCGTGCGCCAGGCGTTAATGGGCGGGTTCGCCTCTTCACGCATTCTGGAAGTTCACGGCGAGCGGATGATCAACCGGACGTTCGAGCCTGGTTTCAAAATCGCGCTTCATCAGAAAGACCTTAATCTTGCATTGCAAAGCGCAAAAGCGCTGGCGCTGAATTTACCGAATACGGCGACCTGCCAGGAATTATTCAATACCTGTGCGGCAAATGGCGGGAGCCAGCTTGATCATTCGGCAATGGTACAGGCGCTGGAATTAATGGCCAATCATAAATTGTCCTAATTATGTGTATCGCTGCGGCTGCAGCGATACCTGTTCACAAGGAACACTCTGTAAAGGTGAAGAACATGAGTGAAACTAAAAAATCCGGAATTGATTACTGGAAACAAATTGTTGTCGTAATGAGTCTGGGCTGGGTAGCGATTTGGATCTATCGCACCGTGCTTACGCCAATTTATCCAGAAATTCAGGCATCTTTAGACAATGTAAGTAATGCTGAAATAGGCGCCATTGCAAGTTTTTACTTTTTTGCTTACTGCAGTATGCAAATCCCTTGCGGAATATTGGTCGATAAATTCGGTCAAAAAATCATGCTGATGGCCGGATTTACGCTTTTTATTATTGGTACACTCTGTATCGCGAAAGCCAATGGCCTGACCATGATCTATATAGGGTCGCTAATGGCAGGTGGCGGATGCGCTTCTTTCTTTAGCTCGGCTTATTCACTCTCTTCGGCAAACGTGCCGCAGGCCCGTCGGGCATTAGCCAACGCGATTATCAACAGCGGGTCGGCTATAGGGATGGGGATTGGCTTAATCGGTTCCAGCGTATTAGTAAAAAACATGAGCATGGCCTGGCAAAATGTACTGTATATCGTGGCCGCGATATTAGTAATCATGCTGTGCGTCTTTACGCTGATCATTCGCGGTAAAGCCAAAAGCGACTCTGCGCAAGCGGAAAAGCAAACCCAAACCGTTACGGAAGATGAGAAACGCGCACCTTTATTCTCTGGTTTATTGTGTAGCGTTTACTTCCTCTATTTCTGTACCTGCTACGGTTACTATTTGATAGTGACCTGGCTGCCCTCTTATCTCCAGACTGAAAGAGGATTTGATGGCGGAGCTATCGGGCTGGCATCAGCGCTGGTGGCGGTGGTTGGCGTACCGGGGGCGTTATTTTTTAGCCATCTGTCAGATAAATTCCGTAACAGTAAAGTTAAGGTTATTCTCGGTCTGGAAATTGTGGCGGCAGCAATGTTGGCGTTTACGGTTTTGTCCCCGAATACCACGATGCTGATGGTCAGCCTGACGCTATACGGCTTGCTGGGGAAAATGGCGGTAGACCCGATCCTGATCTCCTTTGTATCTGAACAGGCTTCGGCAAAAAGTCTGGGAAGAGCTTTCAGCCTTTTTAACTTCTTTGGCATGAGTTCAGCGGTTGTCGCTCCAACGTTGACCGGATTTATTTCGGATGTAACGGGGTCGAAGGAGATCAGTTTTGTGATTTCAGCTTGTTTAGTGGTTACCGGAACGCTGATCTTTGCTGTCGTCACTTTATATAAAAAGAAAGCAACGCAACGTATTGCTTCAGCTTAAAAATAATTATATCTACTGTTTCTTTATTTTATATTTATTTGTTCCTCATAGCTAAACCCATAACAACGTTATCCGATGCGTGAAAAGAGGGATTTATGGAACATCAAAGAGAGCTATACCAGCAGCGCGGTTATAGCGAAGACTTATTACCTAAAACAGAAACCCAACGAAACTGGAAGGCATTTAACTATTTCACCTTATGGATGGGATCTGTACATAACGTGCCAAATTACGTTATGGTCGGCGGTTTTTTTATACTGGGGCTATCAACATTTAATATCATGTTGGCCATTATTATCAGCGCATTATTTATTGCGGCGGCGATGGTAATGAATGGCGCGGCAGGCAGCAAATATGGTGTTCCTTTTGCTATGATATTGCGAGGTTCTTACGGCGTCCGCGGCGCGCTATTCCCTGGATTATTGCGAGGGGGAATCGCGGCAATTATGTGGTTCGGCTTACAATGTTACGCGGGATCGCTGGCATTTCTTATTTTGATTGGGAAGATCTGGCCAGGATTTCTGACATTAGGCGGAGATTTCAAGCTGCTGGGTCTTTCACTGCCAGGACTAATTACTTTTCTAATTTTTTGGATTATTAACGTTGGCATCGGTTTTGGCGGTGGTAAAGTATTAAATAAATTTACCGCTATCCTCAATCCATGTATTTACATTGTCTTTGGCGGCATGGCTATTTGGGCAATATCGCTGGTCGGCATTGGCCCGATTCTGGACTATCTGCCTTCAGGCGTGCAAAAAGCAGAGCACAGCGGCTTTCTGTTCCTGGTGGTGATTAACGCCGTAGTCGCCGTCTGGGCTGCGCCAGCGGTAAGCGCGTCCGATTTCACGCAAAACGCGCATTCATTTCGCGCTCAGGCATTGGGACAAACATTGGGGCTTATCGTAGCGTATATATTATTCGCCGTAGCCAGCGTGTGCATTATTGCCGGAGCCAGTATTCATTATGGTATGGATACCTGGAACGTGCTGGATATTGTGCAGCGCTGGGACAGTCTGTTTGCTTCATTCTTTGCGGTGCTGGTGATTCTGATGACGACAATTTCAACCAACGCTACCGGTAATATTATACCTGCGGGGTATCAAATTGCGGCGCTTGCCCCGACAAAGCTTAACTATAAAAATGGCGTAATGATTGCCAGTATTATCAGTCTACTGATTTGTCCATGGAAATTAATGGAGAATCAGGACAGTATTTATCTGTTCCTCGATATTATCGGCGGTATGCTTGGCCCGGTAATCGGCGTAATGTTAGCTCATTATTTTGTGGTAATGCGTGGAAAAATTAATCTTGATGAGCTGTACACCGCCAGCGGTGATTACAAATATTATGATAATGGATTTAACCTGACTGCATTTTCAGTCACCCTGGTCGCAGTCATTCTGTCATTAGGCGGCAAGTTTATACCATTTTTGGAGCCTTTATCCCGCGTGTCCTGGTTTGTAGGCGTAATAGTTGCGTTCGTTGCTTATGCGCTATTGAAGAAACGCACGGGTTTTGAAAATACAGGAGAGCAAAAACTCGCAGGTTAAATATTGAAAAAGCATTAAGCGTATTTAATGAAGTGTGCGCTATTTAAAAACTATCTGTATCCATACAAGGAGTTTGTTATGTCTTTTGATTTAATTATTAAGAACGGTACTGTCATCTTAGAAAACGAAGCGAGAGTTATCGATATCGCCGTCCAGGGCGGAAAAATCGCCGCGATTGGCGAGAACCTGGGGGAAGCGAAAAATGTGCTGGATGCGACGGGATTGATCGTTTCGCCGGGCATGGTTGACGCGCATACCCACATTTCTGAACCGGGCCGTACCCACTGGGAAGGCTATGAAACCGGTACGCGCGCGGCGGCGAAAGGCGGTATTACCACGATGATTGAGATGCCGCTCAATCAGCTGCCGGCGACGGTCGATCGTGAGACGATTGAGCTCAAGTTTGACGCGGCAAAAGGTAAATTGACCATCGACGCCGCGCAGCTGGGCGGTTTGGTTTCTTATAACCTGGATCGGCTGCATGAGCTGGACGAAGTGGGCGTTGTCGGCTTCAAGTGCTTTGTCGCCACCTGCGGCGATCGTGGCATCGATAATGATTTTCGCGACGTTAATGACTGGCAGTTTTACAAAGGCGCGCAAAAACTGGGGGAAATGGACCAGACGGTACTGGTACATTGCGAAAATGCTCTGATTTGCGATGAGCTGGGCGAGGAAGCTAAACGCGAAGGACGCGTAACGGCGCATGATTATGTCGCCTCACGTCCGGTATTTACTGAAGTGGAAGCCATTCGTCGCGTGCTGTATCTGGCGAAAGCGGCAGGTTGCCGTCTGCACGTTTGCCATATCAGCAGCCCGGAGGGGGTAGAGGAAGTAACGCGCGCGCGTCAGGAAGGTCAGGATGTCACCTGTGAATCGTGCCCGCACTATTTTGTCCTCGATACCGATCAGTTCGAAGAGATTGGCACCCTGGCAAAATGTTCTCCGCCAATTCGCGACCAGGAAAACCAGAAAGGAATGTGGGAAAAACTGTTTAACGGCGAAATCGACTGCCTGGTATCCGACCACTCTCCATGCCCTCCGGAAATGAAAGCAGGCAATATCATGCAAGCATGGGGTGGAATTGCCGGACTGCAAAACTGCATGGACGTCATGTTTGATGAAGCGGTGCAAAAACGCGGTATGTCGTTGCCGATGTTTGGCAAATTAATGGCGACCAACGCCGCCGATATTTTTGGTCTGAAACATAAAGGACGTATTGCCCCCGGCAAAGATGCTGACCTGGTCTTTATTCAGCCTGACAGCAGCTATGTTCTGAAAAATGAAGATCTGGAATATCGCCATAAAGTCAGTCCGTATGTTGGCCGTACTATTGGTGCGCGTATTACCAAAACGATTTTGCGCGGCGATGTTATTTATGACATCGAGCATGGCTTCCCTGTGCCGCCAAAAGGTCAGTTTATCCTTAAACATCAGCAGTAATCCGGTGTGATTTAATGCCCGTCGTCACGACGGGCATTCTCTATTTTAAGGTGTGGATATGTTCCCTGTTATTAACCGCGAAAGTGTATTGTCCGGCTTTCAGTGGTTTTTCTTTATTTTCTGTAACACGGTTGTGGTTCCCCCTACCTTGCTGTCCGCTTTTCATCTTCCCGCTGATAACCTGTTAATGCTCACACAATACGCTTTTTTGACCACCGCGTTGGCCTGCCTGGTTCAGGCATTTTGCGGCCATCGCCGCGCCATTATGGAAGGGCCGACAGGGTTGTGGTGGGGCGCTATTCTTACGATTACGCTTGGCGAGGCGTCTCGCGGCACGCCGCTGAACGATATCGCCTCCAGCCTGTCGGTCGGGATTGCGATCTCCGCGATGGTGACGATATTTATCGGCATTAGCGGGTTAGGACACCGTCTGGCTCGCCTGTTTACGCCGGCGGTAATGGTTTTTTTCATGCTGCTTTTGGGCGCGCAGCTGACCTCAATATTTTTTAAAGGCATGCTGGGGCTGCCTTTTGGCATTGCCGATACCAGCGCCAGAATCAAATTGGCCCCCTTTGGGTTGGCGGTCGCGGTGATGTGTTTTATCCTCGCAATGATTATTTTCCTGCAACAGCGTATCTCCCGTTACGCGTTACTGGTAGGGACCGTGGTCGGGTGGGGGCTATGGCGGTTATGCTTTCCTTCATCACACTTACCGCCGGGTGAATTAAGCTGGCGATGGTTTCCGCTGGGCAGCCACGGCACGCTGATGCCGGGTATTATTGTGACGGCGGTGATGACGGGGTTAGTCAACATCAGCAACACTTACGGCGCCATCCGCGGTACCGATATCTTTTATCTGCATCAAGGGTCGGGCAGTTCTCGTTATCGCCGAAGCTTTATGATTTCCGGACTGATGACGTTAGTGACGGTGCCTTTCGCGGTCGTGCCTTTTTCGCCTTTTGTATCTTCCATTGGTTTATTAACGCAAACCGGCGACAGTTCTCGCAAATCCTTTATCTGCGGTAGCGCGCTGTGTCTGCTGGTTGCCATTATAACGCCGTTAACCCGCTTATTTTGCGCTATTCCACTGGCGATCAGCAGCGCCGTTATGCTGGTCTCTTATTTACCTTTACTTTATTCCGGTTTGGTTTTTAGCCAGCAAATTACGTTTACCGCGCGGAATATTTATCGCCTGGCATTACCGCTTTTTGTCGGCATTTTTTTGATGGGGCTTCCTCCGGTCTATTTACAGGATCTTCCACTGATGATTCGTCCTCTGCTTAGCAACGGATTACTGGTGGGAATCTTACTGGCAGTGCTTATGGAAAATCTTATTCCGTGGGAACGCATTAAATAACGTGAGAAAACAAGGAGACATGATGAAGATTGTAATTGCGCCAGATTCATTTAAAGAGAGCTTAAGTGCTGATAAATGCTGTCAGGCTATTAAAGCGGGATTTTCAACCGTATTTCCTGATGCGCGCTATGTTTGTTTACCGATCGCCGATGGCGGAGAAGGAACCGTGGACGCAATGGTGGCTGCGACCGGCGGGAAACGGGTTTCTGTGGACGTTAGCGGGCCGATGGGGGAAAAAGTAAACGGATTTTATGGCCTGACCGGCGACGGCAAAACGGCGATTATTGAAATGGCGGCGGCGAGCGGATTGATGCTGGTGGCGCCCGAGGCGCGTAATCCGCTGCTGGCATCCAGTTTCGGCACCGGCGAATTGATTCGTCACGCCCTGGACGCGGGGATTCGCCATATTATTCTGGGTATCGGCGGCAGCGCCACGGTGGATGGCGGAATGGGAGTAGCGCAGGCGCTCGGTGTGCGTTTTCTGGACGCGCAGGGAACGCCGCTTGGCGCCGGAGGGGGCAATTTATCGCGCCTGGCGAGCATTGACCTGCAGGCGTGCGATCCGCGAATTTCAGAGTGTCGTATTGAGGTCGCCTGTGATGTTGATAACCCGTTGGTGGGGCCACGCGGCGCGGCGGCGGTATTCGGTCCACAGAAAGGGGCGACGCCTGAAATGGTTGAGACGCTGGAAAATGGATTACGTAATTATGCCCGTGTTTTACATGCCCTGACCGGACGCGACATGTCTCAAATACCGGGCGGTGGAGCGGCCGGAGGAATGGGGATTGCTGCTATCGTCTTCCTGGAAGCGGAAATGAAGCCCGGTATTGAGATTGTTATGCAGGCGGTGAAGTTGGAGGAGGCGGTAAAAGAGGCCTCGCTGGTGATTACCGGAGAAGGGCGAATCGACTCGCAAACGGCGGGAGGAAAAGCGCCGATAGGCGTTGCGTCAGTGGCGAAACGGCATCACGTCCCGGTTATCGGCATTGCCGGCGTACTGGGCGACGGCGTGGAAGTGGTCCATCGCCACGGTATTGATGCGGTATTCAGTATTTTGCCGCGGCTGGCGCCTTTGCCGGAGGTTCTGGCGAACGGTGAACAAAATCTCTACCACAGCGCCTGTAATATTGCCCGCGTCATCAAACTTGGCCAGGATATCGGGACTCGTTAAGCATAAAAAAAGCCACGGTTCTCACCGTGGCAAAATCCAACATAGCTAAATTAAAAATAATCAGGAGGGCTGTCCGCCGTTAAATCATAACGTCGCGGTTACAGTCTTTGGAGTAGATGTAGCTAAATGCTTCGCCACGACCTACACCGTATCCGGCCTGCAGGGAATAAGCGCCCATGAAGATGTAGTCGCCTTTTTTCACTGGCACCCAGTTGTTGTCGAGGTTATAAACTCCCTGGCCGGAAAGGATATAAGCGCCATGTTCCTGGACGTGGGTTTCAATATAGCCGTGGCTGGCGCCCGGTTCGAACGACAGAATATGCATATTCATATCGAAGCCCAGCTCTTTAGGCAGGAAATCCAGCAGAATAACATCTTCCATGCCTTCATAATGAATACGCTCCAGCTGGCTGGCGTTGCCGGAAACCAACCACGGGGCATGCCCCTCGACAGGAGTATAGCGGCGTTTATATAAAAATAGCTGGCTGTCTTCCGTTTGAGCGTTGCTAAAGGTCATCATCTCGCCCGGTGGACAATAGAGGTATCCGCCCTGGGTTAAAGAGAGTGTTTTTCCTTCTGCTTTAGCTTCAATATTTCCCGTAATGACATAGAGAAAAGTTTCAATCCCCTCGCCGCCAAAGCCCTGCTGGTTGCCGCCATTCTGATGTAAGGTGACCAGATAATCGACGAAAGAAGCACCCAGCTTCGGCGTCGAAAGGATGGTGACGTCACAGTTTTCAAATCCGGGAATAATATTTTTCACCAGACCGTCCGGCGTTAAGAGCGCATAGTTACCGTGTTTCACAATGGCGCGGTTCGCCAGTAAATCATCGCGGTAACCCGTGACGTTATTCAGATATCCCATTGATGGCTCCTTATTTTTGCCAGGCAAGTTGATGCAGCATTAATGCCAGAGTTTTGACCCCTTCAGCAAGGTCATTAATGTTGGTACGTTCCGCCGGGTTATGGCTGATACCATTAATGCTGGGGACGAAAATCATACAGGTAGGGACGCGCGGCGCGAAAATTTGCGCGTCATGACCTGCGCCGCTATGCATTATGCGATAGTTCAGTTGTTCGGTTTCACACAGCCTGGTGAGGGCCGCGACCAGTTCGGCGTTCATCGGCACCGGCGCTTCGTCCATCCACAAATCGATATCGATGCTGATATCCATTTCATCGCAGATTGCGCGCATATCGTTTTCCAACTGTTCGGTAAATTCGCGAAGTACCGCGGCGTCCGTATGCCGGCAATCGATTGTAAATGTGGTTTTTCCAGGGACAACATTGACCGTATTCGGCTGCGGCTCAACTTTGCCGAACGTTAATACCAGGGGATCGCCATGCTGTTTGGCTTTTTCAATGGACTGACTGCAAATACGACTGAAGGCATGCACCGTATCGCGACGATAGCCCATTGGCGTTGTGCCTGCATGGTTGGACTCGCCGTTGAGCGTCACCGTGTAGCGACGTTGCCCGACGATGGCGTTGACGACGCCAATCGACTGTCCGTTGCTCTCCAGAACGCAGCCTTGCTCAATATGCAATTCAACAAAGGCGCGGATATCGGTTCGCGCGGCGAGCGGCGCGGCGGGAAGGGTAAATCCGCACGCCTGCATAGCGTCGACAAAGCCTGTGCCTTTGGCGTCCTGGATATGGCGTACCTCTTCAGGATTCGCCAGGCCAAAAATGTTCTTGCTGCCCCAAAAAACGTAAGGGAAACGGCTGCCTTCTTCCTCAGCCATTGACACTACCTCGACGGTGCGCAGCGGCGCGCCGTAGGTCGCTTTTAGCCAGTCGAGCGCCAGCCAGGCGGCAAGCGCGCCGAATTGCCCGTCCAGATTGCCGCCGTTGACGACCGTATCAATATGCGAACCGCTTAAAATCACCTGCTCCGGAAATTGTGTGCCGCAAAGGCGGCCATATAAATTTCCGACGTCATCAAAGCGTGTCTCCAGACCGCTTTCTGCCATTCGCTTTTTAAACTGCTGCTGTGTTTCCAGCCACTCAGGCGAATAAAGTAAACGCGTCATTCCACCCGTAGGATCGGCTCCAATGGAAGAGAGCCAGGGCAATGTTTCTTCTATCGCGTGGCGAAAATGCTTTATCATAGAAAATTCCTGTTTCAATAATTATTGGGCAAAGGGATTTTTTGTTTCGTATGACTTGAGATAGAGGGCATCGGAAATCAGATATTGATAAATATCATCAACAATATCGATACCATTCATATCGGCATTTTTCTGTTTAATATCCTGATCCTGTCCAGGATAATAAACCTGTTTAAAACCGGGGGCGGGCTTCACGGAATTGAGTTCCTGCATGGTCTGACTAATATGTTTGCGGAATAATTCACAGGAAGAGAAGAACGCCGGATTAATGACCAGATGAAGTTGTCCTAAATTGCGTCCGGCGTGTAAATCTTCATACATCGAACTGACCTGGCGGCCAAACGGCAGCCCCAGCAGAATACCGGACAGAATATCGATCATCATCATCAGGCCGTAACCTTTCGGGCCTGCGGCGGGTAATAACGCATTGACGGCAAAAGGATCATGTGTCGGCGCGCCGTTTTTATCAACGGCCCAATTCTCCGGAATGGACTCATTGCGGGACCGTGCATCGAGGACTTTTCCCCAGGCCTGCACGGTGGTGGCCATATCGAAGGTAATGATGTCGTCGCCTTCGCCCGGCGCGGCAAAGGCCAGCGGATTAGTGCCATAGTAAATATCCGCCCCGCCAAACGGCACGACCATAGGATCGGACTGACAGATAGACAGACCGATCAGGCCTTCGCGAGCAGCCTGGCGGACGAAATAAGAGATGGCGCCGCTATGGCCCATTCTGCTAATGCCGACAACCGCGACGCCATTTTTTTTGGCTATTTCAATAGCATGCTCCATTCCCATTTTGGCTGCGACCTGTCCGGCAGCATTATCGGCATGCAGTATCGCCGTACAGGGACCGGTATTCTCAATGCGGAACGTCGGCTCCCGGTTGGTGCCGCCTTTTGAAATTCGTTCGGCATAATATTCAACGCGTACGGCGCCATGTGAGTGAATACCTCTGGCATCTGCATAAACCAGTACGTCGGCGACGATGGCGGCGTGCTCACGTTTTAGTCCGGCTTTATAAAGCTTATTTTCGATAAGCTGATGGAGTGTTTCCCGACTGATTTTCATCTGTCTTCCTTTTTAACGACGGTGTGAAGCATGACTGCGATTAACATACCGGGAAAATAAAATGATTATGTGATCCAGACAGGCAAAAAAATATAATTAGAATTTATTTGATAATCAGGCGGGTTTTATCTTTTTGCTTAAATAAAAAGCTTTTTTAGAAAATCATAACTAATCCTTTAGCTGTTGTTTGAATTCTTTTGTTAATAAATTTGATGTGACGTTAATCACTCTATTTACCCTCCTGGATATATACCGTGAAGCGCACATTAACACTGCTCGTGCAATTGCAATGGGTGCAATTATTAAGGAGTTGTTATGATCCACGCCTTTATTAAAAAAGGGTGTTTTCAGGACTCTGTCAGCTTAATGATTATTTCTCGAAAGCTGAGTGAGTCCGAAAATGTTGATGATGTATCGGTAATGATGGGAACGCCTGCGAATAAGTCGCTGCTGGAAACTACCGGTTTCTGGCATGACGATTTTCATGGCGCAACGCCCAATGACATTTGTGTGGCGATTCGTACCGAAGCGGTAGATGACGGCATTACGCAAGTGATTGTGCGACAGCTCGAAGAAGCATTGCAGCAGTTGGCGCAGGGAAGCAGCGGCAGCCAGTCGTTAATCCAGGTCAGACGCTGGGAAAGCGCCTGTCAGAAACTGCCAGAGGCGAATCTGGCGCTGGTATCGGTGGCCGGCGAATATGCGGCGGAACTGGCGGAGCAGGCGCTGGATCGTTCGTTGAACGTGATGATCTTCTCCGATAATGTCACGCTGGACGATGAAATCAGACTAAAACGCCGGGCGCGTGATAAAGGACTGCTGGTCATGGGGCCGGATTGCGGCACCGCTATGATCGCCAATACGCCGCTGGCTTTCGCTAACGTCATGCCAGAGGGCAACATCGGGGTGATTGGCGCTTCCGGCACCGGTATTCAGGAGCTCTGTTCACAGATTGCGCTGGCGGGGGAAGGGATTACCCATGCTATCGGGCTTGGCGGACGCGATTTGAGCGCCGAGGTCGGTGGGATCAGCGCGCTAACGGCACTGGACATACTCAGCGCGGATGAAAAGAGCCAGGTGCTGGCCTTTGTCTCCAAACCGCCTGCCGATGCGGTTCGTCAGCATATTATCTCGGCGATGAAAGCCACCGGGAAACCCGTTGTAGCGCTGTTCTTAGGGTTTTCCTCCCCCGTTGCGCGTGAGGAAAACGTCTGGTTTGCCTCGACGCTGGATGAAGCCGCCCGACTGGCATGTTTATTGTCTCGCGTGACGTCGCAGCGTAAAGAAATGGTTTCAACAGGCGGCGTGATTCGTGGTCTCTATACCGGCGGAACGCTGGCGGCGGAAGCGGCGGGGCTGCTGGCTGGCTATCTGGGCGTCGCGGCGGATACGGAACATCACCATGGCATGATGCTTGACGCTGACGGCCACCAGATTATCGATCTGGGCGATGACTTTTATACCGTTGGGCGACCACATCCGATGATTGACCCGGCGTTACGTAATCAGCTTATCGCCGGGCTTGGCGCGCAGCCGCAGGTACGCGTGTTATTAGTAGACGTCGTTATTGGTTTTGGCGCGACCGCCGATCCCGCCGCATCGCTGATTCAGGCCTGGCAGAAGGCATGTGCCGCACGCGCCGGCGACCAGCCGCTGTTTGCCATCGCAACCGTCACCGGAACGGAACGCGATCCTCAGTGCCGCTCGCAACAAATCGCCGCGCTCGAAGATGCCGGCATCACGGTAGTGGATTCTCTTCCCGAAGCCACTCTGTTGGCCGCGGAACTGATTCGACCCACTCTCTCTTCCACTCATCCATCAGCTCCCCGGTTACTGGAAGCGGTAGCGGTGATTAATGCCGGGTTACGTAGCTTCGCGCTGGATTTACAGGCTGCCGGTATGCCCGTGGTGCACTACCAGTGGGCGCCTGTCGCTGGCGGTAATAAAAAACTGGCTCGTCTGTTAGAACGTTTGCAATAAGGGGTTCCCATGTTTACATCAGTGGCGCAAGCCAACGCTGCAGTCATCGAACAAATTCGTCGCGCACGTCCGCACTGGCTGGATGTGAAGCCAGCTTCTTCATTAATTAGCGTGCTCAATCAAGGGAAAACGCTTCTTCATGCCGGCCCGCCGATGCGCTGGCAAGAGATGACCGGCCCGATGAAAGGCGCCTGTATCGGCGCATGCCTGTTTGAAGGATGGGCCAAAGATGAAATGAGCGCGCTCGCGCTGTTAGAGCAGGGAAAGGTCAACTTTATTCCCTGCCATCACGTTAACGCCGTGGGGCCGATGGGCGGTATTACCTCAGCCAGTATGCCGATGCTGGTCGTGGAAAATATCACCGACGGCAATCGCGCGTACTGCAATCTCAACGAAGGGATCGGCAAAGTGATGCGTTTCGGCGCCTATGGCGAGGATGTTCAGCAACGTTTGCGCTGGATGCGTGATGTGCTGATGCCGGTATTAAGCGCGGCGCTGGGACGTCTGGAGCGGGGGCTCGACCTGACCGCAATGATGGCGCAGGGCATTACGATGGGAGATGAATTCCACCAGCGCAATATCGCCTCTTCCGCATTGCTGATGCGCACGTTGGCGCCGCATATCGCCCGTCTGGAACACGATAAGCAGCAGATAGCGGAAGTGATGGATTTTCTGAGCGTCACCGATCAATTCTTCCTTAATCTGGCGATGGCCTACTGTAAAGCCGCCATGGACGCGGGCGCGCAGATTCGCGCCGGCAGTATTGTGACGGCGATGACCCGCAATGGCGATATGTTTGGCATTCGGGTTAGCGGTCTGGGCGACCGTTGGTTCACCGCGCCTGTTAATACGCCACAGGGGCTATTTTTTACCGGTTTTTCGCAGGATCAGGCCAACCCGGACATGGGCGACAGCGCCATTACTGAAACGTTTGGTATTGGCGGCGCTGCGATGATTGCCGCGCCTGGCGTAACGCGTTTTGTCGGTGCCGGGGGAATGGAAGCGGCGAAATCTGTTTCTGAAGAGATGGCTGAAATTTATCTCGAACGCAACATGCAGCTACAAATCCCCGGCTGGGATTTTCAGGGGGCCTGTCTGGGACTGGATATCCGCCGCGTGGTCGAGACCGGAATTACGCCGCTGATTAACACGGGTATCGCGCATAAAGAGGCGGGGATTGGCCAGATTGGCGCGGGAACCGTCCGTGCGCCGCTGGCCTGTTTCGAGCAGGCGCTGGAAGCGCTGGCGGAAAGCATGGGCGTAAGTTAAGAGAGCGTCTCATGAAACGTATCCATCCTCTTATGGCAAGCCGACAATCGGCGGATTATCGGCAACCCTGGCAGATGTCAGGGGTATGGCGTCGCTCTATTAATTTTGTGGCGAAAAGCGGTGAGTTATTAACACTTCACCGTCGGGGGAGCGGCTTCAGTCCGGGAGGGTGGATACTGCGCGGCGGCGATTTTGACGCCTTGCGCGATGTGCTCACCGATGGCGAAAAACCGCAGTCAACCGCTGCCGGTATTCAGATTGGCGAGTTTCTTTTATGCGAGCCGGAGAGGCGCTGTTCGCTGCGGGTTCCGCGCTATCTTGCGTCGCCGCGTCTTAACGCGACGTACATGCAGCGTAGTGAGGAGACGGGACTGTTTGGGCCGTTAACCGTCGCCGCAGCTCAGCCTCTATGTCCGGAACTTCGCCAGTTTTGTCACTGCTTTCAGTCGGCGCTTGCAGGTGCTGCGACTGACTGGCGGCTATGGCTGGGTAAAGGGCCGGGCTTAACGCCCAGTCATGACGACACGCTGACGGGAATGTTGCTGGCGGCCTGGTATTTTGGCGCCATAGATGAACGCGCCGGGCGTAATTTTTTTGCCCAATCCGGCAGCCTTGATCGGGCGACGACGCTCGTGAGCGTCAGCTATTTACGCTATGCGGCTATGGGTTATTTCGCGTCGCCTTTACTCCACTTTATTCATGCGCTGCGACGAGATGCTCGCACAGAAACGGCGATTGACGGACTGCTGGCGCTGGGGCACACCTCTGGCGCGGATACGCTGCTGGGGTTCTGGCTTGGACAACAAATAGTAAAAGGATAGGGAATGAAAACGTTGGTAGTTGCTCTTGGCGGCAACGCATTATTGCAGCGCGGAGAAGCGCTAACGGCAGAGAATCAATATCGTAATATTGCCGACGCGGTGCCTGCGCTGGCGCGACTTGCCCGCTCGTATCGGCTGGCGATAGTACATGGCAACGGCCCCCAGGTCGGCCTGTTGGCTTTACAGAACCTTGCCTGGAAAGCCGTTGAGCCTTATCCGCTGGATGTGCTGGTAGCAGAGAGTCAGGGAATGATCGGCTATATGCTGGCGCAGCGTCTGGCGCTTGAACCCGATATGCCGCCGGTGACTACAGTATTAACGCGAATAAAGGTATCGGCGGACGATCCTGCTTTTCTTGAACCGGAAAAGTTTATCGGTCCCGTTTATTCGCCAGAAGAGCAAATGGCGCTGGAAGCGACTTATGGTTGGCGTATGAAACGTGATGGAAAATATCTGCGCCGTGTCGTTGCTTCCCCGGCGCCGCGTCAGATTATCGAAAGCGCCGCTATTGAGTTATTGCTAAAAGAGGGCCATGTGGTGATTTGCAGCGGCGGTGGCGGGGTACCTGTTGCCGGCGAGGGCGAAGGGGTCGAGGCGGTGATAGATAAAGACCTGGCGGCGGCATTGCTGGCGGAGCAGATAGCGGCCGATGGTCTGATCATTTTGACGGATGCGGATGCGGTGTATGAACATTGGGGAACGCCGCAGCAGCGAGCTATTCGTCAGGCTTCGCCCGATGAGCTGGCGCCGTTTGCCAAAGCCGATGGCGCGATGGGACCGAAGGTGACCGCGGTAAGCGGGTATGTGAAGCGGTGCGGAAAGCCGGCATGGATTGGCGCATTATCGCGTATTGACGATACCCTGGCGGGCAGAGCGGGAACCTGCATCTGTCTGTGATCGCGACGGGCGGCGACAGAGAATGCGCCGCCCACGCTGTTTATTTAAGCTTACTTTGCGCCCAGATAATGCCGCTGGCGTATTCGCCCGGCAGGAGCGGAGAGAGCGCTTCCAGGGTGGCGCTAAGACGTGACGTATCGCTGTCGGTCAGATTCAGATGGCCGACTTTTCGCCCCGGACGTACCGCTTTATCATACCAGTGCAGATGTACCAGCGGCAGCTTCAGCCAGTCGTAATTCAGCTCGCTGCCGATCAGGTTGATCATCACCGACGGGGCGTTAATCACCGGCGCGGGCAACGGCAGGCCGGTAATCGCGCGCAAATGCAATTCAAACTGACTGATGCTGGCGCCATTTTGCGTCCAGTGTCCGCTGTTATGCACGCGCGGCGCCAGTTCATTGATTAACAGGCCTTCCGGCGTGATAAAACATTCCATCGCCATTACGCCGACGTAGTTCAGCGCCTGCATAATTGCTGACAGCATCGATTCCGCCTGCGCCTGCTGTTCGGCGTTCGCCTGTGGGAACGCGACGCTGGTCCGCAAGATGCCGTCCTGATGCAAATTGTGCGTTAGCGGGTAAAACACGGTACTGCCGTCATGAGCGCGCGCGCCGACTAACGACACTTCGCCGGAAAAATGGATACCGCGCTCAACAATACATTCGCCATAGCAGTCATCCGGCAGTTGCCCGGTTTCGTCCGCGCGTAGACGCCACTGCCCGCGACCGTCGTAGCCGCCAACGCGACGCTTAATAATCGCCAGTTCGCCCAGACGGTCAAAGATGCCGGACCACTCGTCGGCGCTGGTCAGCAGCTGCCACGGCGCGGTCGCGAGTCCCAGTTTATCGAAAAGCTGTTTTTGTGTCAGACGGTCGGCGATGATCGGAAATACATCGCGATTGACGAAGGCCGGGTGGCGCGCCAGCTCGCGGGTAAGCGCGGTTTCCGGCCAGCGCTCAATCTCTGCGGTAATGACGCTCTGCTGTACCGGCACGGCGGTAGGCTCTGCATCCAGGCCAACCGGCCAGACGGCGATACCCAGCGGTTCGCCCGCCTGGCGCAGCATTCGGCCCAGTTGTCCGTTGCCGAGAACGCAAACTTGCTTCATAGCGTCCCCCGCGGATCGGGATTTTCCAGAACTTCATCGGTTTGCGCTTTGCGCCAGTCAGCGATGCGCTGATGCAGTTCCGCGTCGTGTTGCGCCAGAATCTGCGCGGCGAGCAGGGCGGCGTTAGCGGCACCGGCTTTACCGATCGCCAGCGTACCCACCGGAATGCCGCGCGGCATCTGCACGATGGAGTAGAGGCTATCCACGCCGCTGAGCGCAGCGCTTTGTACCGGCACGCCGAGTACCGGGACCAGCGTTTTTGCCGCAATCATTCCCGGCAGGTGCGCCGCGCCGCCCGCGCCGGCAATAATCACTTGATATCCGTTCTCTTCCGCCGTTTCGGCGAAGCTGAACAGTTTATCGGGGGTGCGATGAGCGGAAACCACTTCTACATGGTGCGGGACATCCAGAATTTCAAAAATTTCGGCGGCGAATTGCATGGTAGCCCAGTCGCTTTTGGACCCCATCACGATGGCGACACGCGCCGGATTATTGCGGGAAGACATGCGTCTTAAAACTCCTGTGGTGCGGGACACGCTGCTTTTGAGGTGTCAAAGAATAGCATGATAATCAGGCAAGGAAAACGGTTGCGTGTGCGCCGTAACGGACGATTCGACGAACATTTACAGGGGGAAGGCGATTAACTCAACGTTGTCCGGCGTGACTTTTACCATTGAACCTTCATGATGCCATGCGCCTAACACCACGCGGAACGCGGGCTGGTCGTTGACGGAAAGTTCATGTACCGCCGGGCGGTGGGTGTGACCGTGAACCAGCCACTGTACGCGGTGTTTTTCCATTTCGGCGACGACGGTCTGCGCATTGACGTCCATAATATCCAGCGATTTGCTGCTGTTGGCGGCTTTACTGCCGGCGCGCATTCTGGCGGCGATACGGCGGCGGATAAACAGCGGCAGGGTAAGGAATAGTCGTTGAACCCACGGATTATGGACTTTGGCGCGAAACGCCTGATATCCGGCATCATCGGTACAGAGCGTATCGCCGTGCATAATCAACACATTGCGGCCATACAGGTCGAGCACTTTTTCCTGCGGCAGTAGAATCATGCCGCTTTCGCGGGCAAATCGCTTGCCAATCAGGAAGTCGCGATTACCATGAATAAAGAAGCAGGGAACGCCAACATGCACCACCGCTTTGATGGCGGCGGCTATCTCACGATGTAGCGGGTTGGGGTCGTCGTCGCCAATCCAGGCCTCGAAGAGATCGCCAAGAATATACAGCGCGTCGGCCTGACGGGCTTCTACGGCTAAAAAACGCAGAAAACCGGCGACGATCGCCGGTTCTTCCGTTTGCAGATGCAAGTCTGCAATAAACAGTGTCGCCACGATTACTCGCTGACGGTCACGTTTTCAATGATGACGTCTTCTTTTGGTACGTCCTGGTGCATACCGCTACGGCCAGTGGCGACGCCTTTGATTTTATCTACCACGTCCATACCTTCTACGACTTCCGCAAAGACGCAGTAGCCCCAGCCCTGCAGACTTTCGCCGGAGAAGTTCAGGAAGTCGTTGTCTGCCACGTTGATGAAGAATTGCGCGGTAGCCGAGTGTGGCGCCTGAGTACGTGCCATTGCCAGCGTACCACGGGTATTTTTCAGACCATTGTTGGCTTCGTTTTTGATCGCCTCTTTGGTGGCTTTCTGTTTCATGCCCGGCTCAAAGCCGCCGCCCTGAATCATAAAACCGTTAATCACACGGTGGAAAATGGTGTTGTTGTAAAAACCTTCGCGGCAGTAGTCCAGGAAGTTTTTAACTGTTTCAGGCGCTTTATCATCAAAGGTTTTGATTACGATATCGCCGTGATTAGTGTGGAAAGTAACCATTTTTGCATCCTGTTCCAAGAGAGTGGTGCTTTAGCCCGCAATGGGGCACATATAGGGGCTTGTTATAGCATAACCGTAAGCTGCGATCACCTTGCAAAGTGTGCTGCTTCGATTACGAATAATATGTATCATACGGAGATTATTACCCACACACGTCTATACGGAATCTTCGATGTTAAAAATTTTTAATACACTGACGCGCCAAAAAGAGGAATTCAAACCCATTCATGCCGGGGAAGTCGGCATGTACGTGTGTGGTATCACCGTTTACGATCTCTGCCACATTGGTCACGGACGCACGTTTGTCGCTTTTGACGTTGTCGCGCGCTATTTGCGTTTTCTCGGTTATAAGCTGAAGTATGTGCGTAACATTACCGATATCGACGATAAAATTATTAAACGCGCCAATGAAAACGGCGAAAGTTTTGTCGCGCTGGTCGACAGAATGATTGCGGAAATGCATCAGGACTTCGACGCGCTGAATATTCTGCGTCCGGACAGCGAGCCGCGTGCGACGCACCATATTCAGGAAATTATCGAGCTCACCCGCACCTTAATCGAGAAAGGGCACGCCTATGTGGCGGATAACGGCGATGTGATGTTTGATGTACCGACCGATCCGACTTATGGGCAGCTTTCCCGTCAGGATCTTGAGCAGCTTCAGGCGGGCGCGCGCGTGGATGTCGTTGACGTGAAGCGTAACCCGATGGACTTCGTGCTGTGGAAAATGTCGAAAGAGGGCGAGCCGAGCTGGCCGTCGCCGTGGGGCGAAGGGCGTCCGGGCTGGCACATTGAATGTTCGGCGATGAACTGCAAGCAGTTGGGCAACCATTTTGATATTCACGGCGGCGGTTCCGATCTGATGTTCCCGCACCATGAAAACGAGATTGCCCAGTCTACCTGCGCGCATGACGGCGAATACGTCAACTACTGGATGCACTCCGGTATGGTGATGGTGGATCGCGAGAAGATGTCCAAATCGCTGGGCAACTTCTTTACCGTGCGCGACGTGCTGAAATACTACGATGCGGAAACCGTGCGCTACTTCCTGATGTCCGGGCATTACCGTAGCCAACTGAACTACAGCGAAGAGAACCTCAAGCAGGCGCGCGCCTCGCTGGAGCGGTTATACACCGCATTGCGTGGAACGGATAAATCAGCGGCCCCGGCGGGCGGCGAGGCGTTTGAAGCGCGTTTCGTGGAGGCGATGAATGACGATTTCAACACGCCGGAAGCCTACTCCGTCCTGTTTGATATGGCGCGTGAAGTCAACCGTCTGAAGGGCGAGGATATGACCGCCGCGAATGCGATGGCGTCTCATCTGCGGAAGATTTCCGGCGTGCTGGGACTGCTGGAGCAGGAGCCGGATGTTTTCCTGCAAAGCGGCGCGCAGGCGGATGACGGTGAAGTTGCGGAAATTGAAGCCTTGATTCAACAGCGTCTGGATGCCCGTAAAGCGAAAGACTGGGCGGCGGCGGACGCGGCGCGCGATCGTCTCGCTGAAATGGGTATTATTCTGGAAGATGGCCCGCAGGGCACCACCTGGCGGCGTAAGTAATTGCCGTATTGCCGGATAAGGCGCAGGGCGTCTTATCCGGCCTACCTGAGATGAAATCTACAGGTCGGGTAAGCGTAGCGCCGTCCGACATTAGCGAGCCCGCTTTTCGTCCCCTATACGCCATCTGTGCCAGCCCAATATCCCCATTAGCACGCCTCCCGGTAGCCACACCCATAGCAGCTCCGAAATAATCACCTGGTGTCCATACGGCGTGATGTAGCTTGAAAGCGCGAACGGCGCGACTTTAATCACCTGCCAGGGCGCAAAAAAACGTTCATCTGACCACGGCCACAGCCATCCGACGCCTTTCCCACCCGTGGTTATCGAATCCAGCAGGCTGTGCGACAACAATGAAACGGTTAAAAACAGCCAGCAGCGCACCTGCCCAGCTCGAAACCATCGTCGTCCCGCGAGTACGCACAACAGGGGGAGGACGAATGCGAAAAGTAAAGAGTGGGTAAATCCGCGATGGCCGAACACGTTGCCGTAGGCGACGCCAAATTTAAAGGCCAGCACGTCGGCATCGGGGAGCATCGCCAGCACAACACCGGCAAACAGCAGGCGAGGAGGGATAACTTTCAGGCCTAAGCCTGCGCCAAAACACAGGGGAACGGCGGCGTGGGTGATAACGGTAGGCATAGCGATGGTTCACAGGGAAATAGCCATGCTAGCAGTTGGAACGCAGAGGATTAAGTGGATGATTATCTGAAAAGACAGCGTAATCAGGCCGGATAAGACGCTTTGCGTCGCTATCCGGCACTCTGTATCAGGCCACGACGTTCACACTTTGGCCTTCGAAGCTAACGGTTTGCCCGGCGACAATTTTGCAGCGTTTACGCGTTTCAACCACGCCATCAACCTTCACCAACCCGTCGGCAATGGCGATTTTCGCCTGCGCGCCGCTTTCGCTCCAGCCTTCCAGCTTGAGCAGATCGCACAGCTCGACGTGCGGGTGCTTGCCTAAAGAGAATGTCGCCATATTATTTTCCTTGTGGATCGTGATATTCAATGCACGCCTGCAGCGTGTTTTCGATAAGCGTGGCGACCGTCATCGGGCCGACGCCGCCCGGTACTGGCGTGATGTATGACGCGCGCGCCGCGGCTTCGTCAAACACGACGTCGCCAACGACCTTGCCATTTTCCAGACGGTTAATACCGACATCAATCACAATTGCGCCTTCTTTAATCCATTCGCCGGGAATAAAGCCCGGTTTACCTACGGCGACAATGAGCAAATCAGCATGCTCGACATGGTGACGCAGATCTTTGGTAAAGCGGTGCGTAACGGTAGTCGTACAGCCAGCCAGCAGCAGCTCCATGCTCATCGGGCGTCCAACGATATTGGACGCGCCAATGACCACCGCATTCAGGCCGTAGGTATCAATATTGTAACGCTCAAGCAGCGTCACAATACCGCGGGGCGTACAGGGACGCAGGCGTGGCGCACGCTGACACAGACGACCGACATTATAAGGATGGAAACCGTCTACGTCTTTATCTGGCGCGATACGCTCCAGCACTTTAACGTTGTCGATACCTGCCGGTAAAGGCAACTGCACCAGAATACCGTCGATCGTGTTATCTGCATTCAGAGTATCGATAAGCGCCAGCAGTTCGGCTTCGCTGGTGGTTTCTGGCAGGTCATAGGAGCGGGAGACGAATCCCACTTCGTCGCACGCTTTACGTTTGCTTGCGACATAAATCTGTGAGGCCGGATTGCTGCCGACCAACACCACAGCCAGGCCGGGAGCGCGAAGACCTGCTGCGACGCGTGCCTGAACTTTTTGAGCAACCTCAGATCGCACCTGCTGCGCAATCGTTTTACCGTCAATAATCTTTGCTGCCATCAGAGAGAAGATTCCATCTGTTACTTCAAGTCAAAGGGGATAACGCTATTTTGTCAGAAGCGGGCCTCGCTGTCAGTTAACGTTTGTGTTTCCGATGCAAACGCGACGTCTCCCCCGTCCGTTGCCGATACTGAGACGTGACCAGTAAGCGCGCCATGATTAACCAAAAAGAAACAATTCATCACCCTGGCTATGGTTACCGTAATCCCTCGTCGTTAATAGCGTCGGGCGGCATAATGCGACATTTTATACAAAATAAGATTAGACCCTTCTTATATCCCAATAAGAATTAGCTTAGGTCATTAAAAGAGTTTGCGGCTATTTTTTATTTAGCGAAATGTTTAATTTATTACCGTGACGAAATGTCATATTCGCAAAGATTAATTACTGCGTCTGATACTCAGGGGAGAAACAGAAAACTAATTAATCTGCGATATCTATCTTTACAGGATGCAGAGATAACTTTTCTGACATGCTATGTCGATAATAATTCAAACGGAGCCGACAGGATGCCGAAACCGGGTGTGTGTAATTCAAGGGAAATCCATGAAACATAAATTAATGACCTCTACTATTGCGAGTCTGATGTTTGTCGCTGGCGCAGCGGTTGCGGCTGATCCTACTCCGGTGAGCGTGAGTGGCGGTACTATTCATTTCGAAGGTAAACTGGTTAATGCAGCCTGTGCCGTTAGCACTAAATCCGCCGATCAAACGGTGACGCTGGGTCAATACCGTACCGCCAGCTTTACGGCGATTGGTAATACGACTGCGCAGGTGCCTTTCTCCATCGTCCTGAATGACTGCGATCCGAAAGTGGCGGCCACCGCTGCCGTGGCTTTCTCTGGTCAGGCAGATAACACCAACCCTAATTTGCTGGCTGTCTCCTCTGCGGACAATAGCACTACCGCAACCGGCGTCGGGATTGAGATTCTTGATAATACCTCTTCACCGTTGAAGCCGGACGGCGCGACCTTCTCGGCGAAGCAGGCGCTGGTTGAAGGCACCAATACGCTGCGTTTTACCGCACGCTATAAGGCAACCGCCGCCACGACGCCAGGCCAGGCTAATGCCGACGCCACCTTTATCATGAAATACGAATAATCCCGTCTGGGAACGCCAGGGAAGGGAGGCGCCTCAACGGAAGAGGCTATCGGGGATAAAAGAGAACATAACAGATGATAAGGAAAGGCGCGGCGCTAGCGGGGCTTGTTTTGATGTCGCCCGTCATTGCGCAGCCGGTAATGGTGGAGAGCGGGCGTGTTCACCTGCGCGGACAACTGGTCAATGGCGGCTGCGCTGTCGCCACTGAAAGCCAGGATTTGCGCGTACTGATGGGACAGTACCGCACGAATGCGTTTACCGGTCCTGGCAGCTTCGCTCCCGTCAGCGTTCCATTTTCGTTACGGTTAATCTCCTGTAGCGCGGAGGTCTGGCGTCATGTCGGCATTGCGTTTGCCGGCGTTACGCCTGCGGAAGATCCCCATGTTTTTCTGGCCAGCGGCGAGGGTATCGGTAATGCCGGAATCGGCCTGGCATTATTTGATGACCAGCAGCGGCAAATCATACCTAACACGTTACCGCTTCATTACACGCCCATTTTAACGTCAGAAATGACTTTGCATTTTACTGCCCGCTATCGGGCAATTTCAGAAAATATGACGCCGGGACGAATTCATTCAGAAGTGTGGTTTACGCTGGTTTACCCATGAATTTTCTTGCCGACGTGACTCAATGCAAAAGGTATTTTTTACCATGCTGAATAGTATAAAATTAGGCTTTATTGTTCTTCTCACGTTATTTACTTCGCTGAACGTACAGGCGGCGGGGGGGATTGCATTAGGCGCCACGCGCGTTATTTATCCCTCGGCGGCGAAACAGACCTCTCTGGCAATCAGTAATAGCGATACTCAAGAACGTTACCTCGTCAATTCATGGATCGAAAATAGCGCCGGGCAGAAAGAAAAAACGTTTATCGTTACGCCGCCTTTATTCGTCAGCGAGCCCAAAAGCGAAAACACGCTGCGCATTATCTACGCCGGGCAACCGCTACCCGGGGATCGGGAGTCGTTATTCTGGATGAACGTGAAAGCCATTCCGTCGGTCGATAAAAGTCATATTGAAGGAAAAAACGTTCTGCAACTGGCGATTCTGTCGCGCATCAAACTGTTCGTGCGTCCGGCGAATTTGCCGCAGACGCCGGAAGACGCGCCGACCTTGCTGAAATTTTCCCGTGTCGGCAACCATCTCAAGATAACCAACCCATCTGCTTATTACCTCACGCTGGTCAATATCAGCGTGGGCGCGAAAAAGATTGATAACGTGATGATCGCGCCAAAAAGCGACATGCAAATTCCCTTACCGACTGGCGCGCAGGGCAGCGTGACATTTCAGACCGTCAATGATTACGGCGCATTGACGTCGGCGACAACGGCCAGTCTCGGTTAAGCAGAGAGCGTGAAGCCACACGAGAACACGATGAAGAAGACAACCTGGTTTGCAGGGCGATTTCCCGGCTATGTATCACCGTTAAACGGCGTGGCGCTGTCGGTGCTGGCGGCGCTGTGTCCGCTGACGAGCCGCGGCGAAAGTTATTTCAACCCTGCGTTTTTGTCGGCGGATACCGCGTCCGTGGCGGATTTATCTCGCTTTGAAAAAGGTAATCATCAGCCGCCCGGTATTTACCGGGTGGATATCTGGCGTAACGACGAATTCGTAGCGACGCAGGATATTCGTTTTGAGGCGGGCGCCGTGGGTGCCGGCGATAAATCCGGCGGCCTGATGCCTTGTTTTACACCGGAGTGGATTAAACGGCTGGGCGTGAATACCGCGGCGTTCCCTGTCTCAGATAAAGGCGTCGATACCACGTGTATTCGCCTTCCTGAGAAAATTCCGGGCGCGGAGGTCGCGTTTGATTTCGCGTCGATGCGCTTAAATATTAGCTTGCCGCAGGCGTCATTGCTCAACAGCGCGCGTGGCTATATCCCGCCGGAAGAGTGGGATGAAGGGATACCTGCCGCACTCATTAATTACAGTTTTACCGGTAGCCGCGGAACAGACAGCGATAGCTATTTTTTGAGTCTGCTGAGCGGGTTGAACTATGGCCCCTGGCGGCTGCGTAATAACGGAGCCTGGAACTATTCGAAAGGGGACGGCTATCATTCGCAACGCTGGAACAACATTGGCACCTGGGTACAGCGCGCCATCATTCCGCTAAAAAGCGAACTGGTCATGGGGGACAGCAATACCGGGAACGATGTTTTCGACAGCGTCGGCTTTCGCGGAGCGCGGCTGTACTCTTCTGACAATATGTATCCCGATAGCCTGCAGGGCTACGCCCCCACGGTTAGAGGAATCGCCCGGACGGCGGCAAAGCTGACGATACGACAGAACGGGTATGTTATCTACCAAAGCTATGTGTCGCCGGGCGCGTTTGCGATTACCGATCTTAATCCTACCTCTTCCAGCGGCGACCTTGAGGTGACGGTAGATGAAAAAGACGGTAGCCAACAACGTTACACGGTGCCTTACTCTACCGTTCCGCTATTGCAGCGTGAGGGCAGGGTGAAGTATGACCTGGTGGCCGGGGATTTTCGCAGCGGCAATAGTCAGCAGTCTTCGCCATTCTTTTTCCAGGGAACGGTGATTGCCGGCCTGCCTGCGGGGCTGACGGCTTACGGCGGTACGCAACTTGCCGATCGTTACCGTGCCGTGGTGGTCGGGGCGGGGCGAAATTTGGGCGACTGGGGAGCCGTGTCGGTCGATGTCACACATGCGCGTAGCCAACTGGCAGATGACAGCACCCATCAGGGGCAATCGTTGCGTTTTCTGTACGCCAAATCGCTGAATAATTACGGGACTAATTTTCAATTGCTGGGTTACCGCTATTCCACACGCGGATTTTACACCCTGGATGATGTGGCATACCGCAGTATGGAAGGGTACGACTACGAATACGATAGCGACGGACGCCGCCATAAAGTGCCGGTGGCGCAGAGCTACCACAATCTCCGCTACAGCAAAAAAGGCCGCTTTCAGGTCAATATTTCGCAAAATCTGGGGGATTACGGGTCACTGTATCTTTCCGGCAGTCAACAAAATTACTGGAATACGGCGGATACCAATACCTGGTATCAACTGGGATACGCCAGTGGATGGCAAGGCATAAGTTATTCGCTGTCATGGTCGTGGAGCGAGTCGGTGGGGATCTCAGGCGCCGACCGCATTCTGGCATTCAATATGTCCGTTCCGTTTAGCATTCTGACCGGACGGCGCTATGCGCGCGACACTCTTCTTGATCGTACTTATGCCACGTTTAACGCCAACCGCAACCGCGACGGCGACAATAGCTGGCAGACCGGCGTGGGCGGCACGCTTCTGGAAGGACGTAATCTGAGCTACAGCGTGACGCAAGGACGTAGCAGTAGCAATGGTTATAGCGGCAGCGCCAGCGCTAGCTGGCAGGCGACGTATGGCACGCTGGGCGTGGGATATAACTACGATCGCGATCAGCATGACTATAACTGGCAACTTTCCGGCGGCGTGGTCGGTCATGCGGATGGTATTACGTTTAGCCAACCGTTGGGCGATACCAATGTCTTGATTAAAGCGCCGGGAGCGAAAGGCGTGCGCATCGAAAACCAGACCGGCGTGAAAACGGACTGGCGGGGCTATGCGGTAATGCCCTACGCCACGGTATATCGCTATAACCGCGTCGCGTTAGATACCAACACGATGGACAACCATACCGATGTCGAAAATAACGTCAGCAGCGTAGTGCCGACAGAGGGCG
This sequence comes from Salmonella sp. SAL03688, assembly GCF_046551895.1. NCBI lineage: Bacteria > Pseudomonadati > Pseudomonadota > Gammaproteobacteria > Enterobacterales > Enterobacteriaceae > Salmonella > Salmonella sp. SAL03688. The sequence goes on from NZ_JBGDVI010000008.1 coordinate 92,323, forward strand.
CGCTGGTGCGGGCTGCTTTTGATACGCGGATAGGCGTAAGGGCAATCATTACCGCGAGGCTTGGCGGACGTCCGTTACCGTTTGGCGCGATAGTACGAGAAACCGCCAGCGGCATTACCAGTATGGTCGGCGATGACGGGCAAATTTATCTGAGCGGCTTGCCGCTAAAAGGTGAATTGTTCATCCAGTGGGGAGAGGGGAAAAACGCACGTTGTATCGCCCCTTACGCCCTGGCGGAGGATAGTCTGAAGCAGGCGATTACGATAGCCAGCGCGACCTGTATCCGTCCGGCGTCATAAAAGGAAAAATAGAGATGAAAATATACTCAGCGCTATTGCTGGCGGGGACCGCGCTCTTTTTCACCCATCCCGCGCTGGCGACGGTTTGCCGCAATTCAAACGGGACGGCGACCGATATCTTTTACGACCTGTCAGATGTTTTCACCAGCGGCAATAATCAGCCGGGACAGGTGGTGACGTTGCCGGAAAAATCAGGTTGGGTCGGCGTAAACGCGACGTGCCCGGCGGGGACAACGGTAAATTATACCTACCGAAGCTATGTATCAGAATTACCGGTACAAAGCACCGAAGGAAATTTTAAATACCTCAAGCTGAATGACTACCTTCTGGGCGCGATGAGCATAACCGATAGTGTCGCTGGCGTATTTTATCCGCCCCGTAACTATATTCTCATGGGCGTCGACTCTAACGTGTCGCAGCAAAAGCCGTTTGGCGTGCAGGACTCAAAGCTGGTTTTTAAATTAAAAGTGATACGGCCTTTTATTAATATGGTGACGATCCCTCGCCAGACAATGTTTACTGTCTATGTGACGACCTCTACCGGCGACGCGTTGAGCACGCCGGTGTATACCATTAGCTACAGCGGCAAAGTGGAAGTACCGCAAAACTGTGAAGTGAATGCCGGACAGGTCGTGGAGTTTGATTTCGGCGATATCGGCGCGTCGTTATTTAGTCAGGCGGGGGCGGGTAATCGTCCGCAAGGCGTCACGCCGCAAACGAAAACTATCGCTATTAAATGTACCAACGTCGCGGCGCAGGCCTATTTATCGATGCGGCTTGAAGCCGAAAAGGCCTCAGGGCAGGCGATGGTATCCGATAATCCGGATTTAGGCTTTGTGGTTGCTAATAGCAACGGTACGCCGCTCACACCCAATAATTTGTCGAGTAAAATTCCGTTTCATCTTGATGATAACGCCGCCGCTCGCGTAGGTATTCGCGCCTGGCCAATCAGCGTGACGGGGAATAAACCGGCGGAAGGGCCGTTTACTGCGCGCGGCTATCTACGAGTCGATTATGATTAAGGAGGTATAATGATCCTTCGGCGCGTTTTCATCACTATTGGTTGTGTTTTGTTCAGCCCGCTGAGTCAGGCCAACTCATCTCTGGGCGAAGTGAATATTGAACTGCGCGGTAACGTGGTGGATTTTACCTGCGCCGTGGTGGCGGGCGACAGTAACAAATCGGTTAACCTCGGCACCTGGCCGACAAAACAGCTTCACGCCGCCGGTGACGCCACGCAACCGGTAGCCTTTAGCCTAAAACTTGAAGGCTGCCCGCCGGGGTCGGCGTCTATAACGTTTTCCGGGACGCCAGCGCCCGGCACGGCATTACTGGCGCTTGCTGATACGGCAATGGCGCAAAAACTGGCGATTGAAATTCGCGATGGCGATCAACGTCGCTTGCCGCTTGAACAGGCCAGCAAGGCCGTCGATATTGACAACAACGGCAATGCTACCCTGAAATTCTATGCGAACTATATCGCCTTAGCCGATGGCGTGCAGCCCGGACTTGCTAACGCGGATGCGACCTTCCTGATCAATTACAATTAGTGTCCGTTATTGTGGCTCCCGAACGATAATTCGCCGGGAGTACATTTACAATAATTCGTGTGATTTGGCGTAATCGATAAGCTCAACGATAGAGTGAAGGCCAAGTTTAGAAAATATATTGGCCTTATGCGCGCTGATAGTCTTGTTACTCAATAAAAGTTGCTCGGCAATTTCTTTGTTAGACATTCCATTGGCCAGATAGCGCAGCACGGTAACTTCGCGGTTAGATAGTGGCATATCATGGTGCCCGCCTTTGGGGGTACGGGTATTACTGATGAAATTAAGCGTCTCAGATGGGAAAAAAGAATAGCCGGATAAAATCATTTTTACCGCATTATAAATATCATTGAGGTCTTTGCGTTTACTTACAAATCCGTTTGCGCCCGCTCTTATTGCTCTTCCGGCATAAAAAGCCTCTGATTTCGACGATAAAAAAAGTATCCGGGTATGTTCCTGGATAGATTTGATTCGTTTAAGTAAGGTAAAGCCGTCGGTGCCCGGTAATTCAATATCCAGAATGACAAGGTCAACAGGATAAGTGCGCAGATACTCTATCGCTGTTCGGCTATCATCCGTTTTCAGGACAACCTGAATATTGCTATTTTTACCGAGTAAAACTTCGATCGACATTCTTACAATAGGGTGTTCGTCCATAATGATAACAGATGCAGGTTTCATTGTTGTATGCCTCAGACTGTTATGCGTCCTTCGTTTTAGAATAAGCGTCAGACACCTTAAAGATTGTGAAATAGCCAGATCTACACACCACACAGTGGAGCAATAATAAAGAATGAGACCTCCCTGTTGACTGGCTATTTTGCGTAAGAGTAATAAATATGTGGAATATCCATTTCGCACCAACAAAAAAGAAATTTCTGATTAAGTAAAAACAATATGGATTATACCTGGTCTGATTTCTCGGAAAAGTCTTGCGAAATGCGAATTATGGATAGCGGGTAGGATGTTCTGTGGCGTTATAGAAAATTTGTTCGTGGTAGAGCTATTTTCTTTGGAGTTGACATTGAGTGGTTTAAACTGTTGTTTTTAAGTATAAAAATAATATGAAAGACTAATTGTTTAGTATTTGTTATGTAATAACAGAAAGATGTTGACGCTGGAGACCTCGAAAAACGAGGAGGAACAGGGGACGATGTAAGAAAAAAATTTTTATCGCTTACCAGGACGAGTTGTAAATATTAATTTTATGTGAAATATTTACATTTAATGGAAGTGAAAATAAGTAATTTCTTAAAAAATCTTATTCACCAAAACGTTAGTTCGTTAAAAAATATCGTGGAAAGTAACGTTTAACTGCTGGACCAGCCGAAGAAAGCTTTGCCTGTGGGGAAGGTTAAGGAGGGTGATAAGTTGTTTAATCCGGTAAACCACACGATGATAAGGTACGCTTTGCTGACGTGCTATTTCTTTTAAAGAGGCGCCTTGCGCTAAAGTTTCAATCATCAACCAGTCAGTACGGCTAAAGCTTTCCGATAAGCGAGGTTTGGCGGCTGATAACAAGGCTTCGCGTACTGAGGCCAGATTTTGTTGTCGTGACAGAACAAAAAAACGCCCAGCCATACGGATAAACTGTGTTATAGCGGGGGTTTTATCTGATACCAGCAGGTAAATCTGGATATCGCTTTGTTGCCAACTGAGCGCGCGTAGCTGGTTAAGCGCCTCAATACAGGAGACAGGTAGCGCCTCCATATCTACAATCAGTTGTCTGAGCGACCCCTTTTCAATCCACAAAGAAATGTCATCTAATGAGCGGAATGCAGCGGTACGTTTTCCGGAAAATAAGTAGTGACTCAGCGAATAGCCGAGGTAGTTATCAGTTGTAATTATTGCCTGGGAAATGATACCAACCGGCAAGGCATAATTAAGCTGTTGGTCCAGTAACTCAAGGCGATCAAATATCTGCGGCGTTGGAGAGTGATAACGGCAGGCGCAGTCTTTGGCATTTCTTAAACGGCGGTGTCTTTCCCTGCGTGGTACGCTGCGCATCCTGCTTTTTCCATTGCTCTAATATATATCTGGTAATATGGCTGGCCATAAATAACCTTGTCCCATCGTTGCACCAGCGTAAAAAGCAATGCTTCGTTGCTCTGATGTTTCAATGCCTTCCATCAGCATTAACTGCTGAAAAAAACTTCGCTATCATGTTTTGACGGAAGTTGCGTCAGGACCTCATAGCCGATTAATTGCGCAGTTGAGAGATTAACGATTGGCTCAGATTTTAACAATCCGCTGTTGAGATATGAATGGCGTGTTGGCGAAGACGCCAGGTGTGGGGGATTTATCCTTTCCTTTAATAAAGTACCCTGTGCCACCAAACACTCCTCCAGGCATTTATGATGCAGCCATATATTTTCGAACCCTGAATCTATCAGGATATTATGGGCATCATTGTGGCAGCGTTAAAAAAATGCCTGTAGGTATCGTTACTTAATTATTGGTGAGATATTTCGTAAGCCTTGTGAAAAGTTAAGTGAGTTTACTTACTGAGTAAGAAATGAAGGTTAACTCTAATATATTTTAAAAACTGCTGCTCCGTTTTAACATGTAATTTTCGCATAATGCTCCGGCGGAGTGACTTTGTCTGCTCTTCAGAAAGTGAAAGTAAAGCGGCCGTTTCGCTTAAATGATAACCGCTGGCGATCAGTTTTAACAGGTGACGTTCTGTTACTGAAAAATGACGAGTCGTGCAGTAGTGGCAAATGCCAGAAGGGACGCTATGTCGAAGCGCTCGCTTATGTAAGATCAATATCATTTTCCGGGTAATTTCTTCAACATCATCTTCCCGATAAATATGCGGCAGCATATACAGACATGGTCTGAACATGAGCTTTTCTTTATCGCATTTATTACAAATAATCACCCGTAGCTGATGTTGGGTATGCATAGGTATCTGATAACAGCCTGCGCTGAACCAATCATCATCCAGGGCCAGGAAAGCGATATCGGCATTATCTATCTCTTCTGGCGGCAGAAAGTCAATTTTCTGCTGCCATTGATTCGCCAGACGCGTCATGATGATTTTCAAACCATGCTCAAAGTGACTGTTTTGTTCCTTAATAGCGATACTCAGCATGAAAAATATCCTACACGGCAGGTGAATCATGGTGAAATATTAAAGAAACTGATTGATTATCTAAATACTGGCGGCCTTAATTCCCACTTTATGCGTGCTGAGATGTGTCCAGGCGATTTCCTGGAACCTGGCATTGCGCCAGAAAAGACGATATTCGTACACTTAGTCAGCAACCAGAACAAAAGCCATTGACTCAGGAGTACCTGACCGTATAATTCTCGCGTTTCGTCTACACGAAGTCTTCACTTCACAAGGCGCCCTTAGCTCAGTTGGATAGAGCAACGGCCTTCTAAGCCGTGGGTCGCAGGTTCGAATCCTGCAGGGCGCGCCATTGATAAATCAAGCAGTTACATCAAAAAACCTATCATCTAAAATTATCCTGCAGTGTAAGTATCAGGGTAAGTTTTAAATCATCTCTGTATTTGCGCATTATCTCGCAACAGGTGTCGTTACGGGTGCTGTTTAATTTCCCTCAAATAAAACTCTTAAATCCAATGCTGAAATGTTTGTAATACAATAAAACTTTGTGCTTCCCTAAAAAGGAGTCGGGTCATTTTGATTCCGTCTTGCTGCTTAGTCTGTCAACCGCTGTATTTTTCGGGATTATCGCCTACGTAGAGCGTCTATTAGCGTTGAAACCGCCACAGGGCAGGTTGCAGAGTCGACGTAAGGGAAGCGTTATTGATCATTACCAGCGTTCCCTTTGCGATGATTGGCGGCATGATTACCACGCCGCTGCTGTCGCTGTTTATCATTCCGGCAGCCTACAAGCTGATGTGGCTGCGCAGGCATCGCCGCCTTGCGGCATAACGTGTGTCGCCCGCCTGCGACGTCAAACTGTAGGCGGGTTCAGTATACGTTTATCGTCCGAGCGCGTTGACCCGTTTGCGGTACTCGCCTGGTGTACAACCGAATTCACGGACAAAAGCTTTGTGAAAAGAAGATTCGCTCGCATAACCTACCGACTCAGCAATCACCATCACCGGCAGCGCTTCACGCGACAGGGTCTGGGCGGCGATTTGCAGGCGCAGCGTTGTTAACACGGCTAAGGGCGTCGTTGCGGACACGTCGCGAAATAGCTGGGCGAAGCTCGCCCGCGACATGTGTACCCGTTGCGCCAGCGTTTCGACCGTCCAGGGATGCGCCGGTGTTTCCAGCATGTGAAGGATCACGCGGCCCAGCCGGGGATGCAGCAATAAATTGAGCACGCTTTTCGCCGTGCCAGCCTGCGATAGCCAGTCGCGAACGGCGAGGGTAAACAGCGTGGCGCACTGCTGACTGTATAAGACGTCAGCGCCAGGTAAATGGCGTTCTGACTCCTGCTGTAACAGCAAAATGGCGGCGTTAAGCCAGATACTGGCGGGGCTATGCGGCGGCGGGGCAAGACATAACACTTCCGGCAACGCGGTAAGGAAATAACGTGACGTCGTGTGCAGACGTAGACTACCGCACACGATATGTGTCGGTGCTTCGCCAGACTGGCGCAAACGGTGGGCAGAGTTTTGCGGCAGAATCACCACCTTTCCCGGCGTAAGCGTCATGGCGTCGCCGGTAGGCATTTCCAGTTGCGCTTCGCCCTGCGTAACGGTATGCCAGCGAATCACCGATAGCTCGCCAGCGGCGTGCGGCAACTGCCAGTCGCCGCCTAACGGGCAATTCTTGTCGATTGAGCCCTGAGGGGCGTTAAGCGTCAATAGCCGACTAAGCGCATCCATATAGACTCCAGAACAGATTCTTTTTCAAAAATAGGGATAACCATTTCTGTCTCTGATTACTATATTTCGGACTCAATGTCATTTCTACTCTTGTTTTTGCTAACCGCTAATTTAGACGATAAGACAAAAATTGGCGCATTACGGATAACCCTGGCTTTTTTGACGTTATTTATACTTGTCCTGACAAACAGATGGTGATTTGGCGGAGAAAGAAGATGACACAGTATCAGGCGCTCATTATTGGTTTTGGCAAGGCAGGAAAAACGTTGGCGGCAACTCTGGCGAAGACGGGATGGCGCGTGGCGATTATCGAACAGTCCGCCAGTATGTTCGGCGGAACCTGCATCAACATTGGCTGTATTCCAACGAAAACGCTGGTGCATGACGCGGAACGTGAGGGCGATTTTTCTGTCGCCATGCAACGCAAAGCGGCGGTCGTAAATTTTTTACGCGACAAAAATTTTCATAATCTTGCCGACCTGGACAATGTCGATGTGATTGAGGGAAGGGCGGAGTTTATTGATAACCATACCTTACGGGTATTTCAGGCGGACGGCGAGCGGGTGTTACGGGGAGAAAAGATCTTCATTAATACTGGCGCAGAGTCGGTGATCCCGGCTATTACGGGCTTAACAACGACGGCAGGGGTGTTCGATAGCACCGGGCTACTCAGCCTGAGCCAGCGTCCGGCGCGGCTGGGGATTTTAGGCGGTGGTTATATTGGCCTTGAATTTGCCTCAATGTTCGCCAACTTTGGTACGAAGGTCACTATCTTTGAAGCAGCGCCGCAATTCCTGCCTCGTGAAGATCGGGATATCGCGCAGGCAATTACCCGCATTTTACAGGAAAAGGGCGTCGAGCTGATTTTAAACGCCAACGTACAGGCCGTATCCTCAAAGGAGGGCGCGGTACAAGTAGAAACGCCGGAAGGCGCGCATCTTGTGGATGCCCTGCTGGTGGCGTCGGGGCGAAAACCGGCGACGGCTGGCTTACAGTTGCAGAACGCCGGCGTGGCGGTGAACGAACGCGGCGGGATCATCGTGGATGATTACCTGCGTACCACGGCGGACAATATCTGGGCGATGGGCGACGTTACCGGTGGGTTGCAGTTTACCTATATTTCACTGGATGATTTTCGTATTGTACGCGACGGGTTATTGGGAGATGGCAAACGCAGTACCCGCGATCGCCAGAATGTTCCGTATTCCGTCTTTATGACGCCGCCGCTCTCTCGTGTCGGGCTGACGGAAGAACAAGCGCGGGCAAGCGGCGCAACGGTGCAGGTGGTGACATTACCGGTGGCGGCGATCCCTCGCGCCCGTGTTATGAACGATACTCGTGGCGTACTAAAAGCGGTAGTGGACGTGAATACGCAGCGTATTGTAGGGGTGTCATTGTTATGCGTCGATTCTCATGAAATGATTAATATCGTTAAAACCGTTATGGATGCAGATTTACCTTATACGGTGTTACGCGACCAGATATTTACCCATCCTACAATGAGTGAGTCTTTAAACGATCTCTTCTCTCTCATTAAGTAAAACATAAATAACGTAGCCCTGTTAATCAGGGCTTTTTTTTGCCTGTCAGGCTATAAAAATACGCCAGGACAAATATGCTGGCGTCTGAAAGAAAAGGCTTTAGTCAGGCGTAACGTATTATAACACCATTGAAATAACCCACGACTGGAAATCTCGATGTTAAAAGTTACCACACTTATTGCTTCATTATTGGCTGCGCCGCTGGCGTTTTCCGTCTCCGCCCAGCCGCTAACTGACGTTGAATATATCAGCGTTTCTGCGGTGTCAGCAACGCCGTCAATGCTTGAAGACGCTATTGCCAGACTGGCGCAAAGTAAACAGGCGTCGTCATGGAAAATTACGTCAATGCGTATTGATAATACGGGTTACGCCACTGCGATTTTATATAAGTAAGGAGAGCCTGAGATGGATAAATATCTTCGTCTGTTAAGTCAGGGGGATCGGCTGGGATTAACATTAATTCGCCTGAGTATCGCCATCGTTTTTATCTGGATTGGACTACTAAAATTTGTGCCCTATGAGGCAGACAGTATTACCCCGTTTGTAGCGAACAGCCCGTTTATGTCTTTTTTCTATGAACATCCGGAAGAATATCGTCAGCATCTGACTCATGAGGGCGAACTAAAACCGGAGGAACGCGCCTGGCAAACGGCCAATAATACGTATGCGTTTTCGGATGGTCTGGGCGTGGTGGAATTGATTATCGCGGCGCTGGTACTGGCTAACCCTGTCAGCCGCTGGTTAGGGCTGGCGGGCGGCGTGCTGGCATTCCTGACGCCATTTGTCACGCTGTCGTTTTTGATCACCACGCCGGAGGCCTGGGTTATGCCGCTGGGCGATGCGCATTATGGTTTTCCGTATTTATCGGGCGCCGGGCGGCTGGTATTAAAAGATACGTTAATGCTGGCAGGTGCGGTGATGATCATGGCGGACTCCGCCCGTTCGTTACTTTTACAGCGACAGTAGCGACCCTCTTACCCTCTTACCCTCTTTATGCCGCGATTCGTCGGATGGCGCTTGCGCCATCCGACAATGTGTTGATGAATGATGGACTACCCTGACAGAAGTTCCTGTTCCACCTGTTGAACCTGCGCCTCCAGCGTATTGCGAATTTCGGTTAGCGCCCGTTCCTGCTCGGAGAAATAGGCTTCCTTATCCGCAAGGGAAGAGACGAGCCGCCAGGCGTTTTCCGTTTCCAGTTGCGTTATCTCTTTCAACAGCGCGTCGATTTGCGTGCGGAGCTGGCGTATTTTATGGCGCAGATGTTCCAGATTATTTAGCCTGTCGCTTGCCATCATCGGTTCCAGACCGCTTTGCAGCTGCGTCAATAACGCGCGAATTGCCGCCAGATCGGCATTCTGCCGCGCCTGATTAAGCTGTACCATCATCTGGTGCGCTTTTTCTTTCAATTCATCGGCGACCACATCCGGGTGACACAGGCGGCTGGCCTGACGCCACAAACGTTTTAATTCATTGCGTTCGTCAGCCGACAAACGTTGATCGCGGGCGTAGCGGAATTGCGCTTCCTGCTGCTGCTCCCGGTACTGGTGATAGTCCTGTTCCGCATTTTCCTGCGCCTGGCGGAATGCGCTGTCGTCCTGATGGGAAAAATCCGCTTCCAGCTCGCGAATTTCCGCCAGCAACGCGGTAATTAATTCCGTCTGCTGCTGGATTCGCTGACGGATGCCCACCGCTTCGCGCGAGGCGGCATTCAATCCTGTCCACTGCTGTTTTAGCGTTGCCAGTTGATCCACGGCCTGGGAAATAAATTGCAGGCAGGATTGATAATCCTTTTCCCGGCGTTTTATTTCGGCTTCTTGCTTACGCTGCATACTCACCGCGAGCTGTTTACGCAACTCCAGAATACGGCTCATCAACGGCCCGAGGCGCAGATGATAGAGGTCGTTGAAATCGTCGAGGATTTGTACCCGCGCATTTCGTTTGTCAATCAGATCGCGAAGCTGGGCTTCAAGCGCTTTCAGCTCCAGTTTACTGGCGGCAATAGAGGGATCTTGCCACGTCGAGAGCGCCCGTTGAGCCTGTAGCCAGGCGGCGATCTCTTGCATGGCGTCACTGAATCGACGAGCTTCAATTGCCTGGGCAATGGCGCTGATTACGGCATCCTGCGGCTCATTTTTCAGGTAGATGAGCTGCTGACGGATAATCTCTTCGTCCTCAAGTTCGATGGCGCTTTTGATGATCTCTAAACGTTTGATGATCTTATTCATGACGTTGATGCCTGGCGTGGCTCAAAAACGGATAACAGATACCAAGTCTGATTCACCTTTTTGAAAATACTGAAAAAATACTAAATGTATTCTGTAGGGTGTCGTACTTTTCGTCCAGAGTTATTCACATATTTTATACCCGGCGTCTGTCACCCGTAACGTTCTATATCGGCGCGCACTCTTTTCTTTTTACTCCCCACGGCATCTTTTTTTACACGATAACGTTAACGTCCGGAGTTGAGCCTTGACAAACGATTGCGCCTTGCGGCAGCGAGAGTGAAATGTTAAAAGGTGCCCCTCAATAAAAACGATACAGGGGTAGGACGTGAAAAACGCGTCAACTGCATCCGGCGCCAGCGTGTCGGATGCCGCGTCGAAGAATGAACCGACGCTTCAACGGGGGTTGCAAAACCGCCATATTCAGCTAATCGCCCTGGGCGGCGCCATTGGCACCGGACTGTTTCTGGGCATCGGCCCGGCGATTCAAATGGCGGGGCCGGCTGTTTTGTTGGGCTATGGCGTTGCCGGGATTATCGCTTTTCTCATTATGCGCCAGTTGGGTGAAATGGTCGTGGAAGAGCCGGTTTCCGGATCGTTTGCCCACTTCGCCTGGAAATATTGGGGGCCGTTTGCGGGCTTTTTGTCGGGCTGGAACTATTGGGTCATGTTTGTGCTGGTCGGGATGGCGGAGCTGACCGCGGCGGGCATCTATATGCAGTACTGGCTGCCTGACGTACCAACATGGGTATGGGCGGCGGTGTTTTTTATTATCATTAATGCCGTAAATCTGGTGAACGTTCGTCTGTATGGCGAAACGGAATTCTGGTTCGCGCTGATTAAAGTGCTGGCGATTATCGGCATGATAGGTTTTGGTCTGTGGCTGCTGTTCTCCGGCCACGGCGGCGAACATGCCAGCATTGATAACCTCTGGCGTTATAACGGTTTCTTCGCTACCGGTTGGCATGGTTTGCTTCTGTCGCTGGCGGTGATTATGTTTTCTTTTGGCGGACTGGAGCTGATCGGCATTACTGCGGCGGAAGCGCGCGATCCGCAAAAAAGCATCCCGAAAGCGGTGAATCAGGTGGTATACCGTATTTTGCTGTTCTACATCGGTTCGCTGGTGGTGTTGCTGGCGCTCTATCCGTGGGTAGAGGTGAAATCCAATAGCAGCCCTTTTGTGATGATCTTCCATAACCTGGACAGTAATGTGGTGGCTTCGGCGCTGAATTTCGTTATTCTGGTCGCGTCGCTTTCGGTATATAACAGCGGCGTTTATTCGAATAGCCGAATGCTGTTCGGCCTGTCCGTACAAGGCAATGCGCCGAAATTTTTAACCCGCGTCAGCCATCGCGGCGTACCGGTGAACTCGCTGATACTTTCCGGAGCGATTACCTCGCTGGTGGTGCTGATCAACTATCTGTTGCCGCAAAAAGCGTTTAGCCTGTTGATGGCGCTGGTTGTCGCGACGCTATTGCTAAACTGGATAATGATCTGTCTCGCGCATTTACGTTTTCGCGCGGCGATGCGTCGTAAAGGGCGCGAGACGCAATTTAAGGCGCTGTTCTATCCCGCCGGAAACTATTTGTGCATTGCGTTTCTGGCGCTGATTCTGGTGTTAATGTGTACGATGGACGATATGCGATTGTCGGCGATTTTGCTGCCGGTATGGATTGTATTTCTGTTTATCGCGTTTACAGTTTTGCGCCGTAAGGCTCATTAACTTTTTTGCCCGATCCCATGCTCATGCGATCGGGCAATCCATTAATGCCGCAATGTCCCTGACAGCGCGCGAATATCGCTGCCGGTCGGCGTCTGATGAATACGCAAGCCAAACTCTTCCACCACGGCAAAAATATGGTCGAAAATATCGGCCTGGATGCTCTCATATTCCAGCCACACGACGGTATTGGTAAAGGCGTAGATCTCTATCGGCAAACCATGATCGTCAGGCGCCAGTTGGCGTACCATCAGCGTCATATCTTTACGGATGCGCGGATGGTGGCGTAAATATTCGTTCAGATAGGCGCGAAATGTCCCGATATTGGTCATTCGGCGGTGATTTAAGGCTGATTCCGGCGCATCCAGCTGTTTATTCCATTCATCGATTTCCTGATGACGGCTGGTAAGGTACGGCTTTAACAGTTGCGCGGTTAACAGCCGCTGTTTTTCATCATCATCCAGAAAATGGATACTGGTCGCGTCAATATTAATGCTGCGTTTAATCCGGCGTCCGCCGGACGCAGACATGCCGCTCCAGTTTTTGAACGAATCGGAAACCAGCGACCAGGTGGGAATGGTGGTGATGGTATTATCCCAGTTGCGTACTTTTACCGTGGTTAAGCCAATATCAATGACCGCGCCATCTGCGCCATATTTCGGCATTTCCAGCCAGTCGCCTAGTTTGAGCATATCGTTGGCGGAAAGCTGTATACCGGCAACCAGGCCAAGAATCGGGTCTTTAAAGACCAGCATTAATACCGCGGCCATCGCGCCAAGCCCGCTGATTAAAATTGCTGGTGACTGGCCAATCAGCAGTGAGATCATCAGAATGCCGACGATAATTGCGCCGATGAGCTTAATACCCTGAAATATTCCTTTTAGCGGTAACTGAGAGGCGGCGGGCCATTTTTGCGATAGATTGAAAATCACGTCCAGCAGAGAAAATAACGACAGCAGGGCGTAGGTCATAATCCATAACTGCGCGCAGGTCGTCAGGATATCCGCAGCCTCACTGCCTTTTTGTAGCCAGAGCGCGGCCTGAATATTGACAATGATGCCTTGCAGCGTAAAAGCCAGACGATGGAATAATTTATTCTGGGTAATAATTTGCAGCCACAGGCGGGAACTGGCGCTGGCGCGTTTTTCGAAAGCGCGCAGTACTATCCAGTGCAAAATAATATGCACGACAACTGCTGTCAGAAAAATAATACCAAATATCACCACCAGCGACGTGGTGTGATTCATTTCAATTCCCGCTAAATCTTCTACCCGGGATATCAATTCCTGCATAATCTCTCCTTTATAAACAGCAGCCTATGATGACTGCTGAATGGCATTTATGCAAATCAGGACGCCTGCGCTTCAGGCATAATCAGCAACAGACGGGTAAAAGCGCTTCAGGGGTTATCCATACGCTATATTTTATCCAGCGCCCTATAAACGTCGTTATTTTACGCCACCCAATTTTTTTGAACAGGCGCCAGTTCGTCAACAATGGATGAAAACATTTTAACCAGAATGCTTAAAACGATTGCAATGTTTCTGTCGGATGATGATTAGCACCGTCGTACCTCTCAACAATAACATTAAGGAACATCGGATGACCCAAAAGCGTACCCTGCTAAAATACGGCATACTCTCGCTGGCGCTGGCCGCGCCATTATCTGCCTGTGCGTTTGACTCTCTTACGGTATTTGGCGATAGCCTTAGCGATACCGGGAATAACGGTCGCTGGACCTGGGATAGTGGTCAAAATAAGCTCTACGACGAACAGTTGGCCGAACGATTTGGGCTGGCATTAAGCCCTTCCAACAATGGCGGTTCTAATTATGCCGCCGGCGGCGCGACGGCGACCCCGGAATTAAACCCGCAGGATAATACCGCGGATCAGGTACGGCAGTGGCTTGCCAAAACGGGGGGAAAAGCCGACCACAACGGTTTGTATATTCACTGGGTCGGCGGAAACGATCTGGCGGCGGCCATCGCGCAACCAACCATGGCACAGCAAATAGCCGGTAATAGCGCCACTAGCGCGGCGGCGCAGGTAGGGCTGTTACTGGATGCCGGCGCCGGGCTGGTCGTGGTGCCAAACGTACCGGATATTAGTGCGACGCCAATGCTTCTGGAGGCGGTAATCACCGCCGGGCTGGGCGCAGCGGCGCCCCCGGCGCTAAAAGCGGCGTTAGAGGCGCTGGCGGAGGGCGCTACGCCCGATTTCGCCAGTCGGCAACAGGCGATCCGCAAGGCGTTGCTGGCGGCGGCTGCAACGGTAAGCAGCAATCCGTTTATTCAGCAACTGCTCGTTGAGCAACTGCTGGCGGGCTATGAAGCGGCGGCAGGGCAGGCGTCAGCTCTGACCGATTATTATAATCAGATGGAAGAGAAGGGGCTGGAGCAACACGGCGGCAATATAGCCCGTGCCGATATCAACGGCCTCTTTAAGGAAATTCTTGCCAACCCGCAGGCGTTTGGTCTGACAAATACCGTAGGCATGGCCTGCCCGCCGGGCGTATCCGCTTCGGCGTGCTCCTCGGCAATGCCAGGATTTAATGCGTCGCAGGACTATCTGTTTGCCGATCATTTACATCCCGGTCCGCAGGTCCATACCATTATTGCGCAATATATCCAGTCGATCATTGCCGCGCCGGTACAGGCGACATATCTGAACCAAAGCGTTCAGTCGATGGCGCAAGGTAGTCGTACCACGCTTGACAGCCGTTATCAGCAGCTTCGCCAGGGGGAAAATCCTGTTGGTTCACTGGGCATGTTCGGCGGATACAGCGGGGGATATCAACGTTATGATAATAATGAGGCCGACGGGAACGGTAATCATAATAATCTGACGGTTGGCGTCGATTATCAGCTTAACGAGCAGGTACTGCTGGGAGGGCTGATAGCCGGTTCTCTGGATAAGCAACATCCTGACGATAATTATCGTTATGACGCCCGCGGTTTTCAGGCCGCCGTATTCAGCCATTTACGCGCCGGTCAGGCGTGGCTGGATAGCGATTTACACTACCTGTCCGCTAAATTCAGTAACATTCAACGCAGTATAACGCTCGGTGCGCTAAGACGGGTGGAAGAGGGCGAAACCAACGGTCAGCTGTGGGGCGCGAGATTAACCAGTGGTTATGATTTTGTCATGATGCCGTGGTTAACGACCGGACCGATGCTGCAATATGCATGGGATTACAGCCACGTTAATGGCTATAGCGAGAAGCTCAATACCAGTACATCAATGCGTTTTGGCGACCAAAACGCCCATTCGCAGGTGGGTAGCGCGGGTTGGCGTCTGGATCTCCGCCACAGCATCATTCACTCCTGGGCGCAGATTAATTATCGCCGTCAGTTTGGCGATGATACGTATGTGGCGAACGGCGGCCTTAAATCGACCGCGCTGACGTTTAGCCGCGACGGAAAAGCGCAGGATAAAAACTGGGTTGATATCGCGATTGGCGCAGATTTTCCGCTGTCGGCAACGGTGTCCGCTTTCGCCGGGCTGGCGCAAACGGCAGGGTTAAGCGATGGCAATCAAACCCGTTATAACGTTGGGTTTAGCGCCCGATTTTGATGACACGCCAGGGAGGGCCAACCCCGTTCGTTCGTGACACGATGAGCCGAAAGCGCAACGGTAAGTTTTATAAAAAGTAAGTATTTTCAAAAATGTGGGTGAAGCCTGTGACGTCGTTTGTAAATTATCGTATAAGCGGAGTTTACGTTTTTGGCGGGGCGCAGGTATGAATAAAGAGTCCATATTTCGTCAGTTGGAGCTACGGCTGGCCGGATGTTCACTAACAGCCGACGCGTTAAGCGGGTTTAGCGCAATGGCGATTGCCGACAGTCTCAGGCAAAAACGCAGCATTATTAGTCACCATCTTAATAACTTGCATCGTGAGCAGCGGGTGGTCAAAGTGAATAGCCGCCCGGTGCTGTTCCTGCCCGTCGAGGCGCTACGTCGTCACCACCGGCTGGCGGTTCGACAGGGGGATTACGCGTCCATTCAGGCGCTGTGCGCGGAGCGGCAGGACAGTCTGGAGCTGCTCATTGGCGCGCAGGGCAGCTTGCAGGAGTCCCTGCGTCAGTGTAAGGCGGCGATCAGTTATCCCGGCGCGGGCTTGCCTTTGCTGCTGCGCGGCCCGACGGGGACAGGAAAAAGTTTTTTGGCGCGTCAGCTTTGGCAGTACGCCATTGAACAGGGCATTTTGCCCCCGGAAGCGCCCTTTACCGTGTTTAACTGCGCCGAATACGCTAATAACCCGGAATTGCTGACGTCAAAATTATTTGGTCATGCCAAAGGTGCGTTTACCGGCGCAGACAGAGCGGTATCCGGGTTAATTGAGACCAGTAATGGCGGCGTATTGTTTATCGATGAAGTGCACCGTTTGCCGCCGGAAGGGCAGGAAAAACTGTTCCATTTTATGGATAACGGCACCTGGCGTCGCTTAGGCGAAAGCAGCGATGAACGCAGCGCCACCGTACGCCTGATATTCGCCTCTACCGAAGATCTGGAAAAGCACTTTCTGGCGACATTTATTCGCCGGATACCGGTCATTGTCAAAATTCTGCCCATCGCCGAACGCGGACAGTATGAGCGGCTGGCGTTTATTCACCATTTTTTCCGTCGCGAGGCGCAGCGTCTTCATCTCGATTTGTCGCTGGATAGTGAAATTATCAGCCAACTGATGCAGGAGACCCTGGAAGGGAATGTCGGCGGCCTGGAAAATCTCATTCGTAATATTTGCGCCAGCGCCTGGACTTTCGGCCAGCGTGACGATGGGGTACTGGAAGTAAAAGCCGGGCAACTGCCGGATCGTCTGCTGATGGAGGTGCCCTTTACCGTTCCGCAGACGGCGGAACGCGTCATGATTTATCGCGAAGGTGGCGTTTTTCCGCAAGTTTCCGGTCAGCATCAGGAATATTTACGGTTGACGGAAAACATTTGCGGCCTGTGCGAAGAGCTGGCGCAGGAGAATATTTCCGCACGGACGTTTGACAAGCTGGTCTATCAAAACCTCACGTTATATCTCGATGCCTTAATGAATAAAGAGAGCCCTCGCGCTCGTCAGGACAAGCGGCTGCGTTTTATCGAAGATGTCGGGAAAGCGATCGCTGCACATTACGATCTCGAACTGAATGCGGAATTCGCTTATCTCACCGGACGTTACCTTACCAGCCTGCCGTTAACGCCGGTGGAGGTGTCGCCATCGGTTCGCCATGTGATGCTGCGCTGGTTGGAGGAGGCGCCGGGGCTGGCGCAGCGTGTGGCGCAAAAACTGCTGGACGTGGTAAATAATAAATATGATTTGTTAATCGACACGCTCGACAGACTGGTCGTGGCGGCCATCGTCAGTAATGCCATTGACGCCACCAGCGGCGGTAAGGTAAAAGCGCTGATCATCGCGCATGGTTATTCGACCGCCAGCAGCATTGCAGGCGTGGCGAACCGTCTGATTGGCGAAAAGATTTATCATGCGATGGATATGCCGATGGAGGTCGCGTTTAGCGATGTCAGCCGGGCCATTGTCGATTATCTCCAGCATACGGATACCCGCGCAGGCGTCATGGTGCTGATCGATATGGGATACACCAAAGAGATCGCCGATGCGCTTTTGAGCGTAATTCATGGCCCGCTGGTGGTGGTCGATAACGTTACGACGCGTCTGGCGCTGAACGTAGCCAGCGAGATCGCGCTGCAAAAAAACATCGAACAGATCGCCGAAGAGATCGTCCCGTTAAATCAGTCGCGCTGGGATGTCTTCTGGCCCGCGCAGAAAAAAGCGCGCGCGCTGCTGGTGACCTGTATTACCGGCATCGGGACGGCGTTTAAATTTAAAAATTTGATGGAAAAAAGTCAGTTGACCGACTTTGATATTAATATTATCGCCTGTGAATATACTCGCCTGAAAAACAGCCGGATGGCGGCCTCGTTGCTGAATCAGTATGAAGTGATTGCGGTTGTCGGCACCATTGACCCGCAGCTGGCGGGCGTTCCCTGGGTGGGGATTGAAGAGCTGCTTGGTGAGCAGGGGTATGCGCATTTAAGTCAGTTATTAAGCGGTTATCTTAACGATAAACAAATTGCGTTAATTAATAAAAATATGGTTCGCGAATTTTCGTTGCATAATGTGGTTAATTCGCTGACCATTCTCAATGCCAATAAGACGATAGGGCATATCGAAACGATTATTGCCGAATGGCAAAATACGCTGGGCTTCAGCTTTAATAATAATTTGATTATTAGTTTATATGTTCATTTGAGCTGTATGATTGAGCGACTGGTCATGCGCAATGAAATTACCCACTATAAAAACATGACGGAATTTAACGAGCGGCATGGTGAATTTATCGCGATGGTAAATCATTCGTTTCAGCGATTGAAAATTCTTTATAACGTGGCGCTGCCGGTAGCGGAAATTGGCTATATTCACGATATTTTCGAATTACGGATAGAGGATTTTCGCTGGTAGCCGCGGTAGTTCAGGAAAAAAGGGGCGCTAGCGCCCCGCAGAAGAAAGGCCTGATGGCGCTACGCTTATCAGGCCTACAGATTGCTTTGTAGGCTGGATAAAGCGAAGCCGCCATCCGGCATAACTATTAATATTCAACTTTCCACATATACCGGCGGGTGGTCAGTGGGTGATTACGGGCTGTCGCCAGAGCGAGGTTATAAACGTCCAGCACACAGTTGTGCAACAGACCGCAGAAGTATTCGCCAACGTCGGTGGACAGATCCTGAATGCCGAGTTTATCCGCATCGATCAACTGCAGTTTTCCCTGATAGCGTTCAATAAAGCGAATCGCACGATCGTCCAGCGGGCGAGTGCGACCACTGCTTTGCAGCAATATAAACGGCGTGCCCGGCTCGGTGATTTCGAACGGTCCGTGGAAATACTCTCCGCTATGTATGCTGGCGGAGTTGATCCACTGCATTTCCAGCAGAATACAGATAGACTCTTGATGCGCGGCGCCGAAAGAGGGGCCGCTGCCCATCATATAGACCACCTTCTCATCCTTCCATTCGGCGGCGAAACGCTGAGCATCTTCTTGTACCTGCCGTTGGGCGCCGTGAACAACGTCGCTAAAGCGCCCAAACGCGCTGACTAACTCATCGTATTGCGCATAGCCCTCTGTTTGGGCGAGAATTTCCAGCGCCAGCCACAGGCTGTATGCGGCTTTTTGTTGTGCAGGGTCGACCGTTTCCGGATAACGCGCCCACTGATATTCAATGATGTAGTCGCTGTATTCGCACAGCGGCGTGTCAGGTTGGTAAACCAGACCGATGGTCGCCGCTCCTTTTTCACGCGCCACGCGGGCGGCTGCGACGGTTTCCGCCGTATTGCCCTGCTGCGAGGCGAGAATAACGACGCTATTTTTTCCTAATGCTTTTGGTGTGGCGTGGACAAATTCATTACTGGTGATATAACCGACAGCCAGTTTTGACGCTTCACAGTCCAGAAAGTATTTCCCTGGCCAGAAGCCGGTTAATGAACCGCCGCAGCCGACAAACCAGACGCGTTCAATGTTTTGTTTACCTAAAATATCGCTAATAATACGGCGGGCATTTTCATGAGCAACAGACATATTTATCTCCTTAGCGTGTAGCGCGTCCTCCGCAACAGCGCGGATAATAACGAGCATTAATAAAAATTAAATTTCTTGCTTACTTTTCATTTTTTGATGGAATTGCGGATCTTTGGGTATCGCCGGATTAATGCCTTTTTGCGGGGGTAATATCGCGCATAGCATTTGTAGCGGAATGATATATTCAAAGACGGCAAAGTCCTCATCATTGACAAACGGGAAATTCAGATTCAGACCATTATTTTCTACCTGCGGGCCGATGCGGTAAATAGACGGCGTCCACTCACCGAGTATTTGCGCCAGCCGATCCTGACGCGCGTCAGGCTGCGGGTCGAGCATAATGAGTGCGGATTGCGCATTAAAGGCATTGTAAATACCGTGAATAAACTCCTCGAATTCGTAGCCCGACACCGGGCAGCGCAACGTCTCCAGCATCTTGAGCGCACCCTCCTGCACCGTACCGAATAGCGTTGCCGGGCCGGTCAGACGAATATCTGCGCTATCGCGCAGCGCCAGCGCATTGGTTTGCGCCCACGCCTGCGAGGCGGTAATCAGCGCGGGCAGGTGGTTAAAGGTCTTTTCCATCCGTAGCAGCAGTGACCGGCGCTGTTCGCCGTCCAGCCGCTGTTGCTGCCCGGCGACGGCGAGCGCCAGCAGCATCAAATTGAGAACCGTGCAGTGATAGCCTTTTGTTTTCGCGCCAGCGGTTTCTTCGCCGCAGGGAACGGTAAGGATATAATCCGCCGCCCGGTCGATAGTCGCAGGCGCCACGCCAGCCATTGAGGCGGTGATATGACCAACATTGCGGGCGCGCTCCATCGCCGCCAGCGTTGAGAGGCTGCCGCCGCCCTGGGAGATGCCGACAACCAGCGCCTTGCCGCTGCGTGCAAGCGTCTCGTCGTCAAGCATAAACGGCCAGCAGACATCCACCGGCAATGCGCACCAGCGCTGCATAAACGCGCGAGCGGTCAACGCGCCGTGGTATGACGTGCCGGAGCCTGTCAGAATAATGCGGGTGACGCCGCGTTCCGTTAGCGCCTGCGACGCGCGCCAGAGATCTTCCCGCGTCTGCGTCAGCATCTCCAGCAGGCGAAGGGGCGTCTCGTTCATATAGTCTTCTACTTGCATAGTGTTACCTCTCGTCAAAGCAGGCCCAACGCGCTGGCAAGAAGCCCAAACGCGACGGTGCCTAACAGGATCCAGTTAATGTTCACGCCCTTACGGATAAGTTTGTACATGCCGAGCGTGAAGAGCAGCGGCAGCAGGGAAGGGAGGATTTTGTCAATAAAATCCTGCACTTTCATGGTAGTCTGCCCGGCGGTAAAGCTCAGCGGGGTTGTAATGTCGATCATGCTGGCGGTCATGGCGCCGACGACCATCAACCCGACGATTGACGCGATATAAGTCACCCTGTCCATCAGCCCGCTTTGCCAGAGGCGCATCAGCCAGGTGGTCCCCGCCCGGTAGCCCAGTTTGAGGGCGTACCAGCGGCAGAGGATGTGCGGAATGTTATAGACCAGTAGGGCGAGAATCGGCCCCAGAATGCTGCCCTGCTGGGCAAAGTAGATCCCCATCCCGGCGGCGATAACTTTCAGCGATCCCCAAAAGATGGAATCGCCGATCCCGGCCAGCGGCCCCATCAGGCTGGTTTTAACGGCATTGATCGACTCTTCGTTAAAGTCCGGGTTGCGTTGATTTTCCTCCTCCATCGCAATCGACAGGCCAAAGACAAACGTTGACAGATGCGGCGTGGTATTAAACAGCACCAGATGGCGCTGTAAGGCGCGCCCCAGTTCGGCGGGGTCCTGGTAGATACGCTTTAGCGCTGGCGACATAGCGAAGGCATAGCCCATATGCTGCTGGCGTTCATAGTTCCACGATCCTTGCAACGTAAAGGAGCGCCAGAAAACGCTGCGTAAATCGCGGGCGGTGATGCGGCTTTCGCTTTGCGAGTGAGCCTGTGCGTCGTCGATCAGGGTCTGCGTCACTTCACTCATGATTAGCCCTCCTGTTGGGATGTGTTAAGAAACTGGCTGATAATGAAAGCCAACACCACGGCAAACAGCGCGATGGCGATGATGTCCAGTTTGGTATATGCGGCGATCAGAAAGCCCAGCCCAAGGTAAGGCATTAATTTGCTGCTAAGCATCATGCTGATCAGCAACGCGAAACCCAGCGCCGGCAAAATCTTACTGGCGACAACCAGGCCATTGGTAATAAAGGCGGGAATGGCGTCGAGGAACCAGGTGACGGCGGCAGAACCGAGCAAAATGGCGAAAAAGACCGGCAGAAAACCGCTTAGAAAATAGAGCAGCGTTGGGCCCCCCAGGTGCATAACGGCAACCATCCGGGTATTACCCTGCGCCGCATAACGATCGGCCATGTGGCCAAAGCGGGCGTTAACCACGCGCACCAGGACGCCGAGGGTCTGCGCCAGCATAGAGATAGGAATCGCGATGGTCAGCGCCGCTTCGGGCCCGCGCCCGGACATAATAGAAAACGCGGTCGCCAGTACCGAACCGGTCACGACATCAGGCGGTACCGCGGCGCCGATAGCAACATTACCTAAAAAGATCAGTTCCAGCGTCGCGCCGATCAGAATGCCTTCGTGTAAATTGCCGCAGACCAGACCGGTGAGGGCGCACATCACCAGCGGACGGTCAATCATCGACACGCCGAGTAAACGCCCGTCAAGAATACCTAGTGCGGCAATCAGGCCGAGCAGCGTTGCGGTGAGCAACATAGTGACCTCCGGGTTCAGAGTTTATCGTTAAGCAATTCGGCGGAATGGGCCGGAACCTGGCGCATTTCCAGACGGATGCCTTTGGCTTTTAGCGCCTGGCTATCGGCAATCTCCTGCTCGGTCAGGTATATGGCTTTGCCGAACTGCTGTGCGCCCTCTTTTTGCGCGATACCGCCGTAGTTGATAACGCTAATCCCTGGCACTTTCTCGACGAAGGCGAGGGTTTCGGCAGTATTTCCCAGCACCACCATCACTTTTTTGTGATCCAGCTTGCCGCTGGCGAGTT
Source organism: Salmonella sp. SAL03688 (assembly GCF_046551895.1). Taxonomy (NCBI): domain Bacteria; kingdom Pseudomonadati; phylum Pseudomonadota; class Gammaproteobacteria; order Enterobacterales; family Enterobacteriaceae; genus Salmonella; species Salmonella sp. SAL03688. The sequence goes on from NZ_JBGDVI010000008.1 coordinate 115,076, forward strand.
TTTCCGCCGCCTGTTCCACCGTGATAATGTCCAGCGACACGCCAGCGGGTTTTGCCAGACTTAATGACATAGAGACAAACGCGTCGCCGGCGGCGTTGGCGTTAGCGACGATGATATGGTCGATATCCAGCGCCCGGGTCCAGGCGAAGACCACCTGGCCGTGCAGCAGGCGGTAATCAATGCGCACTAATTTGATCATGGGATTCTCCCTGTAGGTCAGCGGATGGTTGTGTTATTAGCGTGTTGATAAAGACAATGGATTCACGCGCCGCATTGGTGGCGTAGGTAATGGCCGCGTCTGTGCTTTCTTCTTCACAGAGTAAAAACTCCAGCAGCAGGGTCATGTTGACGCCAGCCACCACAAAAACGTGACGGTGACGCATCAGCACTTTCGCGGCGCTATTGTTGATGCTGCCGCCGAGCAGATCGGTAAACACCACCACTTCTTCGCCGTTGGCCTGCGCGATCAGATTTTCGAGGGTTTGTTCAAGCTGCTCCGTGGTGACAATATCGCCATCGTAGGCGCAAACCGGTGTCACGCCGTGTTCGTCGCCAATCAGCAGCGATAGACTGTTAATAAGTCCGCGGGCAAAAGGGCCATGGCTGGCTACATAAACATGTCTCACCCGTTTTCTCCTTCATCCAGATAGGGGGTATCCAGATATGGCAAACGGCGTGCCAGTTTTAAATATTATTTATTTTCAATAGGTTGAAAGAGGAAGTTAACACTAGCGATGTAAAACCTGGCACTTCGCGCCATTGATCATTGAGGAACCTGGCAGAAAGGTGAAAAAAGCCGGACGGGCGTCCGGCTTAGGCAGGGGATTAAACTTCCGTCAGTGTGGTTTCAAGCGGCAGACGTGATTTCGGCAGCCCGGCGTTGAAATCCTCGACGCTATGATGGCCGACCGGCACCACGACCAGACTGGTATAGCCTTTTTCTTTCAGACCAAATTCAGCGTCGAGCACCTCGGCGTCGAAACCTTCAATGGGGACGGCGTCGAGACCCATCGCGGCGACGCCCAGCAGAAAGTTGCCGACGTTCAGATAAACCTGCTTCGCCATCCACTGGTGGTCATCTTTCAGCGAGACGCGGTGCATATCGGCGAAAAAGCGGCGACCTTTATCATTTGCCGCTTTAGCTTCCGGCGTAGCGAAACGGCCATCGGCATCTTCCTGATCGACCACCCGTTGCAGCCAGGCGTCGTCCATCGCGGTTTTCGCGCAGAACACGACGACATGGGAGGCGTCCAGCATTTTGCGTTCGTTGAACGTGTAGTTTCCGGCAGCGGATTTTGCTACGCGCGCTTTGCCCTCTTCCGTACTGGCGACAATAAAGTGCCACGGCTGGGAATTGGTGCTGGAGGGGCTGTACAGTAGTAGTGTTTTTATTTTATCCGCTTCTTCGGCGGTCAGTTTTTTGCTGGGATCGAACGCCTTGGTGGAGTAGCGCTGTAAGGCGACAGAAACGATATCCATAAATGCTCCTGGTTGGTTTAGTACCCTTTTGTATCAGCAGGGTACCGGGTTATCGGTAAAAAGATAAGGGAGGAAAATGCGGAAACGGTTATTGCATCAGCGCGGCCGCAGGCGCAGTTGCTCTCTTTTAGGCAGCCCGTCTACGACCAGATTCCATGAGTCATTTATCAAATCGTTGAGTAGCGAGACGGTGATATCCTCGCCCGCATAGACTGAAATCCAGTGTTTCTTATTCATGTGATAGCCAGGCGCAATGCTGGGGTAAATTTGTTGATTTACCAGGGATTTTTGGGGATCCGACTTCAGGTTCACTACTGGGCGACAGTGATGTTCAGTGAACAGCATGAATATTTTGCCGCCGACTTTAAACACATCGTACTGTGGGCCGAAAGGCCAGCAGTGTTCGGTAAAAGACAGTTCCAGCGCAAAGCGTTTTGCACAGGCGTGCAGTGTTTGACCGTCCATTATTGCTCCTCGCGAGTCAGCGCGCGCCACATGGCTTCGAATCCCAGCGCAATATATTCGCCAGCGCGAGCGGGATCGCGCGCGGCGAAATCCATTGTTGTTTCAGCCAGCGCCAGAAAAAGGCCGTCGCCGAAGGCGCGGTACTCATCCGACATAAATACCATCAAAACGGAACGATGACATAAATCGCGCAATTCGGGGAACATATCGTCGGCCCGTTGTTCCGTCTCTTTGGTGAGCTTTTCGCTGACGGCCAGTTGACGGATCGCCCGATGGCGCGCGGGATGGTTCAGACCCCAACTGATGTAACTGTTCCAGATAAAACGGGTCATCATTTTGGCATCGGTAATGGATCGATCCAGCTCCATTATCATTGACTGGCAGAGATCCTGCTTTAAATGCAAATACAACGTGTTAATCAGCTCATCTTTGGTCGCGAAATAGCGAAACAATGTTCCTTCTGCAACACCTGCGTTACGCGCAATCACCGCCGTTGAGGCGGCGATACCGGATTGCGCTATCGCCTGGGTTGCCGCTTCCAGTAATGCTTGTTTTTTGTCTTCACTCTTCGGACGAGCCACTACACGTTACCCTTATGTCTGGAAAAACATGATTGAATCATGCCCGTTGTCGCGTCGCAACGGTGAATGTCAACCTTTGAAAAGTACCTTGACGGCGTATCTTTGCTTTCTATAATGAGTGCTTACTCACTCATAATCAAGGGCTGCCGCATGAAGTGGTAGAAAAGCATATTGCAGGCCATGCGATAAGCTGTCTCACAATTTGTGTGGTTATTACTATGCTTATTGCTGTTGCCGTAAATGTGCGGTGCGGGAGCCGCTGACGAGTTTGATAGAGGGGAGAGCACGATGACCATTTCCGCTCAGGTTATCGACACGATTGTCGAGTGGATTGATGATAATTTGAATCAGCCGTTACGTATTGATGATATTGCCCGTCATGCGGGGTATTCCAAGTGGCACCTGCAGCGCCTTTTTATGCAGTACAAAGGGGAGAGTCTGGGGCGCTACGTGCGTGAACGGAAGCTAAAACTGGCGGCGCGCGACCTGCGCGACACCGACCAGAAGGTGTATGATATTTGTCTCAAGTATGGTTTTGATTCGCAGCAAACCTTTACGCGCATTTTTACCCGCACGTTCAACCTGCCGCCAGGCGCTTATCGTAAAGAAAAGCATGGCCGTACGCATTGAAATGTTTAATCGGCCAGCGAAAACCAGCGCCGCCAGATAAAGCGAATAACATAATATTCCAGCGCGCCGAGCAACAGAAACCATAAACAAAACAACAAAGTATAAAGCTGGTTGAGATCCATAAGATGAAAGATCCCGACCAGTTTTTGCGCCAGCGCAAGGCCGAGCGAAGGGGCGGGCAGCAGCAGGCTGGAGAGCAACGCCATCAGCAAAATACCGGCAGCGGTCATCAATGATTCAAGCGGGTGTTTCATGGCTTTGTTAAACGTAAGTTAAAACGCCATTGTCCGGGATATCGCCTGGTAAGGCAAATATGCTGTCTACTGTCCCGCCCAGATTTCACAATGTTTTTGTACCAGACCTATCAGCGATCCGCCGTCGGCAATAAACTCCCGCATATATTGCGCTTCGTTACCGCCTTTTTTCACCTGCAGACGTAGCGCGTCAATGGCGCTGTCGGCGCCCAGCTTGCGCGCAGAGGGGGTAACGTTGTCCAGCAGACGCAGCGTATCATCTGCCAGGCGACGGCGGTCGCCGGTATAGACATCGGTTAGCACGCCCTCCAGACCATAGCGGCAAGCCTGAAAACGGTTGAATTTATATAACAGATAGTCTTGTTCCTGCGGTTTAAAGGGATGCTCGGTCAGCAGCCAGTGCGCGGTCGCCTGAATCAACCCTGCCATATTGATGGCATGATCAAGGGTGAGCGGCGTATCCATCACCCGAACTTCTACCGTGCCAAAGGCCGGGCTGGGGCGGATATCCCAGTGCAAATCTTTGATGCTGTCGATCATCGTGGTGTAAGACAGACGGCGAAATAGTCCGGCAAACTCTTGCCAGTTACTGACCCACGGCATGGGACCGTTATCGGGAAAAGCGGAAAAAATATTCAGGCGCGCGCAGGCAAAACGGGTGTCAGATCCTTGCATATAGGGGGACGCGGCGGAGAGCGCAATAAAGTGCGGCACAAAATGCGACAGCCCGTGTAAAAGATAAATCGCATCGTCGCCGTTCGCGCAGCCGACGTGGACATGCTGGCCGAAAACCGTCGCCTGTTGAATTAAGTAGCCGAAATTTTCCAGCGTGCGTTGATAGCGCTCATTATCACAGACCTCCTGACGCTGCCATTTTTGAAAAGGGTGCGTACCGCCGCCGCAAATGCCGAGATGGTGTTCCGACGCCGCCTGTAAAATAACGTGCTGCATGGCAGAAAGTTGGGCCGCCGCCTGGTCAATATCGCGGCAGACGCCCGTGGCCATCTCCAGCATACTTTCGGTGATATCGTGCTTAATTTCTCCCGCAGTAAGTTGGGGCTTAACGGTGTCGATCAGCGTAGAAGAGTCCTGACTTAAATCGTAGCCAGGTGGATTGATCACCTGCATCTCCAGCTCAATACCAAGCGTATAAGGTTCAGAAACGTGAAAATCATTCAGCGCCATAGCGATCTCATTTATCGGGGGATTGCGCTAAGTATAGAAGCGGGAGCGCTCCTGTCGTGGGGAAAGCGCGTTATTGCAGAAACAAGAGTAATAACGCTATTGCCACGTTGAAACCATTCTGTACGGACGGTACGTTCAGCCATCGTGGCGGCAAAGGCTGGCAGCAGATATAACGAGATGTGCGTGGCGGTAAGCGAGGTAACTTTTGCGCTATCGAATCCCGGGAGCGTGACGCAGTCTGAAAAGGCTTTATAAACGCTCTCTTTGGCGGAGAAAGCCAGCGTCAGGGCAAGCGGAAAAGGGAGCGAGCTCGCCTGGAGAATTTGGCGCTCATCGCTATCAATAATGGACGGCGCCAGCTCTGTCGCCGTGTGCTGACTCATGATTTTTTCTATATCAATGCCGATACGCTGTCGGGATATGACGGCCAGCGCTGTTGACGCACAGTGGCTGATGCTGCCAAATAGGCCGTCCGGCCATAGCGGCTGTCGCTTGTCGCCAATACCGGGCACTGTCCTGACGCCCACCTCGCGTAGCGCATGAACGGCGGCGATGCGGCCTGCCAGATGTTCAGCTTTACGCTTGCGTCCGGCAGACCGGAGCCGATCGTGATGAGGCAGCCATAACAGATCGTGTTCGTGAAAGCTGCTCGCATCAAAGTCGACGATATGCAGCCTGTGTCCGGCAAAGGGAAGGGGAAAATGAGATGTCCGCATCGTTTTTTGCTAATTCCCTCCCCGAATGAGGGAGGGAAGGTTGCCATCAGAAATGGGTATTAATGCTCATATACCACGTACGTCCCGGTTCGTTATAGGTGTACGCGCCAGCACCCGCCATATAAGCGCCAGTTTGAGTATCCCTGACGGTTTGCGCGTTACCTTCACGCCACAGACGTTTGTCAAAGAGGTTATCCACGCCACCGGTCAGGCTGACATTTTTGGTCACGTCCCAGGTCGCGCTCAGGCCAACAATACTGTATGGGCTGACCGCTTGCTTATCTGTCCCGGTAACGGGGTTACCTTGATAATCATATTTCTTCGGCTCTTGTTTGCCGTACCAGGTGAAGGTCGATTGCAGAGAAACGTCCTGACGTACCTGCCAGCTCAGGGTTGAGTTAAGCGTGTACTGTGGAATAATCGACAGGCGTTCGCCGGTCTCTTTGTTTTTGCTCTGCAGCATATACGTAACGTTATTCGTCCAGTTGACGGTGTCGCTAACCGGTACGTTTAACGTGCCTTCCAGACCTTCAACGACCGCTTTCGGCACGTTCTCCCACTGATAAACATCCGTTTTGCCGTTGTTGATACGCTGCAACGGCACCGTACCCGCTTCAATCTTATTGCGGTAATCATTGCGGAACCAGGTGATGCCGGCCAGCCAGCCATCGCGTTTAAATTCCAGACCGATCTCTTTATTGATGCTGGTTTCGGCTTTCAGATCATCGTTACCCATCATATAGCAGCCGATGCCGGTACCCGCGCCAGTCGCGTAGCAACCCTGACCTTTACTGTACAAAATATAGTTTGGGTTAGTCTGGTACAGACTCGGGGCTTTATAAGCGCGGGCGATTCCCATTTTCAGGGTAAAGTCATCCCCCAGACCTTGCGACAGGTTCAGCGATGGGCTCCAGTTATCCCCCACAATACTGTGATGATCGAAACGTAGCCCCGGCGTCAGCATGGTGCTATCGGTCAGTTCCATGTTGTTTTCAGCAAACAGAGAGAAAATTTCCGCTTTTGAATAGGGGCTACGATTGGTACTGCTGTAACCCGGGATATTTCCCCCCATAAAGGTTTGCGAGTTGGAGAGCTCGTCTTTCATACGCTGTTGGGCCCATTCGGTACCCAGCGTCAGGTTTTGATTTACCAGCAGATCGAAAGGAAGGCTCACTTCGCTGTGTAGGGTGACGTCATTCAAATCGGCATCGGCATATTTTTGCGATGCTTTGGGATCGAAAATTCCTTCGGTGCCGCCTGCCAGGCCTTCCGGCATCCGGGAGTTACGGGTATGTTCGTATTGCACCCAGTTACTGGTGGTTACGCCATTATCCCAGCCGCCGTTCCAGGTCAGAGAGTAGTTCTGCCGATAGAGGCGGTTCGTCTCTTTTCCGTAATTATCTTTCACCAGCTGGTTCGTATTGGTGTTCTGAGTATCGCCGGCATAGAGGTTGCCCTGGCGACTGTAACCGGCCTCCAGTTCCAGAGACTGAAGCGGAGCAAAATCCCAACGAACCACGCCGTTGATATCTTTGTTAATGACCCCCTCGCGTCCTGCCGGTAGCGTGTCGGCGTAACTCCCGGTACGTTCAGACTGATGCCCCTGGTTAATATTACGCGCATCAGCCTGCGTTTTGTCGAGGTTGCCATACAGACGGAAGCTGAAATCCCCGCCCAGCGGGCCGTTCAGGCTAAAGTTAGTGCGTTTGGTCGCGCCTTCGTCTTTATGTTCCGGCGCGTTGAAATAGGTATTCCAGGAACCGTGCCACTCGCTACCGCCTTTTTTGGTAATGATATTGACCACGCCACCCGCCGCGCCGTTACCGTAGCGTGCGGCGGCAGGGCCACGCAGCACTTCAATGCGTTCGATCATCTCCGGCGGCACCCACGCGGTATCGCCGCGGGTATCGCGTTCGCCGCGCCAGCCCAGGCGCACCGAGTTACGGCTGGTGACGGGTTTACCGTCTATCAGGATGAGGGTGTTTTCCGGCCCCATGCCGCGAATATCGATTTGGCGGTTATTCCCGCGCTGACCGCTGGTGGAGTTGCCGGTCAGGTTTACGCCTGGCATGGTGCGGATGATTTCTGACACGTCGCGCGCGGGCGGATTTTTGCGGATCTCATCGGCGGTGATGGTGGATACGCCTGGCGCCTGTAGGTTTTGCTGGGCAGCGGTCACCACGATGGTGTCTTCATTGGTGAGCGCAGCGCTATCGGTTTTTTCTTCCGCCATCACGGGCAGAGCGGCCCCGTAAATCCCTAAATTGACCAGTAAGGTCAGGGAATGAATCTTCTTGTTCATTGTATATCCTGCTTTTCTTTAGCCACATAAGCCAAAGCGCCCGTCAAAGGCATTGGCCGGGTGGTGAAATTGTGTTCGCGCGTCCCATAGCGCGACAATACGCTATTGCAAATGCAAATAGTTATCAATAATATTATCAATATATTTCACCTTTTATATACAAAATTCATAATAAACACAGGGTTATAATGAAAGAGGCGCTGGCAACGGGAAGTGAGGCCTGGTGGAGGACGAAAACCGGGCCGGAATGGATACGGGAAAAAGACGGAAATTATCGGGTCACTTTTTGGTGGCGCGACCCGCAGGGAAACGAAACACACTCCCCGATACGGCGTGTCTGGGTCTACATCACTGGCGTAACCGATCATCATCAAAACGCGCAGCCTCAGACGATGGCGCGTATTGCCGGAACGGATGTCTGGCGCTGGAGCACGGCGCTTAGCGCTAACTGGCGCGGCAGCTACTGTTTTATTCCTACCGAGCGCGATGACGTTTTTGCTGCTTTTGCGCCGGGCGAAACGCCCGATCGGAACGTGCTGCGTGAAGGCTGGCGACAGCTATTACCGCAGGCGATTGCCGACCCGCTTAATTCCCAAAGCTGGCGGGGAGGACGTGGTCATGCGGTTTCAGCGCTGGAAATGCCGGATGCGCCCCTTCAGCCGGGGTGGGATCGTCCTGAAACGCCGTACTCGCCGCCTTTGATGATGCAGTGGCATAGCGAACGTCTGGGTAACTCCCGCCGCGTATGGATATTGACGACCGGAGACGAGGCGCCGGAGGAAAGACCGTTGGCTATTCTGCTGGACGGTCAATTCTGGGCGGAAAATATGCCCGTCTGGCCCGCGCTCGCCTCGCTGACTCATCAACGCCTGCTTCCTGGTGCCGTCTACCTGCTGATTGACGCGATTGATACTCAACACCGCAGCCAGGAGTTGCCCTGCAATGCCGACTTCTGGCTGGCGGTGCAGCAGGAACTGTTGCCGCAAGTCAGAGCCGTGACGCCTTTTAGCGATGATGCCGGGCGAACGGTGGTCGCCGGACAGAGTTTTGGCGGCCTGTCGGCGCTGTATGCCGGCCTGAACTGGCCGACGCGTTTTGGCTGTGTACTAAGCCAGTCCGGATCGTTCTGGTGGCCTCATCGCATCACCCCGCCGGAGGGGGAAGTCATTACCCGGCTGAAAACCGGCGCATTATGCGCGCGCGGACTGCGTATCGTACTGGAAGCCGGCGTGCGTGAGCCGATCGTGTTTCAGGCAAATCAGGCGCTTTATGCCCAACTGAACACCTCGCAGCAGTCCATTTTCTGGCGTCAGGTTGACGGCGGACACGATGCGCTTTGCTGGCGCGGCGGGCTAACGCAAGGGCTGATGCTGCTTTGGCAGCCGCTTATCGACACGCTTTAACCGGGCACATGTCCATGACAGGAGTTGAGTATGGAGTTCAGTAATCCCTTCGATAATCCGCAGGGACAGTTTTACATCCTGCAAAATGCGCAGCGTCAATTCAGCCTTTGGCCAGCGGCATGTGCGCTTCCCGCAGGCTGGGACGTGGTATGCGAACCGCAATCGCAGGACGCGTGCCAGCAGTGGCTTAATACGCGCTGGACAACACTGAATCCGGCGCATTATGCCGATAAGCAGGAGGCGAAATGACGCAGCGTTTACCGTTAGTCGCCGCCCAGCCGGGGATCTGGATGGCGGAAAAACTCTCTGATTTACCCTCCGCCTGGAGCGTGGCGCACTATGTGGAACTGAACGGCGAGCTGGATGCCGCCTTGCTGGCAAAAGCGGTAGCAGTAGGGATGCAACAGGCGGATACGCTACGGATGCGTTTTACCGAAGAGAACGGCGAGGTCTGGCAATGGATAGATCCTGAGCACACCTTCGGCGAGCCCCCGATTGCCGATTTACGCGACCAGCCCGATCCGCGTTACGCGGCGCAGGCGTTAATGCAGGCGGATTTACGGCAAAACCTGCGCGCAGATAGCGGTAAGCCGCTGGCGTTTCACCAGTTAATCCGCATTGATGATACCCGCTGGTATTGGTATCAGCGCTATCACCATTTGCTGGTGGATGGCTTTAGCTTCCCGGCGATAACCCGCCAGATTGCGGCGATTTATCGCGCCTGGCAGAGCGACGCCCCTACGCCGGAGTCGCCTTTTACCCCCTTTGCGGATGTGGTCGAGGAATATCAGCGCTATCGCCAGAGCGAGGCCTGGCAGCGTGACGGCGCCTTCTGGGCGCAGCAGCGCCGCGAGCTGCCGCCGCCGGCGTCAATTTCTGCCGCGCCGTTGCCGGGACGGTCGGCGAGCGCGGATATTCTGCGTATGAAATTGAGCGCGCCGGAGGGGGCGTTTCGCCAACTGGCGGCGCACATGCCTGAGATACCGCGAGCGGATCTTGCCCTGGCGCTGGTGACGTTGTGGCTGGGACGATTATGCGGGCGAATGGATTATGCCGCCGGATTTATCTTTATGCGGCGGATGGGATCGGCGGCGTTAACGGCGACCGGGCCTGTCCTTAACGTGTTGCCGCTGGCGGTTAACCTTCATGCGACGGAAGATCTGCCAACGCTGGCGAAGCGTCTTGCGGCGCAGTTAAAGAAGATGCGCCGCCACCAGCGTTACGACGCCGAACAGATTGTACGCGATAGCGGGCGAGCCGCAGGGGAGACGCCGCTATTTGGCCCGGTGCTCAACATAAAAGTATTTGATTATTATCTGGATCTTCCTGGCATACAGGCGCAAACCCATACCCTGGCGACGGGGCCGGTTAACGATCTTGAACTGGCGCTTTTTCCGGATGAAAACGGCGGTCTGGATATTGAATTGCTGGCGAATGCACAGCGTTACGATGACGCCACGCTCTCCCGCCATGCCTTACGATTGATGGCGCTTATCACTCAGTTTGCGGATAACCCGGCGCTGCGCTGCGGCGATGCGCAAATGCTGCTGGCGGAAGAACAAACGCAATTAACACACCTTAATAATACGGCGGTAACGATTCCCGCCGCCACGCTTAGCGATTTGGTGGCGCAGCAGGCGCAAAAAACGCCAGAGGCTTTCGCGTTGGCAGATGCGCATTATCGCTTTACCTACCGTGAAATGCGTGAACAGGTTGTGGCGCTGGCGTACGCGCTGCGGGAACGCGGCGTTCAGCCTGGCGATAGCGTGGCGGTGGCGTTGCCGCGGTCGGTTTTCCTGACCTTAGCGCTGCATGGCATTGTCGAGGCGGGCGCCGCCTGGCTGCCGCTGGATACCGGTTATCCTGACGATCGGCTGCGAATGATGCTGGAAGATGCGCAGCCGAAACTGTTAATTACGACTCAGGCGCAGCTGGCGCGCTTTCACGATATTCCGGGGATGGAATATTTGTGTTATAGCCAACCGCTACCGGTCAGTGACGCCACTCCGCTGGGGCTGTCGTTACCGCATCATACCGCTTACATCATTTTCACCTCTGGCTCGACGGGCAGGCCGAAAGGGGTGATGGTGGGACAAACGGCGATAGTCAACCGGCTGCTGTGGATGCAGGATCACTATCCGTTGACGGCGGATGATGTAGTAGCGCAAAAAACGCCGTGCAGTTTTGACGTCTCAGTATGGGAGTTTTTCTGGCCGTTTATCGCCGGGGCGAAACTGGTGATGGCCGAGCCGGAAGCGCACCGCGACCCGCTCGCGATGCAGCGGTTCTTTGCGCAATACGGCGTCACGACCACTCATTTTGTGCCGTCGATGCTGGCGGCCTTTATTGCCTCGCTCACGCCAGCGTCGGCTGGGAAAAGCTGCGCTTCCTTAAAGCGCGTTTTCTGTAGCGGCGAGGCCCTGCCGACGGCGCTGTGCCGCGAATGGGAGACGTTAACCAACGCGCCGCTACACAATCTGTACGGGCCAACGGAGGCCGCGGTGGATGTGAGCTGGTATCCGGCCTGTGGCGATGAGCTGGCGGCTGTTGACGGCAACAGTATCCCGATTGGTTATCCCGTCTGGAATACCGGTTTACGTATTCTCGATGCGCATATGCAGCCGGTGCCGCCGGGCGTGGCTGGCGATCTCTATCTTACCGGTATCCAACTGGCGCAGGGCTATCTGGGGCGTCCGGATCTTACCGCCAGCCGTTTTATCGCCGATCCTTTTGCGCCAGGCGAACGGATGTACCGTACCGGAGATGTGGCGCGCTGGCTGGATTCCGGCGCGGTAGAATACCTGGGGCGCAGCGACGATCAGCTCAAAATTCGGGGGCAACGTATTGAACTGGGCGAGATTGACCGCGTCATGCAAACGCTGCCGGATGTTGAACAGGCGGTAGCACATGCCTGCGTCTTTAATCAGGCGGCGGCGACGGGCGGGGATGCCCGGCAACTGGTCGGCTATCTGGTGTCGCACTCCGGTTTGCCGCTGGATTTACCGGCGCTGCAGGAAAAATTACGCCAAAAACTTCCCGCGCATATGGTGCCGGTTGTGTTGTTGCAACTTGCCAGCTTGCCGCTTAGCGCTAATGGCAAGCTGGATCGTAAAGCCCTGCCGCTGCCGGACCTGACGCCGCGCGTGAAAGGGCGTGCGCCGCAGTCCGCAACGGAGATTGCTGTCGCCGCGGCGTTTTCCCGCCTGCTGGGCTGTGAGATTAACGACGTTGAAAGTGATTTCTTTGCGCTGGGCGGACATTCGCTGCTGGCGATGAAACTGGCCGCGCAGCTAAGTCAGACGTTTAACCGCCAGGTGACGCCGGGGCAGGTGATGGTGGCGTCTGACGTGGCGCAGTTAAGTAAGCTGCTCGATACTGACGATGACGAACGCTCGCGCAATCTGGGGTTCGGGCCGCTGTTGCCGCTGCGTGAAAGCGATGGTCCAACGTTATTTTGTTTCCATCCGGCGTCGGGGTTCGCCTGGCAATTTAGCGTATTATCACGCTATCTCAGCCCGTCGTGGTCGATTATGGGGATTCAGTCGCCGCGCCCCGCTGGCCCTATGCAAACCGCAACTACTCTTGATGAGGTATGTGAACATCATCTGGCGACATTGCTCGCCCGGCAGCCGCATGGCCCTTATTATTTATTAGGCTATTCGCTGGGCGGGACGCTGGCGCAAGGGATCGCCGCCCGGTTGCGCGCACGCGGCGAAACGGTGGCGTTTTTGGGGTTACTGGACACCTGGCCGCCGGAAACGCAAAACTGGCGGGAAAAAGAGGCGAATGGCCTCAATCCGGACGTATTGGCGGAAATTGAACGTGAACGCGCTGCGTTTGTCGCCGCGCAGCAGGGAAATGCCTCCGAAGCCTTATTTACCGCCATTGAAGGCAATTATGCGGATGCCGTCCGTTTGCTGACGACGGCGCATAGCGTACCGTTTGATGGACATGCTACGCTCTTTGTGGCGGATAAAACGGTGCCGGAAGGCGTATCGCCTGAACAGAGCTGGTCGCCGTGGATAGCGTCTTTGGCTATTTATCGCCAGCCGTGCGCGCATGTAGATATTATTTCTCCCTCCGCTTTTGAAACTATCGGGCCCATCATCAGCGAACTTATTAATAAATAACGGGCGTTGTTTCTGCCTTTAACAAATTAAATCCTGAAACCCATAATAATTACTAATTATTATGGGTTTTTTATTGCAACTATTAATTCTTTTAACATAAGTGATACATGCTACAGGCAAGTTTAATTCCGAATATTTAGCTTTTCGGGCACTGGCGCGTAAAGATTGTTTCGGATAATTCTGACTTGCTGTTAGAATCTCTGACAGGAATGTGTTCTTTCATTGGATAAAGTTTTCAGGTCATACGGCATGCCATCTCTTAATGTAAAACAAGAAAAAAATCAGTCATTTGCAGGTTATTCACTGCCGCCCGCCAACAGTCATGAAATCGATTTGTTTAGCCTTATAGAGGTGTTATGGCAGGCGAAACGTCGTATTCTTGCTACCGTTTTCGCCTTTGCGTGCGTGGGGTTGCTTCTGTCCTTTCTGCTGCCGCAAAAATGGACCAGCCAGGCGATTGTCACACCGGCGGAGTCGGTACAGTGGCAGGGGCTGGAGAGAACGTTGACCGCGCTGCGCGTGTTGGATATGGAGGTAAGCGTTGATCGGGCCAGCGTATTTAATCTGTTTATTAAAAAGTTTAGCTCGCCCTCGCTGCTGGAAGAATATCTTCGTTCTTCTCCGTATGTCATGGATCAATTAAAAGGCGCGCAAATAGACGAGCAGGATCTTCACCGGGCGATTGTCCTGCTGAGCGAAAAAATGAAAGCGGTGGACAGCAATGCCGGCAAGAAAAATGAAACGTCGTTATTCACGTCGTGGACATTGAGTTTTACCGCGCCGACGCGGGAAGAAGCGCAAAAAGTGCTGGCTGGCTATATTCAGTACATCTCTGATATCGTCGTGAAAGAGACGCTGGAAAATATTCGTAACCAGCTGGAAATCAAAACCCGCTATGAGCAGGAAAAGCTGGCGATGGATCGGGTGCGTCTCAAAAACCAGCTTGATGCCAATATTCAACGTCTCCATTATTCGCTGGAAATCGCCAACGCCGCTGGCATTAAGAGACCGGTTTACAGCAATGGTCAGGCGGTAAAAGATGATCCGGATTTTTCTATTTCCCTCGGCGCGGATGGTATTTCCCGCAAACTGGAAATTGAAAAAGGGGTAACGGACGTGGCCGAGATTGACGGTGATTTGCGTAACCGTCAATACCATGTTGAACAACTGGCGGCAATGAATGTGAGCGACGTGAAGTTTACCCCGTTTAAATATCAACTGTCGCCGTCTCTGCCAGTGAAAAAAGATGGCCCGGGTAAAGCGGTCATTATTATCCTGGCGGCGTTGATTGGCGGTATGATGGCCTGCGGCGGCGTATTACTGCGTCACGCGATGGTCTCGCGTAAAATGGAAAACGCGTTGGCGATAGATGAACGGTTAGTCTGATTTACCCAAAAGCCGGATAGCGATATCCGGCTTTGTCATCTGTGTGGACGACTATCGCCGTCCCAGCGGTACCACCAGCGGCGTACCGGCAACCGGATCGTCGATAATCATACAGCGCAGCCCATAGATTTTTTCGATAAGCTCAGCGGTAACAATCTCTTTCGGCGCGCCCTGTGCGACAATGTTACCTTCGCGTAATGCAATCAAATGCGTGGCGTATCGGCAGGCCTGATTCAGGTCATGCAGGACGGCGGCGAGCGTATAGCCTTTTTCGCGGTTGAGATCGCTTAACAACTCCAGCAAATCAATTTGATGGCTAATATCCAGCCACGTTGTCGGCTCATCCAGCAGCATGATGGACGTTTCCTGCGCCAGCACCATGGCTATCCACGCCCGCTGACGTTGGCCGCCGGACAGAGTGTCTACACTTTGCGCCGCCAGTGAGGTGATACCTGTTGCACGCATGGCACTGGCGACGGCATCGGCATCTTCCTTACGCCAGCGGGTAAATAACGGCTGATGCGGATAACGCCCTCTGGCGACCAGCTCTTGTACGGTGATATCGCCCGGCGTAGTGGCGTTTTGCGCCAGCAATCCGATGCGCCGCGCCACCTCTTTACTGGCGTAACGCTGTATCTGTTCGCCATCCAGCCAGACATGGCCGTCAACAGGCGTCATCAGACGGCTTAGCGTGCGTAGCAACGTTGACTTGCCGCAGCCGTTAGGGCCGATGATGGCGGTAAAATGGCCGTCCGGAATCGAAACATTAAGGTTTTTTGCGACGGTATAGCTGCCATAACCCAGCGTTAACTGGTCGCCGCGCAAACGGGCTACGGATTCGGTCATTTTTTGCGGGACTCCTGAATTAACAAGACGATAAGGTAAATACCGCCGAGGCTGACGGTGACCACGCCCACTGGAAGCTGATAAGGCATAAACAGTTGCTGCGCGCACGCATCGGCGGCCAGTAGTAACAACGCGCCGCACAGCGCCGACTGGGTTAATCCCCAGCGCGCTGTGCCGCTAAGACGGCGGGCGATGTGCGGCGCGACAAGGGCAATAAACGAGATGGGGCCAGCCAGTGCCGTTGCCGCAGCGGTGAGCGACACCGCCACCAGCATCAGCATCAGGCGTGACCGCTCCACGCTAACACCCAGCGCGCAGGCGCTGTCATCGCCCATCTCCAGCAGCCGCATACGACGCACCAGTAGCGCGGCGCCTGTCAGCATTACAATAATCAGCGGCGCCGAAGGCCAGGTTTTTGCCCATGTCAGACCGTTGAGCGACCCGGCGTTCCATAAGCCGGCGGTGAGCGCCGTTTCCAGCGACGCCTGCAACAGAAGCCAGGTATTAAAGGCGACTAACATCGCGCGGATGCCGATACCGATGATAATCAGCCGGAAAGTTTCAATCCCGTTACGCCAGGCGAGCAGCCAGACAATCAATGACGTGACGATACCGCCCGCCATTGCCGCCAGCGCGATCGCGGTAAGATGCTGGCCAAACAGGACCATTGCGACCAGTACGCCGCTCCAGGCGCCAGTATTAAAGCCCATCACATCAGGGCTGCCTAGCGGGTTACGCATCAACGACTGAAAAATCGCGCCACTGACGCCAAGCGCAGCGCCAATCAGCAACGCCATTAATACGCGCGGTAGTCGCCATTCGGTTACGACAAGGGTGATGTTACGCGGCGCGTCGCCCAGCAGCGCGGCAATAATCTGCCCGGTCTCAAGAGGCACGGCGCCGCTTTGCAGGCTCCATAAGCCAATGGCGAAGCAGCCAGCCGCCAGAATCAGGCAGCTTACGATAAGCCGACGAGAAAGAAACATCACAGGCCGCCTCCGTTCGATTTACGGCGTACCAGAAAGATAAGTACCGGCGCGCCGATAAATGCACTGACGACCGATACGCGGAGTTCGCCCGGCACCAACAGACGACCAATAATATCGGCAAAAAGCAGCAGAGCAGGGGTTGCCAGTAGCGTCACTGGCAGCGACCAGCGGTGGTCTGCGCCCACCAGCCAACGCGCCATATGCGGCATCATCAGACCAATAAAGGCGATAGGGCCGACCAGCGCCGTTGCGCTGCCGCACAAGACGGTAATCGCCAGTAAACCGATAAGTTGGGTGCGTGCCACTTTACTCCCCAGCGCCGTCGCAGTATCGCTGCCGAGGCTCAGGCTATTCAGCGCACGGCTCAGAAATAGCGCCACGATCCCAGCGATAACCACGGGCGCAAGCGCGACTTTCAACGTTTGCAGGCTGCGAATGTCCAGCGATCCCGCCTGCCAGAAGCGAAGCTGATCATAAACCTCTGGATTTAACAGCGCGATGCCGCTGGTCAATCCTTCCAGTACCGCGCCAAGCGCCACGCCCGCCAGTGTCAGGCGGACTGGGCTTAACTGGCCGCCGCCCTGACTACCGGTGAAGGCGACAATCAGCGATGCGATAAGCGCGCCGCTAAATGCCATGAAAAGCTGTTCCAGCGGCGTGGAGAAACCAAACAGCGCCGCGCCCAGTACAATGGCGAAGCTGGCGCCGTTGTTAACGCCCAGAATCCCCGGGTCGGCGAGCGGGTTGCGAGTGAGTGTTTGCATGAGCGCCCCGGCGAGACCCAACGCGCCGCCTGCCAGTAATCCGGCCAGCGTACGCGGCAAACGCGCATCCAGGACGATGGTGCAATCGGCGCTTTGGCATACGCCGGTGAACGCCTCCAGCACGGCGGCGGCGGGCAGCGGTTTCGCGCCAATGACCAGGCTTAAAACCGCGGCGAGACTCAGTAATAACAACAATCCGGGCACGGCAAACGCGCGCGTCACGGAAAACGAGCATGACATAGTAACTTCCCTGATAATGATAGTAATTATCGTTATCTATCTTATTTGGTTATGTTAGCATGTGCAGCCATTGAATGGATATTTAAAAAAACTCGCATTAAGGCGTTGTAATGAATCGACAATCCTGGCTGCTCAATCTCAGCCTGTTGAAGACGCACCCTGCATTTCGCGCAGTATTTCTGGCCCGTTTTATCTCTATTGTCTCGCTGGGGCTGCTTGGCGTGGCGGTTCCGGTACAGATCCAAATGATGACGCACTCCACCTGGCAGGTAGGGCTGTCGGTAACGTTAACCGGCGGCGCCATGTTTATTGGCTTAATGGTGGGCGGTGTGCTGGCCGATCGCTACGAACGTAAAAAGGTGATTCTGCTGGCGCGCGGTACTTGCGGTATTGGCTTTATTGGCCTGTGCGTGAACGCGCTGCTGCCGGAACCATCATTGCTGGCGATATATCTCCTTGGCCTGTGGGACGGCTTTTTCGCGTCTCTGGGCGTGACCGCGTTACTGGCGGCGACGCCAGCGCTGGTCGGAAGAGAAAATCTGATGCAGGCCGGCGCGATTACCATGCTGACGGTACGTCTGGGATCGGTTATTTCCCCGATGTTGGGGGGCATATTGCTTGCCAGCGGCGGCGTAGCCTGGAACTATGGGCTGGCGGCCGTCGGGACGTTTATTACGCTATTGCCGCTACTGACGCTGCCGCGACTGCCTGTCCCTCCGCAGCCGCGGGAAAATCCATTTATCGCGTTACTGGCGGCATTTCGTTTTTTGCTCGCCAGTCCGCTTATCGGCGGTATTGCGCTGCTTGGCGGTCTGGTGACGATGGCAAGCGCGGTACGCGTCCTCTATCCGGCGCTGGCGATGAGCTGGCAGATGTCGGCGGCGCAAATCGGTTTGCTGTATGCGGCAATTCCGCTGGGGGCGGCCATTGGCGCGCTGACCAGCGGACAACTGGCGCATAGCGTTCGTCCGGGGCTCATTATGCTGGTTTCGACAGTCGGTTCTTTTCTGGCGGTGGGGCTGTTCGCCATCATGCCGGTCTGGATCGCAGGTGTTATCTGTCTGGCGCTGTTTGGCTGGCTTAGCGCCATCAGTTCGTTATTACAATACACCCTGCTGCAAACCCAGACGCCGGAAAATATGCTGGGGCGAATGAATGGCCTGTGGACCGCGCAAAACGTCACGGGAGACGCTATCGGCGCGGCGCTGTTAGGCGGTCTTGGCGCAATGATGACGCCGGTCGCTTCCGCGAGCGTGAGTGGATTCGGGCTGGTGATTATCGGTTTGCTGCTGCTGTTAGTGCTGGGCGAGCTACGTCGTTTTCGCCAGACGCCGCCGGTTAGCGATGCTGGCTGATGAAGAGGCGTTTATCCGACTGACAAAATCTGTCTGGTCAGTCGGATAAGACTCCGATAAGGCTAAAACAGGGCGGCCAGCCGGTTAAGCAACAATGTTGCGCTGTAATAATCCAGACGGAACGTCTCCGTACCCAGGGCATAGACACGCTTATTTTGCACCGCTGGCAGGTGCGCCAGCAGCGGATTGGCGTAAAGGGCCGCGACATCTTTGTTGTCGCCGGCAAACAGGAAAAGAGATTCGCCGTTTAACCCGGCGGCCAGATTTTCACCGCCAAGCTGAATGATATCGTGGCGCTTACCCTGGCTTTTGCTGGTTTGCAGTCCTCGGGGCAATGTCGCCAGCGTAAAGCCTAACTGCGTCAATAGCTTGCCTTGTGCTGATTCTGGCGTCCACAGATTGGCGCTATGCGCGGCAGGGGTATACACCAGCGCGCTAACCGGCTGCGGCGGCAGGGCGATTCGCTGTTTAACCGTCGTCAGTTGTGCCTCAAATTCCGCTATTCGCGCGGCGGCCTGTTTCTCCTGGCCGGTGATCTCGCCAAGCTGCGTGAGCAAACTCTGCCAGCTTTTATCGTCATAATTGATGACGAGCGTCGGCGCGATAGCGGAGAGCTGATCGTAAAGCGCCAGCGCGGAGTCGCCGCCGGTGGCGCTAATCAAAATGAGATCCGGCATTTGCGCGGCGACCGTTTCGGCATTCGGTTCGCCGATATACAGCCGGGCGACATGGCGAGCCTTTGCTACGTCGCTCCACTGGCGCATGAACCCTTGATCGTCGGCAAAGCGGTTATTCGGCGTAGTGGCTCCGCTGGCGACGACGGGCGCATCAATCGCCAGCAGCGAGCCTGTTAACGTCACGCTGGTAGAGACGATACGCGCGGGTTTGTGGTCCAGAGTATGAACGCCGCGGCTGTCCTGGATTTGCCGGGGCCAACCGGCGTCCTGGGCTAAGGATATTCCTGAAATTGATATACCAACCACTAAAAGCAGCCAACGATAAAAGGCGGGGAGTCTCACAATAGCGTCCTGTTATTAATAAAGTTAATGCTTCTCATTTTCATGTCAGCGGCAGCGAGATGCAAGCCTTAGTGCCATTTAAGTCATGACCAGAGTTGACAGAGCGACGTTTTACTCTTAGGTTAGCGCACTAAAAATAGAAATAATAATCATTATTATACACAAAATCATTCAAGAAGAATCGCAACGGCAAGGGAAGAAATCCCCGCGAGCATAGATAACTGTGTGACCGGGGTTTCTGAGCGCAGCCAACAAAGAGGCAGCTTGAAAGATGAAGTGTATATAAGCCTTTATCATTGGAGGATGATATGGATATGTCACTGGCTGAGGACGCTCAGGAGACAATGGCAACGCTTGCTCCCGATCGCTTTTTCTTCATGTCGCCGTATCGCAGTTTTACCACTTCCGGGTGTTTCGCCCGTTATACCGAGCCTGCGGTTGCCGGCGATTCGCCGGATAGCCCTTTCCAGCAGAAATTGCGCCAGCAGTTTGCCGAGGCCAAATCGCAGGGCATCGCCAACCCTATCCTGGTGGGGGCGATCCCCTTTGATACCCGTCAGCCGTCGTCGCTATTTATCCCGATGGCGTGGCAGTCCTTTTCCCGCCAGCAAAAGCAGCGCACGGCGCGTTATTTTACTGACCATCAGCCGCTGACGGTGACGGCGCGAAAGGCGATTCCGGAGCAGGATGCTTTTGAAGCGATGGTCGCACGCGCGGCTATGCTGACCGCCACGCCAGACGTCGATAAAGTGGTGCTTTCCCGGTTAATAGATATCACCACTGATGTGGCGGTGGATAGCGGAGCATTGCTGGAGCGGCTGGTTGCGCAGAATCCAGTTAGTTACAACTTCCATGTGCCACTGGCTGATGGCGGCGTTCTGCTGGGCGCCAGCCCCGAATTGCTGCTACGCAAGGAGGGCGAGCGGTTTAGTTCGCTGCCGTTAGCAGGCTCGGCACGCCGACAGCCCGATGACGTTCTGGATCGCGAGGCGGGAAACCGACTGCTGGCTTCACAAAAAGATCGCCATGAACATGAGCTGGTGACGCAGGCGATGAAGCAGATCCTGCGCGATCGCAGCACGGAACTGCAATTACCTTCCTCTCCGCAGTTGATCACCACGCCGACGCTATGGCATCTCGGTACGCCGTTTGAGGGCAA
Source organism: Salmonella sp. SAL03688 (assembly GCF_046551895.1). Lineage (NCBI taxonomy): Bacteria > Pseudomonadati > Pseudomonadota > Gammaproteobacteria > Enterobacterales > Enterobacteriaceae > Salmonella > Salmonella sp. SAL03688. The sequence continues at coordinate 135,979 of NZ_JBGDVI010000008.1, forward strand.
GGCCAACGCCGGAGAAAACGCGCTGACGCTGGCCTGTCTGCTGCATCCAACGCCTGCGTTAAGCGGTTTCCCCCATCAGGTCGCGAAAAAGCTGATTGCTGAACTGGAACCGTTCGATCGTGAACTGTTTGGCGGCATTGTCGGCTGGTGCGACGCCGAAGGAAACGGCGAGTGGGTAGTGACGATTCGTTGTGCGAAATTGCACGGTAATCAGGTGCGCCTGTTCGCTGGCGCCGGGATTGTCCCTGCCTCTTCGCCAGTCGGCGAGTGGCGGGAAACCGGCGTCAAGCTCTCTACGATGTTGAACGTTTTTGGACTGCATTAAGGAACGATGATGCGTATACCTTTCACCCGTTGGCCGGATGAATTTGCCCGCCGTTATCGTGAAAAAGGCTACTGGCAAGACGTGCCGTTGACCGATATTCTGACCCGCCACGCTGACAGCGACAAGACGGCGGTCATTGAAGGCGAGCGCGCATTCAGCTATCGCCAGCTCAACCAGGCCGCAGATAATCTGGCCTGCAGTTTACGCCGTCAGGGCATCAAACCTGGCGAAACCGCTCTGGTACAACTGGGGAATGTACCGGAACTGTATATCACCTTTTTCGCCCTGTTGAAGCTTGGCGTAGCGCCTGTTCTGGCGCTGTTTAGCCATCAACGTACCGAACTTAACGCCTATGCGATGCAGATCGCGCCGACGCTGGTGATTGCCGATCGCCAACATACGCTGTTCGCCGGGGAGGACTTTCTCAACACGTTTGTGGCTGAACACCGCTCTGTGCGGGTGGTGTTATTGCGCAACGACGACGGCGATCACAGCCTGGACGCGGCGATGCGGCAGGCGGCGGAAGATTTCACCGCCACGCCATCACCTGCTGACGAAGTGGCCTACTTTCAGCTTTCCGGCGGTACTACCGGCACGCCAAAGCTTATTCCCCGTACCCATAACGACTATTACTACAGCGTGCGCCGCAGCAATGAGATTTGCGGTTTCAACGAGGAGACGCGTTTTCTGTGCGCGATTCCCGCCGCGCATAACTACGCCATGAGTTCGCCGGGCGCGCTGGGCGTCTTTCTTGCCAAAGGAACGGTAGTGCTGGCGACCGATCCCAGCGCCACGCTCTGTTTCCCGCTGATCGAAAAACACCAGATTAATGCCACAGCGCTGGTGCCTCCCGCGGTCAGTCTATGGCTACAGGCTATCCAGGAGTGGGGCGGCAATGCGCCGCTGGCGTCATTAAGGTTATTGCAGGTCGGCGGCGCGCGGCTTTCTGCGACGCTGGCCGCCCGTATTCCGGCTGAAATTGGCTGTCAGTTGCAGCAGGTCTTCGGCATGGCGGAAGGGTTAGTGAACTATACCCGGCTGGACGATAGTCCGGAACGGATTATCAATACCCAGGGAAGACCCATGTGTCCGGACGACGAAGTGTGGGTGGCGGATGCCGACGGGAATCCACTGCCGCCGGGCGAGATTGGTCGTCTGATGACGCGCGGCCCCTATACTTTTCGCGGCTATTTCAACAGTCCGCAACACAATGCCAGCGCCTTTGACGCCAACGGTTTTTACTGTTCCGGCGATCTGATCTCCATTGATCAAGACGGCTACATCACCGTTCACGGGCGTGAAAAAGATCAGATCAATCGGGGCGGCGAGAAGATAGCCGCCGAAGAGATAGAAAATCTGTTACTGCGCCACCCGGCGGTGATCCATGCGGCGCTGGTCAGCATGGAAGATGAACTGCTGGGGGAAAAAAGTTGCGCATATCTGGTGGTAAAAGAGCCGCTGCGAGCGGTACAGGTACGCCGTTTCCTGCGAGAGCAGGGCGTGGCGGAATTTAAATTACCGGATCGCGTGGAGTGCGTTGCGTCACTGCCGCTGACGCCGGTTGGTAAAGTCGATAAAAAACAATTACGCCAGCGGTTGGCGTCACGTTCACCGCTCTGAAGGAGAAAGAGAGATGGCCATTCCAAAACTACAGTCTTACGCGCTGCCCACCGCACTGGATATCCCGACCAACAAAGTGAACTGGGCATTTGAGCCGGAGCGCGCGGCGCTGCTCATCCACGATATGCAGGATTACTTTGTCAGCTTTTGGGGCCGCAACTGCCCAATGATGGACCAGGTGATTGCCAATATCGCCGCTCTGCGCCAGTACTGTAAGGAACATCATATCCCGGTCTATTACACCGCTCAGCCGAAAGAGCAAAGCGATGAAGATCGCGCGTTACTCAATGATATGTGGGGGCCGGGACTGACGCGCTCTCCGGAACAGCAGAAGGTGGTAGAAGCCTTAACGCCGGATGAGGCAGATACGGTGCTGGTGAAGTGGCGCTATAGCGCGTTTCACCGCTCGCCGCTGGAACAGATGTTAAAAGATACCGGACGCAATCAGCTCATCATTACCGGCGTGTATGCGCATATTGGCTGTATGACCACCGCTACCGATGCGTTTATGCGCGACATTAAGCCGTTTATGGTGGCGGATGCGCTGGCGGATTTCAGCCGGGAAGAGCATCTGATGGCGCTGAACTATGTGGCGGGGCGTTCCGGTCGCGTCGTCATGACCGAGTCGCTGCTGCCGACGCCGGTTCCTGCCAGTAAAGCGGCGCTGCGGGCGTTGATTCTGCCGTTGCTGGATGAGACCGACGAGCCGCTGGATGATGAAAACCTGATTGATTATGGCCTGGATTCAGTACGCATGATGGGGCTGGCAGCGCGCTGGCGTAAAGTACACGGCGATATCGACTTCGTGATGCTGGCGAAAAACCCGACCATTGACGCCTGGTGGGCGCTGCTTTCTCGCGGGGTAGAGTAATGACCGGCTTTGATTTTTCAGACAAAACGGTATGGGTGACCGGGGCGGGGAAAGGGATCGGTTACGCGACGGCGCTGGCGTTTGTCGACGCCGGGGCGCGGGTGATCGGCTTCGATCGCGAATTTACGCAAGAGAATTATCCCTTTGCTACCGAAGTCATGGATGTAGCGGATGCCGCACAGGTTGCGCAGGTGTGCCAGCGTGTGTTGCAAAAAACGACGCGGCTGGATGTGCTGGTCAACGCCGCCGGTATTTTGCGTATGGGAGCGACCGATGCGCTTAGCGTCGACGACTGGCAGCAGACGTTTGCGGTCAATGTGGGCGGGGCATTTAACCTGTTTTCGCAGACGATGGCGCAGTTTCGCCGTCAGCAGGGAGGGGCGATTGTCACCGTAGCCTCAGATGCGGCGCATACGCCGCGTATCGGTATGAGCGCCTACGGCGCCTCTAAAGCGGCGCTGAAAAACCTGGCGCTAACCGTAGGGCTGGAGCTGGCGGGCTGCGGGGTGCGCTGTAATGTGGTGTCGCCTGGTTCGACCGACACCGATATGCAGCGCACGTTATGGGTGAGTGAAGATGCCGAACAGCAGCGTATTCGCGGTTTCGGCGAACAGTTTAAGCTCGGCATACCGCTCGGTAAAATCGCCCGTCCGCAGGAGATAGCCAATACCATTTTGTTTCTTGCCTCCGATCTGGCCAGCCACATTACCTTGCAGGATATCGTGGTGGACGGCGGTTCAATATTGGGAGCCTGACGATGATCTGGAAACGGCATTTAACGCTGGATGAATTGAACGCTACCAGTCAGAACACGCTGGTGGCGCATCTGGGCATTGTTTACACCCGTCTGGGCGATGACGTGCTGGAGGCGGAAATGCCCGTCGATGCCCGCACTCATCAACCGTTTGGTCTGCTACACGGCGGCGCATCAGCAGCGCTGGCGGAGACGTTAGGATCAATGGCGGGTTATCTGATGACCCGCGACGGGCAGTGCGTGGTCGGGACCGAGTTAAACGCCACCCACCACCGCGCCGTCTCGCAGGGGAAAGTACGCGGCGTTTGCCTGCCGCTGCATCTGGGGCGGCAGAATCAAAGCTGGGAAATTACGCTCTTTGACGAGCAGGGGAGGCGCTGCTGTACCTGTCGCCTGGGAACGGCGGTAATGGGATAGTTCTGGCAAAGTAAAATGCAATTGCAGCATTAACGAAGAAAGGAAGTGATCTGGTTAACACTGTAATGTAAAAAATGGGTAACAATCCGGTTTTATCATGTTGTTGTGTTGTTAATTACGGTAAAGGTGTTATAGAAACAAAATGTAACATCTCTCTGGAACACCCAAACGGACAACAACTATGAATAAATCAGGGAAATACCTCGTCTGGACAGCGCTCTCAGTATTGGGTGCGTTTGCCCTGGGCTATATTGCGTTAAATCGTGGGGAACAGATCAACGCGCTATGGATCGTAGTGGCGTCGGTCTGTGTCTATCTTATTGCGTATCGTTTTTATGGGCTCTATATCGCCAAAAAAGTGCTGGCGGTTGACCCAACGCGTATGACGCCCGCGGTACGTCATAATGATGGTCTGGATTATGTCCCGACCGATAAGAAAGTGCTGTTCGGTCACCATTTTGCGGCCATTGCTGGCGCAGGTCCGCTGGTCGGGCCGGTACTGGCGGCGCAGATGGGCTATCTGCCGGGGATGATCTGGCTGCTGGCGGGCGTCGTGCTGGCGGGAGCGGTGCAGGACTTTATGGTGCTGTTCGTCTCGACCCGACGCGATGGGCGTTCGCTTGGCGAGCTGGTTAAAGAGGAGATGGGCGCGACGGCAGGGGTGATCGCGCTGGTGGCCTGCTTTATGATCATGGTGATCATTCTGGCCGTCCTGGCGATGATCGTGGTGAAAGCGCTGACCCATAGCCCGTGGGGAACGTACACTGTCGCGTTCACTATTCCACTGGCGATTTTTATGGGCATCTACTTGCGTTATTTGCGTCCGGGGCGCATCGGCGAGGTGTCGGTCATTGGGCTGGTATTCCTTATTTTCGCTATTATTTCCGGCGGATGGGTGGCGGCAAGCCCAACCTGGGCGCCGTACTTTGATTTTACTGGCGTGCAGCTTACCTGGATGCTGGTGGGGTATGGTTTTGTCGCGGCGGTACTGCCGGTCTGGCTGCTGCTCGCGCCGCGTGATTACCTCTCTACCTTCCTGAAAATTGGTACGATTGTCGGTCTGGCGGTCGGGATTCTGATCATGCGTCCGACGCTGACTATGCCGGCGCTGACCAAATTTGTTGATGGTACCGGACCGGTCTGGACGGGCGACCTGTTCCCGTTCCTGTTTATTACCATCGCCTGCGGCGCGGTATCCGGTTTCCATGCGCTCATCTCCTCCGGCACGACGCCGAAGATGTTGGCCAACGAAGGCCAGGCCTGCTTTATCGGCTACGGCGGGATGTTAATGGAATCTTTCGTCGCCATTATGGCGCTGGTCTCCGCCTGTATTATCGATCCGGGCGTTTACTTCGCGATGAATAGCCCGATGGCGGTACTGGCGCCAGCGGGGACAGCGGATGTCGTGGCTTCTGCCGCGCAGGTGGTCAGTAGTTGGGGTTTCGCTATCACGCCGGATACGTTACACCAGATTGCCAATGAAGTCGGCGAACAATCCATTATCTCCCGCGCAGGCGGAGCGCCAACGCTGGCGGTAGGGATGGCCTACATTTTACATGGCGCGTTGGGCGGCATGATGGATGTGGCGTTCTGGTATCACTTCGCCATTCTGTTTGAAGCGCTGTTTATTCTGACGGCGGTGGATGCGGGTACCCGTGCGGCGCGCTTTATGTTGCAGGATCTGTTGGGCGTAGTGTCGCCAGGGCTGAAACGTACCGATTCGCTGCCAGCGAACCTGCTTGCTACGGCATTGTGCGTGCTGGCGTGGGGGTATTTCCTCCATCAGGGCGTGGTCGATCCGTTGGGCGGTATTAACACCCTGTGGCCGCTGTTTGGCATCGCTAACCAGATGCTGGCGGGTATGGCGCTGATGCTTTGCGCCGTGGTACTGTTCAAAATGAAGCGTCAGCGTTATGCGTGGGTCGCGCTGGTGCCGACGGCCTGGCTGCTGATTTGTACGCTGACGGCGGGCTGGCAGAAAGCGTTTAGTCCGGATGCGAAAATCGGCTTCCTGGCCATTGCCAATAAGTTCCAGGCGATGATCGACAGCGGCAATATTCCGCCGCAGTACACCGAATCGCAACTCGCGCAGTTGGTATTCAATAACCGTCTGGATGCCGGGCTAACCATCTTCTTTATGGTGGTGGTCGTGGTGCTGGCGGTCTTCTCTATTAAGACGGCGCTGGCCGCTCTGAAGATTGATAAACCGACGGCGAATGAAACGCCGTATGAGCCGATGCCGGAAAATGTGGATGAGATCGTGACGCAGGCGAAAGGCGCGCACTAATCTTTTTTCATCAATAGCCCTCTCCAGAATAAGGAGAGGGCATTTGAATGACAGGTGACAACGATGTTCGATACGCTTTCAAAAGCCGGAAAATATCTGGGACAGGCCGCAAAAATGATGATTGGCGTGCCAGACTACGACAACTATGTTGAGCATATGCGCATAACGCATCCGGATCAGACGCCGATGACCTATGAAGAATTTTTCCGCGAGCGGCAGGATGCGCGCTATGGTGGAAAAGGCGGCGCGCGTTGCTGCTGAGGGTTGCCAGGCCTGATAAACGCAACGTCACCAGGCTATATTCTGAAAAATTCAACTTTTTCAAACGCCGCACGCAGGGTGTCTGGCGTTAACGTCACCGGTAAATAGTGGATGGATTCGACCGGGCGCAGGGTATGCGCGATTACCCTATCGATCTCGGCGGTGTTATGAATATCCACGTCCAGTTCGCTAAGCCGGGCCGGCAGATGAAATCGCCGGTACGCTGCAATCAATTGCGCCAGCACGTCATCTTGTCCCAGTAGCGCGCTTTGCACCAGAATGCCATAAGCCACTTTCGTTCCGTGCAGGAATTTTTCCGTTTGCGGCAGGACGGTCAGACCGTTGTGTACCGCATGGGCGGCGGCGACACGGGTATAGCGTTCTCCGAGGCCGCCGACCATACCGCCGCCAGCGATAATCGCATCCACCACGTCGCAAAATGCCTGGGTCAGCCGACGCTGCTGTTTATCCGCTAATGCTTGTTCGCTGCTGTCCAGCAGGAGATCGCGAATAGCGCACGCGCTGTTAATGCCCAGTCTTACGGTCAAAGGTAACGTTTCAGGCTGCGGCGCAAGCACAACGGCTTCATACCATTTCGCCAGCGTATCGCCAATGCCAGCTAACAGATAGTCATCGGGCGCCTGGAGAATAATGCGCGGTTCGACCAGCACCAGAAAATTGGCATCATCAAAAATTTCGAACTGTAACGCCTGTCCCGCGTCGTTATACCAGACGGAAAGCGGTGTCCAGGCGGCGCAGGTTGCCGCGATGGTCGGGATAGCGACAAACGGCAGCGCCAGACGGCGGGCGAGCGCTTTGGCGGTATCGAGCAGCGCGCCGCCGCCAACGCCTATTACCACCTGACGATCGTCGTTGCAGGCGTGCGCCAGTTGGGCAACATGGCGTTCGCTACAATGGCCGGTAAACTGCAGATGTTTTGCGCCAGCACGTTCAAACGCTTCCGGCAGGTAAGGCCGGGCGGCGGCAATCGCGCGTTCGCCGTACACCCAAACGGCGTGGGAAAGCTGTTCCGGCGTGAAAAAGTCTGTCAGTCTTCCGAGGCTTCCGGCATGGGAAAAATAATTCGCCGGGCCGGTAACGACGCGGATTTCAGTGTGGTTCATGTTGTGTTGTCCTTAGGGTCTTCTCACCGCTGTTATTATATTTAGACATCTAAACGTCTTGATTGCCAAATACTAACACCCTGTGATAGTGTGTCAATAACCACATCACTGGCGGGTATGAAGATAATGAGAAATAACCCACTGATTCCAAAAAGCAAATTACCCAATCTTGGCACCACGATTTTTACGCAAATGAGCGCGCTGGCGCAGAAACATCAGGCAATAAATTTATCGCAAGGCTTCCCTGATTTTGATGGTCCTTCTTATTTGCACGAGCGGTTGGCTTATCATGTCGCGCAGGGCGCGAATCAATATGCGCCGATGACGGGCGCGCAGGCGCTGAGGGAGGCCATAGCCGATAAAACGGCGGAAATATATGGTTATCGACCCGATGACGTCAGTGATATCACCGTCACGGCGGGCGCGACAGAAGCGTTGTACGCGGCGATTACCGCACTGGTGCGGGCAGGGGATGAGGTTATCTGTTTCGATCCCAGTTACGACAGCTATGCCCCGGCCGTGGCGCTTTCCGGCGGCGTGTTAAAACGCATAGCGCTTACGCCGCCGCATTTTCGCGTCGACTGGCAGGCGTTTTCGGCGTTGCTTAGCGAGCGCACGCGGCTGGTGATCCTCAATACGCCGCATAATCCCACCGCTACCGTCTGGCGTCAGGAGGATATCGAGGCGCTGTGGCAGGCTATCGGCGAGCGGGGAATTTATGTGTTAAGCGATGAAGTGTACGAACATATTTGTTTTGCCGTCGAAGGTCATGCCAGCGTATTGGCGCACCCTCAGTTACGAGAGCGGGCGGTTGCCGTTTCATCGTTTGGTAAAACCTTTCATATGACGGGATGGAAGATTGGTTACTGCGTTGCGCCTGCGGCCATTAGCGCCGAAATACGCAAAGTTCATCAGTACCTGACGTTTTGCGTCAATACACCGGCGCAACTGGCGTTGGCGGATATGCTGCGCGCCGCGCCGGAACACTATCGCGCGTTACCCGATTTTTACCGGAAAAAACGCGATGTGCTGGTTAACGCGCTGGCGCAAAGCCGATTAAAAGTGCTGCCCTGTGAAGGTACCTATTTTCTGTTAATCGATTACAGCGCAGTGTCGACGCTAAATGACATTGAGTTTTGTCAGTGGCTAACCGAAGAAGTCGGTGTCGCCGCTATTCCGCTCTCTGTCTTTTGCGCCGCCCCTTTCCCGCATCAGCTTATACGTTTATGTTTCGCTAAACAGGAATCAACGCTGCTGGCCGCCGCAGAGCGCCTGTGTAAACTGTAGTTATTTAACCGTCCACGCTCTGGAGAATCGACGGTCTGCAAAAAGCTCCTGCAGGCCGTTGATCTGTTTCAGGCGCAGGACTTCATCGGCGTCCATACCTAACTCCTGGCCGATTTTGCTCTCGTCCCAGCCTAGCAGAGAAAGTTCGCGCACGATTTCTGACATGGCGTGGATCTGGTGACGCCCGCGCGCGCGGTTATGCCGAATGGTTGCCGCCATGCGTTCGTGACGTTCTCTGTCCAGACACGTTATCGGCAGGTAGCCTTTCAGACGCCTTTTCAGGGCCGCTTTTCCTTTGCCCAGCTCATGACGGTGAAAACCGTCCACAATCTCGTACTCCTCGGCATCGGCCTTTACCACCACGATCGGCTGAGTAAACCCATCTTGTTCAATCGATTTAAGCAGCAGTTTTTTCTCCGGCGGCGCAACGTTATTCGGGTTGTAGTCATTAGGCGAAATATGATCGTTTTTCACCCACAGGACACAATCGACAGGCTCATCGCGAAAAGGACTAACGCTATGTATCGCCATTCTAAATTCATTAATGGCGGCGATCCTCTCCTCTTCAGGCAGTTCAGAGAGAAAGTGAGTTATTTCGGTTGTGAGTCGGTGTTGCATAAGATCCCCCATTCCTGGCGTTTAGCTTTCATACGTTCGTTATAACGCTGGTAATTCTTAGGTTTTGTCGGACTGAATGACAGCGCCCGGCACCAGTAATCATTGTTCAGTAATACTTTGCAGATCCGTCGCCACGACGGAATATCGCGCGATCCGATATCGCCATGCTGCGTCTGTGGAATAGTGTTCATGCCTTTTTTCTTATACCACTGCAAATAAACGGCGATTTTATTACGGTAATGTTCGGCAGTGACTTCAGGCATACTGTGTAGCAGGAGCAGCGCGTACTCTTCCCAGTTAAGGTGATCGGGTTTTAAAATTTTCCGGTGGCCATAAAAATGGCTGTCTTGTCCGGCGTATATTCCTCCGCTGAGTGCGCCGCTGACTCTGGCGCACATGGCCGCCCAGCGCTCAGGTTCGATAACATGATACAGCCATAACCCCTGTCGTTGTTCCGGACCGAACGGTTCGCAAATACGCATGTAGCGGGGTGGTACGCCAGCCTGATACATCAAATTATACAAAGGGTTACAGGGTTTACCTGTTTTGGCGAACCAGGTCCAGATATCTGCGGTTTTCCAGTCATAGATGGGATAGATATACCAGGTGTGCCCCTTAGGGGCTAACGTGGTCCAGGGCTTATCGTCGGCAAAGCGCAGCTTATGCGAGTTAGCGATAGCGGCAAATCGGTTATAGGATTCGTCGGAACGAATACCGACCAGCATAGCGGCAGGACGTTTTTCTGAAAACCAGTCGGCAAAATCGCGAACGAACTGTTCAAAGGTCATGCCTTGTTGATAAAAGGAAAAAAAGGCCGGATCGGTAATCGCATCTTCTGGCGGTTGTCGTACCCAGTCGGTACCCGGCTGCCAACACTGCCACTCCGGCTGGTATTGTGAAAGGGAATTTTGTGTGGTTAAGGGTAATGCGACCCAATAAAAACGCTCAATAACGTCCGCGTAATATTCACGTAATGATTCAATATAGGCGATGGTACAGGAGAATTGCGCTTCCCAGTCAATGAAGAGAACATGGATCTTTTTATTCATTTTGCGCGCCAACGTTGCCGTCAGGTGCAGCATAAGTCCTGAATCTTTACCACCAGAAAATGAGACGCAGACCCGGGGTAAGGTTTCCAGGGTCCACATTATACGCTCTTGAGCCGCTTCCAGAACATTTTGCTCAAGCGGAACTTTATAAACCGACATCTCTGGATAGTCTCCGATGTGTTAACTAGAGTATATTCGAATAATTAACATAAAGGATAAGCGGATTAGATGAACTTGCAATGCTTTATTATATTTATTAAATAAATACATTATATAAATATATACATTGAATTTATATTAACACCTGTTATCTGACCTTCTTATTAATGCTTTTTTGTGATGTGCTCAATGAGCTCAGCAAATCCACTATTATTCAGCGAAGCTCTATTATACATAAGATAGAGCTGTACGGGAGCAATGGTAAAAGGTGTAGTGACTTTTTTAAGTTTTATAGAGGAAGAGTAATAGTCAACAAGTGATTCTGGTAAAAAACCAATAAGCTCCGTGGAGCTGATGGCGTTGGCGATGGTCATCAGCGATTTGCTTCTGAAACCAATTATTCTTTCCCCCAGCGTATCATCGATAAGTGAATGATACTCTTTTATACCGCTTGCCCGGGCGACGAGTTGCGTAAATGACTCTTGTAGAATTTCATCGATAGTGGCGGTGTCGCCTAGTCGGGGATGGTTTTCACTGCAAACCAGGATACATTCCATCCTATTAAAGTGAGTACAAACAATAGAACGATTATTGAGTGGGGCCATTGAAACCACAATATCTGCTTTGCGGTAGGCAAGAAGATCTTCAGGCAGTTCGTCAGTGGTCAAAATGTCGTGATATTCAATTTCAACCTGTGGATCTTTGCGGATATATTTAACTAATTTCATCACATATTGGGTGATCAACAGCTGTGGGCTGTAGATAATAAACTTTTTCTTCAGGCTGGACTGATTCATTATATTAATAGTTTGTTCCAGGCTGTTAAGGTTATTTTCTAAATGATAATGTAAATTAATGCCTGTTACGGTAGGCGTAATTCCTTTACCTGAACGAATAAATAGAGGGTCGTTGAATTGCGTGCGCAGGCGTTGCAATGACTGGCTTACGGCAGAAGGTGTAATATAGAGTGTTTCTGCTGCTTTGCTAATGCTTAAATGTTGATAGATACATTCAAATATAACCAACAAGTTAAGATCAAATTTTTTCAGGTCGTAAAGGTTAGCCATAGTATCTTCCCGGCATTATCATGGTATCTTCCATGATTATGACTTAATCTCAATAATTTACCAGAATTATGTTTATTAAACTTAATGTAGAGTTTATTTAAACTAAAATACCACAGTTATGAATATTTTAGCGAGTAAATAATCACAGTAAAGGCGGACATAACGTACACTTTTATAATCACGCCGTTAGTCTAAAAAGGCTGTGCCGGATGACATGCTGGTCTGGCGTCGCGTTAATGCCAGGAAGAGGTTGGCCCGACAAACGCAGCGCTATCGGGCGGGGTACGGTTAAGCTTCTGCCTTGCTAATTTCTGCGTTAAGGCTGCTCCATCATGGCGTCCAGTTGCGCTTTTTCCGGTAAACCCACAACCTGTTGCAAAATCTTATCTTTATTCATGTAATAAATTGCTGGCGTCGCGTTAGCGCCAAGATCGTCCATTAACTGCTGATTCTGATTAATGACTTTCATCTGCGCCGGGGGGATGGACGCCGGAACCTCCAGCTTCATCTTTCCTGCGGAGGCTTCATAGTCATACCAGGTTTTCGCCGGGTCTTTCGCGGCTAAAATCGCTGCGGCTGTGGCCGGGCTTTCCGGTTTAATCACCCCGACCAGTAACGTACGTAATTGTACCTTGCCGGATTCGACCCACGGGCGAGCTTGTTGCCAAAACTGCTTACAATAGGGGCAGAAAGGGTCGGCGAAGACATACAGCACCACCGGCGCGTCTTTTTTACCGTCGAGTATCCATGACGCTTTTTCCATTTTCTGCCACATTTCACGTCCGGCCGGTGCATAGATCTCTTTTTCTATCAGGGCGTTGCTAAGATTTTCACCTTTTTCATTATACATATAGCCGGAAATCGCGTGTTTACCGTCCGGCGTCAGGTAAATCGTGACGCCCATATCCTGATACTTTCCGAGATAGCCCTTCATGCCCCCCGGCGCCTCGAAGGATTTCAGGATTGTTATGCCCTGTTTTTCAATGGCTTTAACCGGCGCAGGCAGTTCTTCCGCGTGGGCGAGAATGGGCAGCATAGCAAGCAGCAATGTACGTTTAATCATATTTTTTCCTTTTAAGATCAAAGCGAAAAGAGTATTAATGATGATGCCTATCACAGACATAGGTAAGAGCTGGCGTGCCGGGATTGCCCTTTCTATGCTGGGGTGATGTAATCCTTTTCGCTGTTACAGCCTTTGTTAAGGTAATGTAGAGCGCAACACTTAGCCAGCATATACGCTATGGATTTCGAGTTGCAGACAATACGTCTGTAATTTGCAAGACGAGTCGTACTGGCTCTGAAGTTACCTACGGGTAGTTCAGGTAATGGGGCCGCCTGTCAGGCGGCCTTTTTACTTTAGATGGCTGACAGGGCGCAGTGTTCACAATGTCGCCCGAATCGGGTTGTTAGTTAACGCTTATTGATTTGATAATGGAAACGCATTAGCCGAATCAGCAAAATTTCGTTAACTTACTCCTCAACGAAAACACGGAGGAAGTATAGATGTCCTTAATTAACACCAAAATCAAACCTTTCAAAAACCAGGCGTTCAAAAACGGTGAATTCATTGAAGTCACCGAGAAAGATACCGAAGGCCGCTGGAGCGTCTTCTTCTTCTACCCGGCCGATTTTACCTTTGTTTGCCCGACTGAACTGGGTGACGTTGCCGACCATTACGAAGAACTGCAGAAGCTGGGCGTAGACGTTTATTCCGTCTCAACCGATACTCACTTCACGCACAAAGCATGGCACAGCAGCTCTGAAACTATCGCAAAAATCAAATATGCGATGATCGGCGACCCGACTGGCGCCCTGACCCGTAACTTCGACAACATGCGTGAAGATGAAGGTCTGGCAGACCGTGCGACCTTTGTTGTTGACCCGCAGGGTATCATCCAGGCGATCGAAGTTACCGCTGAAGGTATCGGCCGTGACGCGTCTGACCTGCTGCGTAAAATTAAAGCAGCACAGTATGTTGCCGCTCACCCAGGCGAAGTATGCCCGGCGAAATGGAAAGAAGGTGAAGCGACTCTGGCTCCATCTTTAGACCTGGTCGGTAAAATCTAAATTTCCGTCGTCTTTCACGCCATAGCTGCGTTGGCGTCGCCTGCTCACCCCGGTCACTTACTTCAGTAAGCTCCCGGGGATTCTCAGGCTAGCCGCCTTACTCTGACGTGAAATACTTTGGAAATTGTTTCAGTCATGGGCGCACCCGCGCCCATTTCATTTCAGCACCATGACGCAAGTTGCATTAATGCAGTCCCGCGAAGTCGGCTTGCATGATGATGTTTTCAGAGAGGGAAGAAGAATGCTCGACACAAATATGAAAACCCAGCTCAGGGCTTACCTTGAGAAACTGACCAAACCTGTTGAGCTGATTGCCACGCTGGATGACAGCGCTAAATCGGCGGAAATCAAGGAACTGCTGGCTGAAATCGCCGAGCTGTCCGACAAAGTCACATTTAAAGAAGACAATACTCTGCCGGTGCGCAAGCCGTCTTTCCTGATTACGAATCCAGGTTCTCAGCAGGGGCCGCGCTTTGCCGGTTCTCCGCTGGGCCACGAATTTACCTCGCTGGTTTTGGCGCTGCTGTGGACCGGCGGTCATCCGTCAAAAGAAGCGCAGTCGCTGCTGGAGCAGATTCGCGATATTGACGGCGATTTTGAATTCGAAACTTATTATTCACTCTCCTGCCATAACTGCCCGGACGTAGTGCAGGCGCTGAACCTGATGGCGGTGCTGAACCCGCGTATTAAACATACGGCAATTGATGGCGGCACCTTCCAGAACGAAATCACCGAACGTAACGTGATGGGTGTTCCGGCGGTATTTGTTAACGGTAAAGAGTTCGGCCAGGGACGTATGACTCTGACCGAGATTGTCGCTAAAGTGGATACTGGCGCAGAAAAACGCGCGGCGGAAGCGCTGAACAAACGCGATGCGTATGACGTACTGATTGTCGGCTCCGGCCCGGCGGGCGCGGCGGCGGCGGTCTACTCGGCGCGCAAAGGCATCCGTACCGGTCTGATGGGCGAGCGCTTCGGCGGTCAGGTGCTGGATACCGTGGATATCGAAAACTATATCTCGGTGCCGAAAACCGAAGGCCAAAAACTGGCGGGCGCGCTGAAAGCGCATGTCAGCGATTACGACGTTGACGTTATCGACAGCCAGAGCGCAAGTAAACTGGTTCCGGCCGCGACAGAAGGCGGCCTGCATCAGATTGAAACGGCGTCCGGCGCAGTCTTGAAAGCGCGCAGTATCATCATCGCCACCGGCGCGAAATGGCGCAATATGAATGTGCCGGGCGAGGATCAGTATCGCACCAAAGGCGTCACCTATTGCCCGCACTGCGACGGTCCGTTATTTAAAGGGAAGCGTGTGGCGGTCATCGGCGGCGGCAACTCTGGCGTTGAAGCGGCTATCGATCTGGCAGGTATTGTAGAACATGTTACGTTGCTGGAGTTCGCGCCGGAGATGAAGGCGGATCAGGTGCTACAGGACAAAGTGCGTAGTCTGAAAAATGTCGATATCATTTTGAATGCGCAAACGACAGAAGTGAAGGGCGACGGTTCGAAAGTGGTGGGGCTGGAGTATCGTGACCGTGTCAGCGGCGATATTCATAGCGTCGCGCTGGCAGGCATTTTTGTGCAGATTGGTCTGTTGCCGAATACCCACTGGCTGGAAGGCGCGCTTGAGCGTAACCGCATGGGCGAGATCATTATAGACGCCAAATGTGAAACCAGCGTTAAGGGCGTCTTCGCCGCAGGCGATTGTACCACCGTTCCTTACAAACAGATTATCATCGCCACAGGCGAAGGGGCGAAAGCCTCGTTGAGCGCCTTTGATTATCTGATTCGTACCAAAATCGCATAAAAAGAAGTAAGCACACCTGCAAGGTCAGTTAACTGGCCATCGTAAATGGCCCGATAGTGTAAGCTATTCGGGCCTGCGGTGTTTATGCCCGGGGAACGCCGCCGGCTAAAACACGTTCTTCATTATCAATACTCTGAAACCGTCTGTTAATAACAGACGGTTTTTTATTTCAACGGTCTTCTGTTTTTAAACTTTGAAACAATAAAAAAGTCTTCTACGGATTTAACTGGAATTTTTCTGTTTTTTTATCAAAGAAAGATTAAGCGCTTCCGTTAACATGCCCATTCTTTTTTCTTGATTTATATTGCATTTGTATGTGAGGTTATTTATTCATGGATTCAATCTATGAATCACTGACGGAATTAGAAAAAACAGGGCTTACATTGCGTGATTTTTTTAATTCTCATGATAGTCGTTCACTGAAATCTGCCTACGTGAGATTAAATCCCACTGCTGCGGTAAACCTTACCGATCGGGCGTGGCTGGAGGCGGAGTATGACTTTAATGCGCTATTCGTCGGTCCTGGCAAGCTGCTGGCTGCGCCTTTCGCTTCAGTGTATCTGGAAGATGATGCGCTGGTGATGGGAAAGGCGACGCTGGAGATACGGGAGTTTATGGCAGCGTTGGGATTATCGGTTAATCAGGGGAGCAATATTCCTGACGATCATATTTCCTGCGTGCTGGAATTGACCACACTATTACTGGCTAATACCCGGCAAACGTCACAATACCGATCTACTCTCACTCAATATATCAATAACTATTTAACAAAGTGGGTGCCATTATATATCGAAAAAATAAAAACTCATGCACAAACGACCACGTTATATACGGTGGCGGACATCTTATTTTATTGGCTTGATGAATTAAAACGAGAGTATCAATATGAGTAATGAGACAGGACATCTGAACAGACGTTCTTTTTTAAAGGGGATAGTGGCACTAGGCGCCGTTGCGGCTTTACCCGGAGGATTACTCACCTCCCGATGCGCGCTTGCGCAGCCGCCTGTTCCCTTTAACCCTAAAACGTACAAAATTTATCGTAACGCGTGTCCGCGTAACTGCTATGACACCTGTAGCCTCAAGACGTGGGTAAAGGACGGGGTCATTACTTTCGTGGAAGGTGCGCCGGAATCAACATTTACTCACGGTACCCCTTGCGTCAAAGGGTTAAGCTATCCGCGCCGGGTTTATAGCCCCGATCGTATTAAATATCCCATGACGCAGGACGTTCGCGGTAGCGGCAACTGGCGTCGCATCTCATGGGAAGAGGCGATGCAGCGCATTGCCGCCAAAATGCTGGAGATTAAGAAAAAAGACGGTTCTATGCTCGGTCTGGCGCTGACCAAATATTCCGGTAAGTTTGGCGTGCTGAACTATGCCGTTGAAGGGATGATGTCCTCGCTTGGCTACACCACCCGTTTTGCCGGTACGCCGTGCTGGCCTGCCGGTATCGACGCGCAAAACTACGACATGGGCGACATGTGGTGTAACGACCCGGAAGATATGGTGAAAGCGAAATACATCATTATCTGGGGCGCTAATCCGGCCTGGTGCTCAATGCACAGTATGAAGTACATCTATCAGGCGCGCGAGAAAGGGGCGAAGGTCGTGGTTATCGACCCGCTGCTGTCGCAGACTGCCGCCAAAGCCGATCTCTACCTGCGCGTACGGCCAGGCTCAGACGGCGCGCTGGCGCTGGGGATGGCGCGCCACCTGGTGGATAAAGGCCTGGTGGATCAGGATTTTGTCAACAACGATGCTCACGGCTATCCGGAATTTGAAGCCTATCTGCGCAATAACATCACCGTGGAGTGGGCGGCAGAAATCTGCGGCCTGTCTGCGGATGTCATTCGCCAGCTGGCGGAAGAGTTTACGGCGGTTAAGCCGGCCACGGTCTGGATTGGTTACGGGATGCAGCGTCATGTCAACGGCGGCGCCAACGTTCGCGCTATCGACGCCTTTGTCGCTATGACCGGCAACATCGGTGTCGAAGGCGGCGGCGCGCGTTATGGTCATCTGCACACCTGGGGCTTTAACTACAACGCCATGCTGCAGAAGCCGCCGGTGGGCGCTATTGGCATACCGGGAGCGGCGGGCACCACCAGTGAATTCGGGGCTGCCGCTGGCAGCGACGCCGTGCAGTACTCCGATCGCTCTCTGAATATCAACCAGACGGCGCAGGGGATTCTGGAGGCCAACGATCCGCCGGTTCGTATGCTGTGGGTCGCCTGTAAAAACCCGTTTGCCCAGGATTTCGATCGCAGCAAGATGAAAAAAGCGTTTGAAAAACTGGAAATGGTGGTCTGCGCCGATCAGTTCTTCAACGAAACGGTGCAACACGCTGATATCGTGCTGCCCGTTACCACCGCGTTTGAAGAGTGGAACGTGGATGCTTCTTACTGGCACTACTGGCTTTCCATTAATCAGCCGGCGATTAAGCCGATGTATGAAGCAAAATGCGACCTTAAAATCGCGACCATGCTGTCGCGCACCATTAATAAGATGGCGCCGGGTTCCTGTACCTTCCCGCAAGAGTTCGATCACAAGCGCTGGCTGGATCAGGAGTTCAACGACGGTATGGCGAAAATGTTCGGCATCTCGTCCTGGGACGATCTGCTGGACGGGCCAAAAAAAGCGATCCTGCCAAGCTCTGCCGCCTGGTACGATCGCAAGTTCAAAACGCCGTCAGGCAAGTATGAATTTAAATCTGAACTGGCGGAGAAAAACGGCCATACCGCGCTGCCGGAATACAAACCGGAAGCCGAGAGCAAACTGCCTTTCCATCTGTTTACGCCGCACGTGCAGTTTGGCCTGCACTCGCAGTTTATCAACCTGGACTGGATGCAGGTGTTCTACCCGGAACCGTTCGTTTATATCCATCCTTCTTCCGCACAGAAAAAAGGCATCAGCGAGAACGATCTGGTCAAAGTTTTCAATGGCACCGGTGAAGTTGAGCTGCGGGCAAAAGTCACCACCAACGTGCCGGAAGATTTTCTGGTGATGTATGAAGCGTGGTTCCCGAAACGGCAGTATAACGTGCAAAACGTCGTGGCCGATACGCCTGCTGATATGGGGCTGATGAAAACTGGCGCGCCGGGCGCCGCTATCCACAGTCAGTTTGCTGACGTTGTATTGATCGGTAAAGGGGAATCCGTAGCATGAGACGTGCGTTTTTAGTGAATAGCGATAAGTGCATCGGCTGCCGCGGCTGTGCTATGGCGTGTAAAAGCTTTAACCAACTGGAGCCGGATCGCTTCTGGCGCTACGTTTATCCGTTGGATAAAGACATCTATCCACATGAAGAGCGGGCGTTTTACTCGCTGGCCTGTAACCACTGCGAACATCCGGCCTGCGTCGCCGCCTGTCCGGTCGAAGCCTATACCAAACGTGAAGATGGCGTGGTGGTGCATAACCCTGAGCGCTGCATCGGCTGTAAAAACTGTATTCGTAACTGTCCTTATGGCGCGCCGCGTTTTAATGAAGAGACGCGTAAAGCGGAAAAATGCAGTATGTGCTACGAGCGTCTTGATATCGGTATGAATCCGGCGTGCGTAAACGCCTGCCCGGTGGGCGCCTTGTCGATTATCGATTTGGATGCCGATCCTGTGCCCGATAATGCAGTGCAGTATCCGCCAGGGTTCCCGCATATGCCACAGCTCAATCCAGGAACGCGCTTTATTCTGGCGCGCCAGCCTAAGCAGCCGGAGGACAAGTAATGGAAAAATATGAACTGCCGCTGGTGTTTTTTACGGTATTAAGCCAGATGTCTGTCGGGATGGCTTTGGTACTGACATGGCGTACGCTGCGTGGTGAAGTGGAAGGCCAGCGTTTCTATTGGTTGGCCACCGGGCTGGTGCTGGCATTGGCGTCTATTGCCGCGATTCTGCATCTGGCGCATCCCGATCGCGCTTATAATGCGCTGATTAACCTGCGACATGCCTGGTTAAGTCGGGAAATCCTTGGCGCCACGTTGTTTGGCGCAGCGGTCGGCGTAACGTTCCTGGCAAAGGGACATAAAGCGATGGCTCTTATCGCCTCCGTGTTCGGCGTGTTACTGGTGGCGGTGCAGGGGATGACCTACGCCGCGCCAGCGATGGTAGCTATCGCTAATGGATTTACCATGCTGTTATTTTTTATTACGGTATGGGTCATGGGTTGCGCGGCGATTCCGCTGTTAAGACTCAGGCCTGCCGTTCCTGCGTTACGCCAGGGAATTGTGGTGTGTATCGCGGTACTTATCGCGGCGCCGCTGGTGTGGTTAAGCGGGGGAACGGTCATGCAGATGACGGCGCGTTCATGGCTGGCTTCCCCCTTTTATCTGGCAAGCCTGGTTTGCCTTGCGCTCGCTTTTGTCGCCAGCCGTCACGGTGATTCACGCCCGAAACTCCTGTTCGTCTTGTTATTCGTTGGCGTATTTCTGAGTCGGCTGGTCTTTTTTGGCGACACGGTGAGTACTATTGTGAATATCGGGCATTTGTACTAACGATGATGCAGTAAAAAGCCCTGCCAGGCGTGACCTGGCAGGGCGTGTCAGTTTTTAGCCACCAGGGTTAACGCACAACCAATACTGGCAGCGTCGCATGGCGCACCACGCTTGAGGCGTTAGACCCCAACAGGTGTGTCGTGATGGACGGATTACGCGAACCGATTACCACGACATCCGCATCCAGTTCTTCGCCCATCTCATTGACGACATCGCGCACGCTACCAAAGCGAACATGTGTTTTAATTCGTGAAGGATCGATACTGAAGTGTCCCACCATCGTTTGCAGACGCGTTTCCGCCTCATGCTGTAAATGTTCTTCAAAGCGACGCACGTCGGCGGCAAAGCGGTGCAGACTCATGCTCGCGGACCCAGGCAGTACATGCAACAGATGAATGACGCCATCCTGTTGCGCCAGAAACTCAGCGTGGCGAATAGCTTTATCGCTAAGTTCCATTTCAAAAACATCAACCGGCATAATGATTGTCTTATACATACCCGTTACTCCCTGTTAATCAATACTGAATTTATTCAAGCATATAATAATGTTTCTTTCTGCTATTTGTCTGGCAATTTTAAATATTGCGACAACCTGACGTTAAAAAAGTCGTGTATTTTCCAGGAAAAATCCTAAAGCCGCCTGTTTTTCCGGCAGTCTCTCCGGGATAGCTACCCTTTTATAGTCGAACGCAACATTCACCGTTACCCCGGAGGCTGCATGAAAGCATTGACGTATCACGGTCCACATCACGTAAAGGTTGAAAACGTACCCGATCCCGGCATTGAGCAGCCTGACGATATCATTTTGCGTGTTACCGCCACCGCGATTTGCGGATCTGATTTGCATCTCTATCGCGGCAAGATCCCACAGGTAAAACATGGCGATATTTTCGGCCATGAGTTTATGGGCGAGGTGGTGGAAACAGGACATGATGTGAAGAATATTCGAAAAGGGGATCGGGTCGTTATCCCGTTTGTCATTGCCTGTGGTGACTGCTTTTTCTGTCGGCTACAGCAATATTCAGCGTGTGAAAACACTAACGACGGACACGGCGCGGCGATGAATAAAAAACAGATCCCGCCACCGGCGGCGCTGTTTGGGTATAGCCATCTGTATGGCGGCGTTCCCGGCGGACAGGCCGAATATGTTCGCGTGCCAAAAGGTAATGTCGGTCCATTTAAGGTGCCGCCGCTGTTATCTGACGATAAGGCGCTGTTTCTTTCTGATATTTTGCCTACCGCCTGGCAGGCGGCCAAAAATGCCCAGATTCAGCAAGGTTCCAGCGTGGCGGTTTTTGGCGCAGGGCCGGTAGGATTACTGACTATCGCCTGTGCGCGACTGCTGGGCGCGGAGCAGATCTTCGTCGTTGATCACCACGCCTGGCGCCTGCGTTTCGCCGAAGAACGTTACGGCGCGATACCGATCAACTTCGATGATGAGAACGATCCGGCGGAAAAAATCATCGAGCAGACGGCAGGACACCGCGGCGTGGACGCGGTAATTGATGCCGTAGGCTTTGAAGCGAAAGGCAGCATGACGGAGACGGTGCTGACGAACCTTAAACTGGAAGGCAGCAGCGGCAAAGCGCTGCGACAATGTATCGCGGCGGTCAGACGCGGCGGCGTGGTCAGCGTGCCCGGCGTGTATGCCGGTTTTATTCACGGCTTTTTATTCGGCGACGCCTTTGATAAGGGGCTAACTTTTAAAATGGGTCAAACCCATGTTCACGCGTGGCTGGGGGAACTATTACCGCTTATTGAAAAAGGGTTGCTGAAGCCGGAGGAGATTGTCACGCACTATATGCCGTTTGAAGAGGCGGCGCGCGGCTACGAAATTTTCGAAAAACGCGAAGAAGAGTGCCGGAAGGTTATCCTGGTGCCGGGAGCGACGTCGGCACAAGCGGCGCAGAAACAGGCGACGGGAGCCATCAACCCGATGCCAGGCGGCGTTGTCTGAAGCAGGCAAAAATGAAAGGGCTAACGGAAAGAGGATGCGCAGGCATCCTCTGTGTAAACGCATTAACGCTTATGCAGATGGTTTAACGCAGGAAGTCGCCCGCGGCTTCAGGCTGATATTCGAGTTCCAGCACTTCGAGATGGGTGGAGGCGCCGCCCGGCAGTTCCCAGTGAATGGTGTCGCCGACGCGCAGTCCCAGCAACGCCGCGCCGACGGGCGCCATTACCGAAAGCTGGGTACTGCTGTCCGTCATATTGGCGGGGTACACCAGCGTCCGCACGCGTGTTTCACCATCGCTCAAATTGCGGAATTTAACGCGGCTGTTCATGGTAACGACATCGTTCGGCATCTCTTGTGGCGAACACATTTGCGCGCGATCCAGTTCGGCGTTGAGCGCGTCGGCAATCGGCAGATCCGCATACGCAGGCTGTTCCAGAAGACGATCAATACGTTCGGCGTCAAGGTCGTTAATGATAATAGTGGGTCTGGACATTTCTTACTCCATGTCATCGATACTGCGAGTAGTGCAGGTAAATGGTCCCAAAAGAAAACCCTCACCGTCTGGCGGCGAGGGTTTAACTCTCATGATGATACTGAGACTTACCCCGTCTTTGAAGTGATTTAGTTCACATTCGGGTAAATCCTCAAACGTCATAGCCCTGAGTGAATTTTAGTCTACATTCGGGCGTGTTCTCAAATGTGGCTACGGTTTTAAACCTCTGCTTCGTCAATAGCCGGCTTTATCGATAATAAACTGTTTCCCGCAGTTGCCGGGATGCGGTTGCGGCAGGAATGAGGCAGAGGAGAGCGGCGCGTTAATCATCGACGCCTTTAATGAAAACTGAATCTCTGTTAAATAGGCGGGATTGCCATGGCAGTTTACTTTAACGGCTTTGACATTATCCTGGCCCCACATTTGTGCGACGACGCTATCAAACTCAGCGCGGCTAACGGTTTTGCCGTAATTATCCGCCAGAAACTGCCCCAGCGCGCTGTCTTTTATCGCCTTATCCAGCCGTATCATGGTGCCGAAATAGGCATTGGGATCAAACCCGAAACAGGCGCCATGTTTGGCATATTCGTAGCGCTCCAGACAGGAATTCCCCCCCGCGCCGGGCATCACTTCCTTAAGCGCTGCCGCAATGTCAGGCGAAAGTCCGGGGGCGGGGGCGGAGCATTTCCGGCTGGCCTTGACTTCAGGCAGATTCGGGATTGGCCGCGTCGCACAACCAAAGCGCTGCCAGCGTCTCTGGTCAACACCGCGTGCGGCGATAGATTTGGGTAATCCTGGCCACAGGCCGTGGACGGTCAGAAAGTCTGCTTTGTTGGCTGGCTCTTTTTGCAGACGGCACTCATCGGGTTCCCGATGGCGGCGTTCATGCTGGCTTTGACAAAAACCGGTTTGCCAGGAAAGCGCCAGCACATAGTCAGTGAAATCACCGTACTGTTGCGCCTGAAGTTCGTCGGCGTTGGCGGCAAAAATTGGGGTTAAGAGGACAGCCAGCAGCGGACTGTAATGCCATATTGTGTTCATGATGAATTCGATAATTTATACACATTATGAATGTTACCCATTTAATCATAAAAAATGCCGCTCAGGTGAACCTGAACGGCATCATTTTTAACCTACGTTGGTGTAATGTTTAATTCCACATTGCCAGAATCGGCCAGCCCACCAGCAACAGCATAGCGATATAGATAACGCCAAAGATTGCGCCAAGCCGCCAGTAGTCTCTGGATTTCACGTAACCGCAGCCGTAGATAATCACACCAGGGCCGGTGGCATACGGCGTCAGACAGCCCATAATACCGATAGACAGCACCAGCAGAATACACAGTTGTTCCATCGGAACGCCCGGAATGCCTTTACCCACCGCCAGAATGACCGGCAGCATGGTCGCAGTGTGAGCGGAAAGACTGGCGAACAGATAGTGCGCGAAATAGAACACCAGTACCAGTACAATGACGGTTGCATCCGGCGAGAAACCTTCCAGATGCGTACTCATGGTATTGGCGAACCAGTCAATAAAGCCGGAGCGGGTTAAGCCATTGGCCATGACCACCAGCGTAGCGAGGTTCACCAGGGTGTTCCAGGCGCTGTTGTAGCGCGTAATGTCTTTCCACGGTACAACATGCAACGCCAGCATCAGCGAGACGGCCAGCAGACCCACGGCAGTGGCGTTGATGATTTTTCCACCAAAAACCCACAATCCTAAGCTAAGCAGCACCAGGCCAATCAGCGTCCACTCTTTGCGGGACAGACGCCCCATGTTTTTTAACTCGCCGCCAGCCCAGGCCGCGACTTCCGCACTGTGGGTCACTTCAGGTTTATAAAGCACATAGGAGAGCCACGGCGCAACGATCAGTAAAATAATCCCTACCGGCAGAAAGCTGAGAAACCACTGCAGCCAGCTAATCTGGACGCCGGCGATCTTGCTGACGAACTCCAGACCTAACACGTTTGGTGCCGCACCAGTGACAAACATCGAAGAGCTCAGGCTGGTACTGATCACCATCATCCACATCAAATAACCGCCGATGCGGCGTGCGGAAGGATCGTTTGGAAACGATTTAAACAGCGGCGGCAGGTTCTTGATGACCGGGAAGACAGTCCCGCCGGTACGAGCCGTATTGGAGGGAGTAAACGGCGCCAGCAAAATATCGATAATGACAATCGCATAGCCGAGCGTCAGCGTGCGTTTACCCATGAATTTTACCAGAAACAGCGCAATGCGGCGCCCCAGCCCGGTCACTTCGTAGCCCAGCGCGAAAATAAACGCGCCGAAAACCAGCCAGACCGTGGTGCTGGAGAAACCGGCAAGCCCCCATTTCAGCGCCTGTTTACTGGCGTTAAACGCCGGATCGGCCAGTTCTGAAGCGTCAAATAGCAGGTAATTGCTGCCGATAACGCAAATGGTTACGGCGATAAAACTGATCGCTGTCGCCGGGATCGGCTCCAGGATCATACCGACAATCATCGCGACGAAAACCGCAAAATAGTGCCAGGCCTGCGGCGGCATACCATCTGGAACAGGAATTAGCAACATGACGCCCATCACCACTAATGGGGCCAACAACTTCCATATATTATCTTTGGATAAAGACATAAATGACTCTCCGGAAAGGATATTTTCTATAATTGTGTTAATGATTAACTTGCGAAATTTGCGCTAAAAACCAGGTCACGATCAGCAGATCGGCGCTACCGCCTGGGCTGAGATTGCGTTCAAAGCATTGCTGATCGAACCGGTGGAGATAAACGAGATCGTCAGGCGTCCGTATGCCGCCCTGCTGTAATAAGACCGCAGCCTGCTGCTGTAACCAGCGCAGACCGTCCGCCCCGCCGCGCGACGCGACGTTGGTATCGCCGTTAAGCGACATCAGCAGCAGTAAGGTATCAAGCAGCGCCAGTTCGGGATCGCGCCCCTGCGCCAGCAATGCGCGGTAGTGCGGCAACGCGTGGCGGATGACCAGCGGATAGCCCGCTTCCGCTTCACCGCGCGCGCCGGTTAATCCCAGTTGCTGATACAGCCGCTGGCCTGCGGTGAGCTGTAGGTTGTTCTGGCGCAGTTCGCGCGTGGTCAGGCCGCGGCAAAAATCGGCGGCGGTAGCGCAGAGTGTTTCTGCGGCGATCGGCTGGCGTAGCTGATACAGGCGGCCAATGGCGGCGCACAGTAACCCCAGCGAGAAAATGCTGCCTTTATGGGTATTGACGCCCGCCGTTGCGCGAAACATCGCTGCTTCACAGGCCATCCCCAATGGACGCAGGCCCGCCAGAACTGACTCTGGTGGCAGGCGCGTGCAGCTGGCGCCATATTCCATAAAGCGCGGCAGCCAGTGTCGAATCGCCTCCGCGCTGCGGTGAAAATCCGCCAGCGCCATATCTTTGTGCGCGCCGCAGTTTAGTCGGTCTACCAGACCGGGTTTTGGCGATAAATTTACCTCGGTCAGCATAGCGCGCCAGGCCAAATCGGCCCAGGCGTCATACAGCGACTGAGGCTGAATGGAGGCGTTAGTCGGGTTAGCGGGAATCGGCATCATGCAGCAGCGCCTCCATATGAATCAGTAAATCAGTCAGCGCGTGGGTTTTACCCCGCGCGCATTCAGCCGCGCTTTGCCCGCACAGCAGACAGCGGCGAGCGGGAAGCGCGAAATGGCGGCGGGAGAGTATTTCGCCTTCCGCCGTCAGGACATCGATATCCCACAGGCGCCCCAGTGGATAACGCTGTTCAAGCGTGATAGTCGCCTGTTTGAGCGCCTGAGCGGGCGCGTCAATCGCCAGCAGCCCTTCCGGCCCGCTGGCGGAAGCCAGTGCAGCCTGCTCCCGGATGGTCCAGCCATACTCTTCTGCCAGCGTGTGCAGGGCAGTCACGCCGTGATTAAAGATCCGGCGGGTTAACGCGCTGTCTTTCATCGGGCCTGGCGCCACCACGGTAAAGGAGACCAGTGGAGTGGCGTGGCGCGTTAGCCAGGCACGCTGTCTTGCTTGTCTCTCATCCCGGCTGGCGAGCAGCTCAGGAATAGAAACGTCGTGACAGGCGGCGAGTTCCGGAAGCAGGCGCATGGCTTATTCCTTCACCTGATGCACCACATCGATCACTGAACCGTCGCGATAACGCACGACAGCAATCACGCGGTCAGTGAATTCGATAGGGCGGGGCTGACCGGTAAGCAGTTGCGCGCGTTCGCGCAGCCACTCAATCGATACCACTTTCATTCCCGCTGCTTTCAGGCGTTCAGCCAGCTCCGGACGCGCCGGATTGACGGCGATACCGTGATCGGTGACCAGAATGTCAACGCTGGAGCCTGGTGTGACGCAGGTGGTGACGTTATCAACCAGCGTTGGGATGCGACCGCGCACCAGCGGCGCGACGATGATGGACAGCGCCGCCGCGACGGCGGTATCGCAGTGACCGCCGGACGCGCCGCGTAGAACGCCGTCGGAGCCGGTCAGCACGTTAACATTGAAGTGGGTGTCGACTTCCAGCGCGCTCAGTACCACCACGTCCAGACGGTCGACGGAAGCGCCTTTAGAGCCCCAGTTGGCGTACTGGTTAGCGCTGATTTCGATATGGTTCGGGTTGCGGGCCAAAGATTGCGCAGCGTTACGATCGAAGCTCTGCACGTCAAGCAGTTTGCGGATTAAGCCCTTTTCATGCAGGTCGACCATGGTGGCGGTGATGCCGCCCAGCGCGAAATTAGCCACAATGTTGCGGCTACGCATTTTGTCTTCCAGGAAGCGGGTGACCGCCAGCGATGCGCCGCCAGTACCGGTTTGCAGGGAGAAACCTTCGTTGAAGTAGCCGGAGTGAGCAATGACTTCCGCCGCGCTGCGGGCGATCAGCAGTTCACGCGGATTAGTGGTCATGCGGGTCGCGCCAGCGCCGATTTTGTTTGCATCACCGACTTCTTCGATTTGCACGATCAGATCAACCTGATCCTGAGCGATGCTTGCCGGGTTATGCGGATACGGCAGCAGTTGCTCCGTCAGCATCACGACCTGCTTCGCGCTGTCGGCATCCACCATCGCGTAGCCCAGTGAACCGCAACAGGCTTTGCCGGTATAACCGTTAGCATTACCGAATTCATCGCAGGAGGGCACGCCAAGAAACGCAACATCAATATTGAGTTCGCCGCTTTGTACCAGATGCACACGACCGCCGTGGGAGTGAATCTGAACCGGCTCAGCCAGCAGGCCGCGAGAAATTTCTTCCGCCAGCGGGCCGCGCAGGCCTGACGTGTAGATGCGGCTGACCACCCCGTTACGAATGTGTTCAACCAGCGGCGCATGGCAGTCGCTCAGCGAACTGGAGGCCAGGGTCAGGTTTTTGAAGCCCATCTTCGCGATGGTTTCCATCACCAGGTTAATCGTCAGATCGCCGCCGCGAAACGCGTGGTGAAAAGAGAGCGTCATGCCGTCGCGTAAACCGGAACGGCGGATGGCCTCTTCCAGGCTGGCGCACAGTTTGTGGTCGCGCGGTTTTTGCGCTTGTAGATCCAATTTTGCCGCACTTTGGTAAGCGCTCAGTTCGCTTTCAGCGTGACGGCTCCAGGCTGCTACGCGATCCTGGCGTTGAGATTCATTTTTCTGCGTCATTTTTTTGCCTTATTCTTCGCGAATACCGGAAAGTTCTGCACGGGAGAGCACCAGACGGGCGCGTTCAATCACCGGGCTGTCGACCATCTTGCCGTTAAGGGAAACGACGCCGAGACCTTCGCGGGCGGCGGCTTCTGCGGCTTCAACGACCAGACGCGCATGGGCGACCTCTTTACGCGTCGGCGCATAAAGGTTGTGCAGCAGTTCGATCTGGCGGGGGTTGATCAGTGACTTACCGTCAAAGCCCAACTGTTTAATGTGGGCGGATTCTTGCAGGAAACCGGCTTCGTTGTTGGCGTCGGAATAGACGGTATCGAAGGCCTGAATGCCAGCGGAACGCGCGGCCTGCAAAATGGCGCACCGGGCGAACAGCAGTTCGGTGCCTTCCGGAGAGCGTTCGGTGCGCAGGTTGCGAACATAGTCTTCCGCGCCCAGCGCAATCCCGATCAACCGTTCAGAGGCGTGGGCGATTTCTACCGCGCGGGTAATACCCAGCGGCGATTCCACGGCGGCTAACAGGCCGGTACTGCCCGGTTCGCGACCGCAGGCGTTTTCAATGCGCAGAATTTCGTTTTCGATATCAATGACGTCCTGCGCGGTGTCGGTTTTCGGTAAACGCACCACGTCCGCGCCGCCGCGCACGACCGCTTCCAGATCGTTGACGCCCCATTCGGAGTCCAGTGCATTCACGCGGACGATGGTTTCGACGTCACGGTAAAGCGGGTGTTGCAGCGCGTGATATACCAGACGGCGCGCCGCGTCTTTTTCGCGTAATGCAACGGAGTCTTCCAGGTCGAACATCAGCGCGTCGGCCGGGTAGATAAACGAATTGCTCACCATCGCCGCGTTGGCGCCCGGTACGAATAACATACTGCGGCGGGTGCGGGTTTTACGTTGTTGCAGAGAAGCGGAAATCATTGGCGATCCTCCCAGGGCAGAGCGGCAATACCGCTGGCGCGCGCCAGTAGCGTTT
Organism: Salmonella sp. SAL03688; assembly: GCF_046551895.1. Taxonomy (NCBI): domain Bacteria; kingdom Pseudomonadati; phylum Pseudomonadota; class Gammaproteobacteria; order Enterobacterales; family Enterobacteriaceae; genus Salmonella; species Salmonella sp. SAL03688. The sequence goes on from NZ_JBGDVI010000008.1 coordinate 165,205, forward strand.
CCAGTCGGGCGCGCAAAATGCAGTCCAGAGCGCCTTTATCATCGACGTTCAGTTGTACGCCGCGCACGTCGTAGCGAGAAAGCACCTCCAGGATGGTGGCGCGAATGGCCTCGCCAAACTGTTTTTCAACGCTACTGTTGATTTGCAGGTCAATATCCTGCGTATCGAGCGGCGCAATGCGTATCATCACATCGCCGGACTCAAGCGTGCCTGCGACGGCTAGCTGGTTTATTTTCATTTTTCACCTGTTGCTAATACGGGGGACTTTTGACGGGCTGCCGCGCTGCCCGGATGGCGTTCGACCATACCCTGCAAATAGCGCAGGGTGGCGTCGGGAACCAGCGGCGCGATAGCCGTGAGATCGTGTTTAACCAGCAGCTTGCGTACCCAGGAGGCGGATATCGGCGTTTCCTGGAAGCAAAGACGCTCTATTTCCACCAGCGTAATGGGTGGGGCGGGAAGCGTTGGCGTCTCCAGCCAGAAACGCATATCAAGGTTGTACTGGGCGGTAACGGTGCAAAACGGCTCCGTACCGACAAAGCGGTGTGTGATGCCAAGCGCGGGCGCCAGGTACTGGCGGAAAATCTTCAGGTCGATTTCGGTATAACAGTGATTAATAACGCTCTGCTCTTTAATGAAATAGCAGGGGAACGTCGCACGAGAAATAATGTATTCGGAGCCGCGGTGAACGGTTAAGCGCGGGATATCGGTAGTCCCTTTAAGGACCAGATCGAGTCGGTCTTCATAGGGAAAGCGTGATGTATCTTCTTTGACCAGGAACAGATGCAGCCAGTCGCACTGCGCAGCCGCCTGTTGGATCAGATAGCGATGGCCGTGCGTGAAAGGATTGGCGTTCATCACAATACAGCCAATTTTCTTTCCCTCATGACGCAATGTCGCCAGCGATTCCGCATACCGTTTCAACCGGGTCGCGCTATTTTCCATTAAGACCATCACGCCAGGGACGCTGGCTATCGTCGAAAAGCTGCACTGTTTAAACAGCGCTTCGTATTCCGTTTTTGTATAAATAAAAAGATGGGTGCAGTGTCGTTCCCAGGCGAGATTAATCAATTCCGTTGCCAGCGTTAACGCTAAGCCTTCGCCGCGTACTGATTCGCTAATGGCCACGCATTTAATGATATTTCCGGCGATACCGCCGCAGGCAATAAGTCGGTCATGACGGGTGACGGTAATAAACACCTCTACAGTGGTATCGACGCTTAAATCATTCTCTTTGAGAAAGTGAGCGATCTCCGCCATTTTTTTATTTTCAGAGCGTTTTACCCGGGTGAATACATTATTGCCAAACATAGTAAGAAATATCCTGGTGATATGCTTGTTGCCACTTTTCTGTATATGTTGCGCTGTGTTGCAACTTGATAACTTTTTCTTTTCAGTCAGAGTGGGAGTTTTTTTATTACGAGTTATTTATTTTTCTCTCTGGCGTATACATCGTAAGGAGTATTTTGGTGGTAAATTTTGATTTATTTCACAAAGCGTTAGATGGTTTTTAAGTGTTTTATGGTTTTAAGTTTTTTAATTAATTTAATCGCCATTCAGGCGGTGGTTTTTAGTTGTTTAATTGATTTAATGTGGGGAATCTGTAACGATCGGTTTTTATATGCTTCAAGTTACTTAAAACATTTTTATTACATTTGCGTTAAATCCGCAGCGAAATGCCCATAAGGAACCTTAATGCCCTATCAGAAAAATAAAAAGCTGTTTCCTTTTTTTCGGCAACTCGCGTTTCCGTTGCGTATTTTTCTGCTCATTCTGGTGGTTTCTGTTTTCATCGTGGCGGCATTAGCACAATATTTGTCTGCCAGTTTCGAAGATTATCTGGCGTCCCATGTTCGTGACATGGCGATGAATCAGGCAAAAATTATTGCTTCTAACGACAGCATTATCGCCGCCGTAAAAAACCGGGACTATAAACGCCTGGCGATAATTGCGAATAAACTGCAGCGCGGGACGGATTTTGACTATGTGGTGATAGGCGATCGCCACTCGATCCGGCTTTACCATCCGAATCCGGAAAAAATTGGCTATCCCATGCAGTTTACGAAACCCGGCGCGTTGGAAAGAGGAGAAAGTTATTTCATTACTGGTAAGGGCTCAATAGGGATGGCGATGCGCGCCAAAACGCCTATCTTTGACAACGAAGGCAACGTGATCGGCGTTGTTTCAATTGGCTATCTGGTCAGTAAAATCGACTCCTGGCGGCTGGACTTCTTATTACCGATGGCGGGGGTTTTTGTCCTGTTGCTGTTGGTATTAATGCTGCTTTCCTGGTTTTTCGCCGCGCATATCCGCCGACAAATGCTGGGCATGGAGCCGAAACAGATTGCGCGCGTGGTACGCCAGCAGGAGGCGTTGTTTAGCTCGGTTTATGAAGGTCTGATCGCCGTTGATCCGGAGGGACATATCACCGCGATTAACCGCAATGCGAGAAAAATGTTGGGGCTGCCGTCGCCGGGGCGTCAGTGGCTGGGCAAGCTGATAGCGGAAGTCGTCAATCCGGCAGACTTTTTTACCTGCCAGATCGCAGAAAGACGCCAGGATGTGGTGACCAACTTCAATGGCCTGAGCGTCATCGCCAATCGTGAGGCTATCCGTTCCGGCGAAGAGCTGCTGGGCGCTATTATTAGTTTTCGCAGCAAAGATGAAATCGCGACGTTGAACGCGCAGCTAACCCAGATTAAACAGTATGTTGAGAGCCTGCGCACGCTACGCCATGAGCACCTGAACTGGATGTCGACTCTGAACGGCCTGCTGCAAATGAAAGAGTATGATCGGGTCAGAGAGATGGTGCAGGGTGAGTCGCAGGCGCAGCAGCAACTTATTGATAGTTTACGCGGCGCCTTCGCCGATCGTCAGGTGGCCGGTTTGCTGTTTGGCAAAGTTCAGCGCGCGCGTGAACTGGGGCTCAAGATGGTGATTGTTCCCGGCAGCCAGCTACATCAACTGCCGGAGGGGCTGGATAGTACGGAGTTCGCCGCCATCGTCGGTAATCTGCTGGATAACGCGTTTGAAGCGAGTTTGCGTACACAAGAAGGCGACAATACCATCGAACTTTTCCTGAGCGACGAGGGCGACGAGGTGGTGATAGAGGTCGCCGACCAGGGCTGCGGCGTTCCTGAAGCGCTGCGGGAAAAAATTTTTGAACAGGGCGTAAGTACCCGAACCGACGAACCCGGTGAGCATGGTATCGGGTTATATCTGATTGCAAGTTATGTGGGGCGCTGTGGCGGGGTCATTACACTGGAAGACAATGATCCTTGTGGCACCTTATTTTCTTTATTCCTTCCGAAAGTGAAAAAAAACGATGACAGAACCATTAACCCTATTGATCGTTGAGGATGAAACGCTGCTGGCGGAGATGCACGCAGAATATATCCGCCATATTCCTGGCTTTAAGCAGATATGGCTGGCGGGCAATCTGGCGCAGGCGAGAATGATGATTGACCGGTTCAAACCTGGATTAATTCTGTTGGATAATTATCTGCCGGATGGGAAGGGGATTACGCTGCTGCATGAATTAATGCAGTCGCGCTATCCTGGCGGCGTCGTGTTTACGACCGCCGCCAGTGACATGGAGACGGTAGCGGAAGCGGTACGTAGCGGCGCGTTTGATTATCTGGTTAAACCTATTGCTTATGAACGTTTAGGGCAGACGCTGACCCGTTATCAACAGCGCAGACGTATGCTGGCGAGCGTGGATAGCGCAAGCCAGAAGCAGATAGATGAAATGTTCAACGCCTATGCGCGCGGCGAACCGAAAGGGGATTTGCCGACAGGTATTGATGCCTTAACCCTTAATGCGGTGATGAAGTTGTTTGCCGATCCAACCGTACGCCACACGGCTGAAACGGTCGCGCAGGCCTTAACGATAAGCCGCACCACATCCCGACGCTACCTGGAATATTGCGCGAGTCAGCACCTGATTGTCGCAGAGATTATTCATGGCAAAGTGGGCAGGCCGCAGCGTATTTACCACGGCGGCTAAGCCTGGTTTAAGATGCCGGGGCGATGTTTTCCCTCGCCCCGGCTTACCGGCTATCAGCCGCCGGTAACGGCGGAAGAGGCGCCTGGCACCATAATTTCCGTGGCGATAATGACGATCAACAGACCGACGATGACTGGAACGGACGTGCGCTTCACCACTTCAAACGGTGATATTTTAGCCATCCCGGCGACAGCGACCACGACGCCGGAGACCGGCGAAATCGTGCGCCCCAGGTTTGAGGCTTGCAGCATTGGGATGGATAAATAGGCTGGGTTGATACCGGAGGAGTGCGCCAGTTTAGGGATCATCTCAACAAAGGCGTAAAAAGGCGCATTGCCTGAACCGGTGGTCATCGCGGCCAGCATGGTTAAAATCACTAAGACCAGCATCAGAATAATGCTGGCGGAGCCAAAAGAAGTGGCAATCGAGATCAGACTTTGGATAAAGCCAATGGTGCTCAGCCCCTGGGCGAAAACGCCCGCCGCGACCAGCAGCATCACAACGCCGGCAAACGCATCCGCCATGCCGCGATAAGCCACTTCCAGGCCGGAAAACACATTTTGCGTGTTGAAGCCGCGCACGAATTCCAGCACGGCGGCCAGCAGCATACAGATCACCAGAATGGTAATAATGTGCAACTGCGGCCCCCATTTACCGTCAAAAATCAGTACGCCGATAATGGGCGTGAACGGCAAAAGGGCATAAAACGCCGGGGCCGTGGTGGTAATCTCCGCCACGTCCAGCATCTCATGTGAAATGTTCTCTTTTTTATCCAGATAGCGTTGCCAGAAAAAGTGCGCAATCGCCATACCGATAATGGCGGCGATGGAAATCGGCAGCGTGGTTTTGAACGCAAAATCGATTAACGGCATCTCCGCCGCTTTTGCGGCTAAAACCACATCGCCAGACGTTGGCGAGAGGATGATGGCGGCCGGAGAGGCGCAAATAGCCGCCGCCGCGCCGCGGCTAATGCCGACGTTGACCATCACCGGGAAGAGAGTAGCCATGAGCAGTACGCCAAGCCCCGTCGCGGAAGAGACGGCCAGCGACATCAGGCAGGCGACAAAATAGGCGGCAATCATCAACAGGTAGGGCGAGTTTATGTACTGTAAAGGTTTCGACGCCAGCTTCACGACCATATCATTCGCGCCGATATGCGTCATATAGGCGGCAAAGCCGCACAGCATCATGATCATCATGCCAAGATCGCCGCCGCGACTCATAAGCAAAATTTTGATGTATTCAACAATATCTGTTGCGGTATAGCCGGTACTGGTTTCGCTGGCAGGTAATACCTTATGCCCCATCAGCGCGCTGATAATAAGCAGAACCAGACCGCCGACAAATAAAACGCCAGTGGCGGAATATCCCTTAATGATGTAGCGCGCTACACCCACAATAACGACGACTCCGATAAGGAGCTCTATAACTGTTAGCATTGTTTCCCCTGTCTTATCGACACCCAGAGTAAAAATAAAGAGCCACAAAAGTGGTATAAAAATGTACCGAATAAAGGATGGCGCCTTACTGATTAAAATCACGGCGCGGTTATTTTTTCATGTCATCGCTAAAGATGAAATATGCTTATACGAATTTTCTGTAGCGCTATAAGTATTAATTTATTGTTATTTTATTGTTTTATTTGTTGTGCTTTGTTTTGTGTTTTTTGTGAAAGCTTATTAAGGAGCGCGCGACGATTCTGAGTGCTAAATCAAACGCCGTTAACCCGATACTCTCTCAGATTATTCTCTGTTTATAGTTTGTTAAGATTTTATTCAGGTTAATGTTGTTATTATCACAGTCGAATTTTTGAACGGTATGGCTGTTGTGATGATTATCAGAAAGTATTTTCTTATTATTGTTCTCCTTGTTATGCCATGGCTGGCTATTCCTTCAGTCTCTGCGGCGGATAAAGGGTGGTTTAACACGTTTACCGATAACGTCGCAGAAACGTGGCGACAGCCTGAGCATTATGATTTGTATGTCCCCGCCATTACCTGGCATGCGCGCTTTGCCTACGATAAAGAGAAAACGGATCGCTATAACGAGCGGCCGTGGGGCGTTGGTTTTGGTCAGTCGCGCTGGGACGATAAAGGCAACTGGCATGGCCTCTATATGATGGCCTTTAAAGATTCATTTAACAAATGGGAACCCATAGGCGGTTATGGCTGGGAAAAAACCTGGCGACCGCTGGAAGACGATAATTTTCGTCTGGGACTGGGCTTTACCGCAGGCGTTACCGCGCGCGACAACTGGAATTATATTCCCATCCCTGTGCTGTTGCCTTTAGTGTCGATAGGCTATGGTCCCGCTACCTTTCAGATGACCTACATTCCGGGTTCGTATAACAATGGAAACGTCTATTTCGCCTGGATGCGTTTCCAGTTTTGATGGGGAAGGGCATGCTTCAGTTGTGAATTAAAAAGTCTTAAAAAACAATAGGTAGCTAGAGTTAGCTAAAAATTAACGCGATATTTATCACTTTTTCGCAAAGTTCGACTGGACAAAATGCATCACAATTGTTGTACTGGTATCCGACACAGCATTTGTGTCTATTTTTCATGTAAAGGTAATTTTGATGTCTAAGATTAAAGGTAACGTTAAGTGGTTTAATGAATCCAAAGGATTCGGTTTCATTACTCCGGAAGATGGCAGCAAAGACGTGTTCGTACACTTCTCTGCAATCCAGACCAATGGTTTTAAAACTCTGGCTGAAGGTCAGCGCGTAGAGTTCGAAATCACTAACGGTGCCAAAGGCCCTTCCGCTGCAAACGTAACTGCTCTGTAAGCATACGTCCGACAGCAAGATTTCAAAACCCGCCCTTTCGGTGGGTTTTTTTTGCGCTTAACGCGCCGCTGCGGCGGAAAATAGCCAGAATGCCAGCGCCGTCATGGCAAACGAACCCAACAGGTTAATCAGCACATTCAGCAGCGCCCAGCCAAAGCGCCCCTCTTGCAGCAAGAATACCACTTCAGCAGAAAAAGTAGAAAAGGTCGTCAGGCCGCCGCAAAAGCCGGTCGTAATGAGCACTTTCCACATCGGATCGATATGTGTCATGCGGTTAAACCAGGCGAACCCCATGCCGATAATAAACGCGCCAAGCAAATTTGCTGTTAGCGTACCGATGGGAATCGCCTGATGAAGCGGATTAAAACGCATACTTAGCATCCACCGGGCTACGCTCCCCGTTCCACCGCCGATAAAAACTGCTAAAAGAAGCTGTAACACTGCCGAATCCTTTATTTAATTGCTATACAGGAGGAGTGTAACGCCGAACACGCATAATTGGCGAGTCCTGACAGAGGTGTGGGAGGGGATATGTTCGTTGCAGCCGGGCAGTTTGTGGTGAGTTCTGTATGGGAAAAGAATGCGCAAGTTTGCGTTTCGTTAATGGCTCAGGCGGCGGACCGCGGCGTATCGCTTCTGGTGCTGCCGGAGGGGATATTAGCGCGAGATGACATCGACCTTGACCTGCCGATTCGCGCCGCGCAGCCGCTGGATGGCGCGTTTATGACGCGGCTTCAGGAAGAAAGCGCTCATAATAATATGACGACGATATTCACTATCCTTGTCCCGTCAACGCCTGGACGGGCGGTTAATATGCTGGTGGCGCTACGGGCGGGTCACATTGTCGCGCGTTACGCGAAGCTGCATCTCTATGATGCGTTTTCGATGCAAGAGTCCCAACGTATTGATGCCGGAACCGTTATCGCGCCTGTGCTGGACGTGGAGGGGGTTAAGGTGGGGCTCATGACCTGTTATGACCTGCGCTTTCCTGACATGGCTCTGGCGCTGGCTTTACAGGGGGCTGACGTATTGGCGCTGCCGACGGGCTGGGTTCGCGGCCCGTTGAAAGAGCAGCAGTGGTCGACGCTGCTGGCGGCGAGAGCGCTGGATACCACCTGCTATATGATTGCGGCCGGGGAGTGTGGTAATCGTAATATTGGTCAAAGTCGTATTATCGATCCGTTGGGGGTAACGATAGCCGCGGCAGCCGATCGTCCGGCGCTGATCGTCGCGGAAATATTCAGAAAACGAATAGACCAGGTGCGGGAGCAACTTCCTCTTTTGCAGCAACGACGATTTGCGCCACCGCAATTATTATGATGTTTTTTTACGCAAAGCTTGATTCACCTTGTTACAGATTGCTATTGTGTGCGCGCGTCGAAAGACCGTTAATATTCTCAGGTTAATCCGGCGCGTTACGCAGCCTGTTTTTAGTGAAGAAGGTATCTATGGGTGAGATTAGTATTACCAAACTGCTGGTGGTTGCCGCACTGGTTGTTCTGCTGTTTGGTACCAAGAAGTTACGTACGCTGGGCGGAGACCTGGGCACGGCGATTAAAGGATTCAAGAAAGCAATGAACGATGAAGACGCGGGCGTTAAGAAAGACGTCGACGGTAGCGTTCAGGCTGAAAAACTCTCGCATAAAGAGTAATAGCGCAATGCGCTTGCTCCGCAGAGTAAAAAAACCGGCAAGTTGCCGGTTTTTTTTGCCTGAAATGTAAGCGTCTATTACACGATCATTTCACTTCCATGCCTTTGGCCTGGAGATCAGCATGGTACGAAGAACGTACAAAGGGGCCACAGGCGGCATGGGTAAAGCCCATCGCCAGGGCTTCCGCTTTCATCTCGTCAAACTCTTCCGGGCTGACATAACGCTGTACCGGCAGGTGATGGCGGCTTGGCTGTAGATACTGACCAAGCGTCAGCATGGTAACGCCGTGACGGCGTAAGTCGCGCATAACCTCAATGATTTCCGCATTGGTTTCGCCTAAGCCCACCATCAGACCCGATTTTGTCGGAATTTCCGGGTGCGCTTCTTTGAAGCGTTCCAGTAATTTCAGCGACCAGTTGTAATCGGCGCCCGGACGAACCTGGCGGTAGATACGCGGCACGTTTTCCAGGTTGTGGTTAAACACATCCGGCGGCGTCGCGTTAAGGATATCCAGCGCGCGATCCATACGTCCACGGAAGTCTGGCACCAGGGTCTCTATTTTTATCTCCGGGCTTTTGGCACGGATGGCGGTGATGCAGTCAGCAAAATGCTGGGCGCCGCCGTCACGCAGATCGTCACGGTCGACAGAGGTGATGACCACATAGCGTAGCGCCATGTCGGCGATCGTTTGCGCCAGTTTCTGCGGCTCTTCCGCATCCGGCGCAACGGGGCGGCCATGGGCGACATCACAGAACGGACAGCGGCGAGTGCAAATGGCGCCAAGGATCATAAACGTAGCGGTACCGTGGTTGAAACATTCAGCCAGGTTTGGGCAAGACGCTTCCTCGCAGACAGAATGCAGGCCATTTTTGCGCATTGCGGCTTTGATGCCCTGGATACGGGTAGAATCCGCCGGAAGTTTTATTTTCATCCATTCCGGTTTACGTAGTAGAGCGTCGCGCTCTGTGACCACATTTTTAACCGGGATAAGAGCCATCTTATCGGCATCGCGGTATTTTACACCGCGTTCCATCACAATGGGTTTACTCATAGCGTGCGTGTTCCAGTTGCGAATAACGAAGGAAAGCGTTTCAATTCAAGGGAAAGTTGTATTTATCAACTATTTTTGAATTTGTGACACGCAGTATATCATTGATAAGGGCCATAAAGCAGCCTGACAGCCCGGCAAAATGTAAAATAGTTGTTGTTTTGTGCTGTTTGCCCATATCTTCCGTGACCTGAATGCAACATTTTTGTCAGAACGCCTCACGGATGATATCAATGACGTTCTCCAGCACCGGATCGCGCAGACTCAGTTTATTGTAATGCAGCGAGAACTCGACCTGTTCACTATTCACCGGCGCGTAGGGAAGGCGTTCAAGCGGCCAGCAACGGCTAAATAAGTCGTAGAAGCGGGTGGGCATCAGTCCCAGCAGATCGCTGCTGGCGATCAGCGAGGCAATGGTAAAAATATTGTAGCTGCTAAAACTGATTTGCTGATCGGGAAATGTCTCCTGCAGTCGCTGGCGCAGGAGGGAAAGATGTTGTCCCTCCAGCATCAGAAAGGTGTGATCCGCGCTGTTCAGTCTCTCTTCAGTAATGGCGTTCGCCAGACACGGGTGATGCTGGCGGCAGACAATCTCAAGCGTATCGCTAAACAGGACGTGATGCTGGATGCTCCGGTTGTTATAGCTATGGGTATTGATAATGAGATCGGTCTGAAACTGACTAAGCTGGCTTTCGGCATCGTCTACCGGAATGTTGCGCAGCAAAAGCTGAGGATAACGCGGCCTGATGGCCTGGTAAATAATCGGCATCACTAGCGCGCCGACCGAAGGCGTCGTGCCAATTGTAATGGTGCGTTGCTTATCATAGCTGCCCGTAAGATCCAGGGCGCCAAGAATAGATTCCAGCCCCTGGCTGATGTATTCGTGCAGATGCGTAGCATACGTCGTGGGCGTTACGCCCTGGCCTTTGCGAATAAACAGCGGATCGGGAAATATAGTCCGTAATTTTTGAATGGACTGGCTGATGGCTGACGGCGTCAGGTTAAGGATTTTCGCTGCATTGACGATCCCTTTATGGACATATACGGCCTCAAAAATCGTCAACAGATTGAGGTCAATATTTCTCAGTGTTCTGAAAATTTGCGGTTTGTCTTGTAGGTGTTGATCGGCCGGTTGTCTTTCTGCCTGATTATTATCACTCACGCTCTGGCTCCGAATTCATTTGCATTATGAATAATAGATGAAATAGTATATTTTGCATTTATGAGTTGGTTTTAAAATTACTCTTATGAATCTATTTTTAGTCATTTCAATAAGATAAGTAACAGCAAGGCCGGGATTTTGTTCACGGAAAATTCCTCATCATGAGGACTGAAGAGGCCATGCCGCCTGGCGGCTACAGCAGGGATATAACGAAAATATAGAAAGCGGGGGGAGAAGTAAAGCATTCAAATCATATATGATTAATGACCCATAAATTTCTTGGGCCATTATATTTTACGCATTAAGCAGCAATATATTCATACGGTGGATTATTTAGCAGAGCTAAAATATTCGCCAGCAAGCGGGGCGCAATATTATCCGTGGTAGCGTCTTCCTTCCACTGCGTTATTTTAGCCATTTCCATGCCGGCATAACCACACGGGTTGATACGCAGGAAAGGAGAAAGATCCATGTTAACGTTTAGCGCTAAACCGTGGAATGAGCAGCCGCGACGGATACGTAAACCCAGCGAGCAGATTTTCTTTTCACCCACGTAGACGCCCGGCGCATCGGCGCGCGGATGCGCCTCAATACCCATTTCAGCCAGCGTATTCACCACGGTCTGTTCAAGTAGGGTGACTAAATCACGCACGCCCAGTTTACGTCGTTTCAGGTTAAGTAAAACGTACATTACCTGTTGGCCCGGACCATGATAGGTCACCTGTCCTCCACGATCGCTCTGCACAACGGGAATATCGCCAGGCATCAATATATGTTCCGCTTTACCGGCCTGGCCCTGGGTAAACACCGGGTAATGCTCAACCAACCAGATTTCATCATGGCTGTTTTCATCGCGCATATCGGTAAAGTTATGCATGGCCTGAGAGATAGCTTCATAGGGCTGAAGGCCGAGCTGGCGGACAAGGATTTTATCCTGATACAAAACGGCATCTCCGTAGAGAATGAAAAAAGAGAGGAAAGTATATCACAGCGGGGGAGGCGGGGAGTTACCCGGATAAGACCGGGTAACCGTCTGGATGTATTACAATACCATTCGCACGATATCAATATTGCCCAGTTCTTCGTACAGCGTTTCAACCTGTTCAATATGGGTGGCATTAATGGTGATAGAGACCGAGTGGTAGTTGCCTTTGCTGCTCGGTTTTACCGTCGGAGAGTAATCACCAGGCGCATGGCGCTGTACCACTTCAACCACCTGATCAACCAGCTCAGGTAACGCCTGCCCCATTACTTTGTAAGTAAATGGCGTAGGGAATTCAAGCAGTTCGTTAAGTTTGGTTTTCATGTCAGCTCCGGCATTACGTAAAAAAATAACAACTCCCGCCACAGGGCGGGAGTTTTACTGATGCATAGTATATGGGGACGAAAATCACACTTTCAAGCGTTCAATTTTTATCCAAACCAGTGATGGAACATTAATTTAATGTAATCAATGATTTTACCGAAGAAGTTCCCTTCCGGGATCTCTTGCAGTACGACCAGCGGACGCTGCTCGATGGTTTTACCGTCCAGCTGGAAGTTGATGGTGCCGACCACCTGGTTTTTCTGCAGCGGCGCGTGCAGTTCTGCGGTATTCAGTACATAGCTCGCTTTCAAATCTTTCATGCGACCGCGAGGGATCGTCAGGTAAACGTCTTTATCGACGCCCAGCGAGGCGCGATCGGTATTACCAAACCAGGCGGGTTCAGAGGCGAACTCTTTACCAGCCTTCAGCGGATTAACGGTTTCAAAGAAACGAAAGCCCCACGTCAGCAGTTTTTTGCTTTCTGTTTCACGGCCTTTATAGGTTCGTCCGCCCATTACGGCGGAAATCAACCGCATCTGGCCTTCGGTTGCGGAAGCGACCAGATTATAGCCCGCTTTGCTGGTATGGCCGGTTTTGATGCCGTCCACATTCAGGCTGTTATCCCACAGCAGACCGTTACGGTTTAACTGGCGAATGCCGTTAAAGGTGAACTCTTTTTCTTTATAAACGGCATATTCGTTAGGCACATCGCGAATTAACGCCTGACCAATCAGCGCCATATCGCGAGCTGAACTGTATTGTCCGTCGGCGTCCAGGCCGTGTACGGTCTGGAAGTGGGTATTTTTCAGCCCTAACGCGTTCACATAGCTGTTCATCAGCCCGACGAAAGCATCCTGGCTACCGGCGGCGAAATCAGCCATCGCCACACAGGCGTCATTACCGGATTGCAGATTGATGCCGCGTATCAACTGAGAGACCGGTACCTGCATTCCCGGTTTGAGGAACATCAGCGAGGAACCTTTAAATACCGGATTGCCGGTGGCCCAGGCGTCATTACCGACGGTAACCAGGTCGGTTTCTTTAAATTTACCCGCTTTCATTGCCTGTCCGATGACGTAACTGGTCATCATCTTCGTCAGACTAGCCGGGTCGCGACGTTCGTCGGCGTTTTGTTCCGCCAGAACTTTGCCGGAGTTGTAGTCGATCAGGATGTAGGATTCCGCATCGATCTGCGGAACGCCCGGGATCATAGTTTTGATATTCAGGTCATCGGCATGTGCGGTTGAGATAAAAGCGGCACAAAGCGCCGTGGTGAGCGCCATGCGCTGCATAAAACGAGCGGAAAAAGTGGTCTTCATGGTCTGAACTACGACGTCCGTGATGAAATTAAAAAAAGAGCCCTACTATAGCAAAAGCATAACTGGCAGGCATCTGACTTTCCGCGTGACTTTGTTAATGTCATTTACAGAAATTGACAGTACAGATACCTGCGATCGGTTACTGCGCGCTGGCGATAAAGGACTGTAATTGTGCTTCTGTTTGCAAACGTTGCTGTAATGCGCTGGCTTCGGCTTTACTGGCAAAAGGCCCCAGTTGAATACGCCAGACCGCGCCGTTTTGTATTACGCGTCCTGGTACGCTGAACTGCTGGCTTAAACGCTGTTGGTACTGCTGCGCACGCGTTTGATCGCTGACGGCGCCGACCTGGACGACGAAACGAGCGCTCGCCGCGGCGGCAGGCGCGCTCACCGGGGCAGATACCGGGGCCGCGGCAGCAGGCGCGCTTACCGGCGTCGCAGTCGCTGGAGCCGTCACCGGCGCGGAAACCGGCGCTGTCTGTGGTGTCGGCGTCGGTTCATTACTCTCCAGCACGCCAGGCGCCAGCGTAGTCGGCGCGCCGAGGAAGCCGCTACTGCTCACCGGCGCACCGGTGGTATCGTCACTTTTCAACGTGGAATTACTGACCGGAAGAACGTCGCCTTGCGGTTGCGCAGGCGCTGAAGAGGCGCTTCCCATTCCGCCGCTTAAATCAGGGCGCGGGGGCAGAGCGTAGGTCTGTTTCGCCACCGTCGTACAGGCCATCCCCGGGCCGGAGAGCGAACCATCCGGCGCCACGATAATAGGGTCAATCCGTACTTTAGTATTATTCGAGGTATTCAGACGATCCGCCGCCGCGCGGGACAGGGAGATGACCCGATCGGTGCCATAGGGGCCGCGATCGTTAATACGCACGACGATCATGCGACCGTTGGCCAGGTTGGTGATTCGCGCATAGCTGGGGATAGGCAGTGTCGGATGGGCGGCGGTAAGCTGCATCGGATCGAACATCTCCCCGGAGGCGGTTAAATTACTGCCGGGTTCCGCATCATAAATAGCGGCCAGGCCAGCCTGGCTAAAGCGGGACGGGTCCTGAACGATTTTATAACTTTTACCGTCACGCTGATAATCCTGGTTTGCGGTCGGATTCAGAGGTTCATAACGCGGTTCCGCTCCGCTGATTTCCACAGTCGGACCATTACATACCGCAGGTTGCGGCGCGACGGTGGTTTGCTGCTGACCGCCGTCATTAGTACATGCCGCGAGTAGTACTATCCCTGCCGCGACGCAGATTACAGGCAACTGCTTACGCATTGCGCACCCCTTATACGCTTTTCGACAACATTTTTCTGTGGGTGTGGATCGACATCACAATCCCGAACCCGGCCATCAGCACAATCAGTGCGGAGCCCCCGTAGCTGACCAGGGGTAAAGGTACTCCAACCACAGGCAGAATACCGCTCACCATACCAATATTTACGAAGACATAAACGAATAATATTAACATTAATCCGCCAGCCATCACGCGACCAAATGTAGTTTGCGCTCTGGCGGCAATCCACAAGCCGCGCATTATTAGCAAAATATAGAGCGCGAGCAGAATCAGGATGCCCACCAGACCGAGCTCTTCCGCCAGTACCGCGAAGATAAAGTCGGTATGGCGTTCGGGTAAAAACTCCAGCTGCGACTGGGTGCCGTGGAGCCAGCCTTTACCGCGCAGGCCGCCTGAGCCAATGGCGATTTTAGACTGAATAATATGATAGCCCGCGCCCAGCGGATCGGTCTCCGGATCAAGGAGCATCATGACGCGCTGGCGTTGGTAATCGTGCATCAGGAAAAACCACAAAATAGGAATAAATGCAGCGATCAATACAATGGCGACCCCAATTAAGCGCCAGCTCAGACCAGACAAAAATAGGACAAAGAGACCGGAAAGGGCGACCAGAATAGACGTCCCCAGGTCCGGCTGGGCGGCGACCAGCAGGGTAGGCATAAAGATTAATACCAGGGCGATGGCGGTATTTTTCAGCGAGGGCGGGCAGACGTCACGGTTAATAAAGCGGGCGACCATCAGCGGCACGGCGATTTTGGCTATTTCCGAAGGCTGAAAGCGAACGATTCCCAGATCGAGCCAGCGCTGCGCGCCTTTGGATATTGCGCCGAAGGCATCAACGGCGACCAGCAGAATGATACAAATGATATAGAGATAGGGCGCCCAGCCTTCATACACGCGCGGCGGGATCTGCGCCATCACCACCATGACCACCAGCCCCATCGCAATCTGACCGATTTTACGCTCCATCATGCCGATGTCCTGGCCGCTGGCGCTCCAGATGACCAATGCGCTGTAAACCAGTAACGCCAGCAGAATAAGTAGCATCGTGGGATCGATATGAATTTTATCCCAGAAGGTTTTTTTGTTCGGATTATCCGTCATGATTATTGGTCCTCCGCCGCTGCAACCACCGGGTTTTCCGCAGGCAAATGGGTGTTGTTGTCGCCCAGCATGATGTGATCAAGGATTTGGCGCATGATCGTGCCTACTGCCGGGCCTGCGCCGCCGTTTTCAAGGATGATCGCGACGGCGACCTGGGGATTGTTATACGGCGCAAAGGCGGTCATTAATTTATGGTCGCGCAGGCGCTCGGCGATTTTATGCGCATTGTACGTTTCGTTGGCCTTCAGGCCAAAGACCTGCGCGGTGCCCGATTTCGCCGCGATTTTATAGGGCGCGCTGGCAAAATATTTATGCGCCGTGCCGTTAGGGCGGTTGGCGACGCCATACATGCCATCTTTCGCTATTTCCCAGTAGCCGGAGTGAATATCGCCCACCGGCGGCTCATGCGGCTGTACCCACGGCACCTGTTTACCGTTTTCCGCGGTGCTCATTAACAGGTGCGGGACTTTAACTACACCGTCGTTAATAAGGATCATCAGCGCCTTACTCATCTGAATCGGCGTTGCCGTCCAGTAGCCCTGGCCGATGCCCACCGGAATCGTATCGCCCTGATACCACGGTTTTTTAAAGCGTTTCTGTTTCCACTCGCGGGTCGGCATATTACCAGATCGCTCTTCTGCGAGATCAATTCCGGTATAGTGACCATAGCCGAACTTACCCATCCATTCTGACAGGCGATCGATCCCCATGTCATAGGCCACCTGATAGAAGAAGGTATCCGCCGACTCTTCAAGGGATTTGGTGATATTCAGATGCCCGTGGCCCCATTTTTTCCAGTCGCGGTAGCGTTTCTCAGACCCCGGCAACTGCCACCAGCCAGGGTCGAAAAGACTGGTGTTACGGGTGATGACGCCAGCGCTTAACGCCGATACGGCGACGTAAGGCTTAACGGTAGAAGCGGGTGGGTAGACACCCTGAGTCGCGCGGTTCACTAATGGCGTGTTCGGGTCGTTAAGCAGCCCGGAGTAATCTTTGCTGGAGATGCCATCCACGAAAAGGTTAGGGTCGTAACTTGGCATGGAGACCAGCGATAGCACGCCGCCGGTACGCGGATCGGTGACAATCACCGCCGCGCGACTGCCTGCCAGCAGCGTTTCAATATACTGCTGGAGCTTGAGATCCAGCGTCAGGTAGATATCGTGTCCGGCCTGCGGCGGCACCTCTTTAAGCTGGCGAATAACGCGACCGCGGTTGTTGACTTCAACCTCTTCATAACCGGTTTGCCCATGCAGAATATCTTCATAGTAGCGCTCAATGCCCAGCTTGCCGATGTCATGAGTGGCGGCGTAGTTCGCCAGTTTGTTTTCTCTGTCGAGACGCTCGACGTCTTTATCATTGATTTTCGATACGTAGCCGATAACGTGGGTCAGCGCCGATCCGTATGGATAATAGCGGCGTTTATAGCCTTTGACTTCGACGCCCGGAAAACGGTACTGGTTGACAGCAAAGCGCGCGACCTGAACTTCCGTCAGGTTTGTTTTCACCGGAATAGAAGTAAAGCGATGGGATCGGGCGCGCTCTTTTTTAAAGGCGGCGATATCGTCGTCGTTTAAATCGACCACACTGCGTAGCGCATCCAGCGTTTGCTGAACGTTATCCACCTTTTCCGGCATCATTTCAATCTGATAGATAGTGCGGTTCAGCGCAAGGGGAATGCCGTTACGGTCGTAGATTATCCCGCGGCTTGGCGCAATTGGCACCAGCTTGATACGGTTTTCGTTCGAGCGGGTCTGGTAATCGGTAAAACGGAGAATTTGCAGATTATACAAATTGGCGATCAGTACGCCGGTCAGCAGCAAAATACCCAAAAAGGCGACCAGCGCCCGACGCACAAACAGTGCGGACTCAGCCGTATAGTCACGAAAAGAATTTTGTCGTTTCATCCGCTGCTTAATCTTCTCAAGACTTCACGATCACTCACGGTGATAAGGGTGGTTGGTTGTGATGCTCCACGCCCGGTACAAACTCTCCGCGACCAGAACCCGAACCAGCGGGTGAGGGAGCGTTAACGCCGAGAGCGACCAGCTCTGTTCCGCTGCCGCTTTGCAGGCGGGAGATAATCCTTCCGGGCCGCCAATCAGCAAACTGACGTCGCGCCCGTCCTGTTTCCAGCGCTCCAGCTCATTGGCTAACTGCGGCGTATCCCACGGCTTGCCTGGAATATCCAGGGTAACAATGCGATTCTTACCGGCGGCGGCCAGCATCTGCTCGCCCTCTTTGTCGAGAATGCGTTTGATATCCGCGTTCTTGCCGCGTTTTCCCGCAGGGATTTCGATCAGCTCAAAGGGCATATCTTTCGGAAAACGACGCAGATATTCCGTAAATCCCGTTTGAACCCAGTCGGGCATCTTCGTGCCGACAGCGACAAGTTGCAGCTTCACGCATTAACTCCAGAGTTTTTCCAGTTCATACAGGCGGCGACTTTCTTCCTGCATGACATGCACAATCACATCGCCCAGATCGACGACAATCCAGTCAGCCGCATTCTCGCCTTCGACGCCCAACGGCAGCATACCGGCCGCGCGCGACGACTGCACCACGTGGTCGGCAATAGACATAACGTGACGGCTGGAGGTGCCGGTACAAATAATCATACAGTCGGTGATACTGGATTTACCCTGAACATCTAAGGCGATGATGTCCTGACCTTTCAGGTCATCAATTTTGTCGATAACAAAATCCTGGAGTGCTTTACCCTGCAAGTTTTCCCCCTGGGTGAATAATTGCGTTATAACGATAGAAAAAAGGCCAACAGGCTGGACCGGTAAGGCGTTGCGAGTTAACGCTAACCTTCCGGCGGGACGCCGTGTAGTATACCTGAATTAGCAGCGATACCGGGACTTATGTCGCCGGATCGGCGTTTAAAACCAGATTATCATCCCATCCCACGTCACAGAAAGCATCGCCATTTTTGTAAAACAATTTCTGCAAAGCTCTGCAAGGTGAAAAAAGCCTGGCTGCGGAGAATAACAGCCTGTCGGGGGCTGTCAATGGGCGAAACCGCTGCGGCGAGAAAAAACGGAAAATTCATCACTCAGGCCGCCAGACGGCACGACTATTTAATACTTTCAGGGTGGCGAACCCTTCGCATATGTCGATTGCGCTCCAGCATCCCTGTTCTACCCGGAAATGCCATAGCGAGGCGGCGGGCATTGCGAGCAGACGGGCAATCAACAGGCTGAGTACGCCCTGATGGCTGACGATCAGCAGGTTCTGGCAATCGCTAAACGCGTCGAGTCGCGAGATAAAGCGCTCTACGCGCCGGGTAAAAGCCTGAAAACCCTCGCCATTGGTCGGAACCGCATTCTGCCAGTCCGTACACCAGGCGGCATAGCTTTCGGCATCTTCATGGGTGAGGTCGCGGTGATGGCGCATTTCCCAGTCGCCAAAGTACATCTCATTAAGCTCAGGTAAGATGTGTTGCGGCACATCCCGGCCCTCCAGTACGAGCCGGGCGGTATGGCGCGCGCGCTCCAGCTCGCTGCATAACACCCGGTCAAATGGCGCGTGGCGCAATAAAGTATGTAGCGTTTTCGCCTGGCCAATCCCTTTTTCCGTTAACGGCGTGGGAGCATGTCCGCTATACAACCCGGCGACATTGGCCTCGGTTTCGCCATGACGCACCAGCCACAATCGCATGGTATTCCTCATGAGGTTAAATGCGCAAAACATGATAATGCCCCTGATTGCGCAACGTTTTTTTCACTAAAA
The DNA here is from genome assembly GCF_046551895.1 of Salmonella sp. SAL03688. NCBI lineage: Bacteria > Pseudomonadati > Pseudomonadota > Gammaproteobacteria > Enterobacterales > Enterobacteriaceae > Salmonella > Salmonella sp. SAL03688. Next base: position 184,614 of record NZ_JBGDVI010000008.1, read on the forward strand.
TAGCGTTTTTTGGCCGGAGGCATAATGGCGTTATTCAACAGCACGCATGGCGGTAATATTCGGGAAGCCGCGACGGTGTTGGGCATCTCGCCTGACCAGTTACTGGATTTTAGCGCAAACATTAATCCGCTGGGTATGCCTGTCAGCGTGAAACGCGCGCTTATCGACAATCTGGACTGCATTGAGCGCTACCCGGACGCCGATTATTTTCATTTGCACCAGGCGCTGGCGCGTCATCATCAGGTGCCGGCATCGTGGATACTGGCGGGAAATGGCGAGACGGAGTCAATCTTTACCGTGGCGAGCGGTCTTAAACCGCGTCGTGCAATGATTGTCACGCCAGGTTTCGCGGAGTATGGCCGGGCGCTGGCGCAAAGTGGCTGTGAAATTCGTCGCTGGTCTCTACGCGAAGCGGATGGCTGGCAGCTTACCGATGCCATTCTTGAGGCGTTGACGCCCGATCTGGACTGCCTGTTTCTGTGTACGCCCAATAATCCTACCGGCCTGCTGCCGGAGCGGCAGTTATTACAGGCCATTGCCGTACGCTGCAAATCGCTGAACATTAACCTGATCCTGGATGAAGCGTTTATCGATTTTATTCCGCATGAGACGGGCTTTATTCCTGCTCTTAAAGATAATCCGCATATCTGGGTGCTGCGTTCGCTGACCAAATTTTATGCCATTCCCGGCCTGCGGTTGGGATATCTCGTCAATAGCGATGACGCGGCGGTGGCGCGGATGCGTCGCCAACAAATGCCGTGGTCGGTTAACGCGCTGGCGGCGCTGGCCGGTGAGGTAGCGTTACAGGATAGCGCCTGGCAACAGGCGACCTGGCATTGGTTACGGGAGGAGGGCGCCCGGTTTTATCAGGCGCTTTGTCAGCTCCCCCTGCTGACGGTCTATCCCGGGCGGGCAAACTATCTGTTGTTACGCTGTGAGCGAGAGGATATTGATCTGCAGCGACGGTTGCTGACGCAGCGGATTTTAATCCGTAGCTGCGCTAACTACCCGGGGCTGGACAGCCGCTATTATCGTGTGGCGATACGCAGCGCTGCGCAAAACGAGCGTCTGCTGTCGGCGCTGCGCAATGTGCTTACCGGTATAACCCCTGCTGATTGATGTAGTTCAGCACGTTTTCCGGCAACAGATCGTCGCAGGACTCGCCTTTTTCCAGCCGTTCGCGGATGAGGGTTGCGGAGATATTAAGCCAGGGCGTTTCCGCCAGGTAAATTTTACCGGCTGGCAACTGGTGCAGATCGTCTGGCGTATGGGTCAGATGCTGTTCCAGCCACTGCTGGTGTTGCGCCTGCGTCATTTCAAGGGGATAGCCCGGACGACGACAAACGATCAGGTGAGTGTTATCAAGGATGGTGTCGTAATCATGCCAGGTGGGGAAGTTAAGCAGCGAGTCCTGGCCGATAATAAACGCCAGCGGCGCTTCGGGACCCTGTTCTTCGCGCCATGCTTTCAGCGTTTGCGCAGTGTAAGAGGGCGCGTTTCGCTGTAGCTCGCGTTCATCCAGTGTAAAAAGCGGCTTATCGGCGATAGCCAGCTCCAGCATATATTTACGCTGCGCGCTGGAGGCTTCCGGCTGGGGGCGATGCGGCGGCACATTGTTAGGCATAATAATCACCCGCGATAAGCCGATCAGATTCGCCAGCGTTTCAACAGGTTTAAGATGTCCATAATGCACCGGATCAAAGGTGCCGCCGAATAAAGCCTGTAACGATTTCATATCACCCATCAATAAATACGTCTGCCAGCGCCTTATGGCAGAGCAGGAGCGACAGCCCTTCAAGATCTGCCCATACCGACTGACCATAATCCTGTTTGAGCGTAATTTCTGTACGCGTCAGTAACTGCACGGCCTGGCGAAGCTGCGCAGGATGGAGACGCTGCAACGCGTCGCCGATCATGGGGCGACGGTTTTGCCAGACCCGGTGTTTATCAAACAGCGCGCGTAACGGCGTATGCGCGGACTGACGTTTGAGATTTACCAGTAGCAGCAGCTCTCGCTGGAGGGTGCGCAGCAGAATAACCGGTTCGCTGCCTTCAAGGCGTAGCTGTTGCAGAATATGCAGCGCGCGTTTGCTTTTCCCCATCAGTAACGCATCCACCCAGTGGAAAGGGGTAAAGTGGGCGGCGTCATTGACGGCCTGCTCTACGCGAGGAAGCGTTAACTTACCGTCAGGCCAAAGCAGCGACAGCCGTTCCAGCGCCTGCGCCAGCGCCAACAGATTGCCCTCATAGCAATAGCACAGCAGTTGGTTCGCGGCGTCATCCAGTTGCAAATTCTGTGCTTTCGCTCTGGCGGCCACCCAGCGGGGAAGCTGCGCCTGCTCCGGCGTCTGACAACTGACCTGAACGCTACGGTCTGCCAGTGCGGTATACCAGGCGGCGTTTTCCTGCGCTTTGGTGAGCTTGTTTCCGCGTACTATTAATAACAGGTCGTCATGCAGCAGCTCGCTCAGGGTGGCGAGTTGCTCATTCATTGCCGCGTTAGGCCCGTTTTCCGGCAGTTGCAGCACCAGCGTTTGACGGCTGGCGAACAGGCTCATCGCCTGGCAGAGTGAGAAAAGCGATCCCCAGTCGGTACTGGGATCGAGAGTAAAAGCGTGGTGCTCTTCGAAGCCTTGCGACGCAGCCGCCAGACGAATAGCGTCCTGACTTTCCTGCAGCAGCAGCGGATCGTTGCCCAATAGCAGATATGCCGCACGCAGCCCTTCGTTGAGCTGCGCGCGGAGTTGTTCAGGATACAACCTGATCATTAGTTACTCAGCGTAGTGGAGACGCGTGCTGGCGTAGAGGCGGGCGCCGCCGTCTCATTGTCGGCGGTAGCCTCCTCTTTCGTCGCCTGAATATCCGCCGCGCGGACGCTGGTCAGCTTGCGAATCAGCTGTTCAGCGGCTTTGTCGTACATCTCCTGAACGATCATGGCCTGCTCGTTATCCTTCGCCAACGCCATCTGCGGGTTATCGAAGAACGAACGGTACACTTTCGTGCTGATAGGATAGATGTCATGGCCCGGAATCAATACCGAGGCATTGACGGTCATTACCATCTGATATTCCGCCGTCTGGCCGTCCTGGAACACTGACGCCGTATCCTGCGAAATAGTCACCGTTCCAAGCCGCAGAGACGGAACGTCTTTGCGCGTTGTGTCTTTATCAAGCAGGTTTACGTTATTCAGCCGTAACTGATTACGTACCGCACGACTTAGCGGACCGTTCGGATCGCCGGAATCGAGGATCATCGTTTTCATTGAAGCCGGAACCTGCGTAGTGCTACGCAGATGCCAGCCGCATCCGGCGGTGACCAGCACCGCCAGAGATAACAACAGTGTTACCAGATATCGCACGCTTCCTCCCGCGCTTAGCCAACAACCAGATTGAGGAGTTTACCCGGAACGTAAATCACTTTACGCACGGTAACGCCATCAAGATATTTTGCCACCAGATGTTCCTGGCCTGCACGTTCACGCACCTGTTCTTCGGTGGCATCCACCGCAACGGTGATCTTACCGCGAACTTTACCGTTAACCTGCACGACAACCAGCGTGGTGTTTTCCACCATTGCCTGCTCGTCGGCAACCGGCCACGGCGCGTTGTCGATATCGCCTTCGCCGCCCAGTTCCTGCCACAAGGTAAAGCAGACGTGCGGGGTGAACGGGTTAAGCATACGCACGACGGCCTGCAGCGCTTCCTGAAGCAGTGCGCGGTCTTGTTCGCCTTCCTGCGGGGCTTTCGCCAGTTTGTTCATCAACTCCATGATCGCCGCAATGGCGGTGTTGAACGTCTGACGGCGGCCGATATCATCGGTCACTTTGGCAATGGTTTTATGCACATCGCGACGCAGCGCTTTTTGATCTTCGCTCAGCGCATCGACGTTCAGCGCCGCGACAGGACCTTTAGCGGTGTGTTCGTAAACTAGCTTCCAGACGCGTTTAATAAAGCGGTTTGCGCCTTCTACGCCGGACTCCTGCCATTCCAGAGTCATATCCGCCGGAGAAGCGAACATCATAAACAGGCGTACCGTGTCCGCGCCATAACGTTCAACCATTACCTGCGGGTCGATACCGTTATTTTTCGACTTGGACATTTTACTCATGCCAGTGTAGACCAGCTCATGACCCGCTGCGTCTTTTGCTTTGACGATGCGGCCTTTTTCATCGCGCTCGACGATAGCGTCAACTGGCGAAACCCAGTTACGTTCGCCGTTCTCGCCGACATAATAGAACGCATCCGCCAGTACCATGCCCTGACACAGCAACTGCTTAGCCGGCTCGTCAGAGGTGACCATGCCCGCATCGCGCATCAGCTTATGGAAGAAGCGGAAGTAGAGCAGGTGCATGATGGCATGTTCAATACCGCCGATGTAGATGTCGACCGGCAGCCAGTAGTTTGCCGCTTTCGAATCCAGCATTCCTTCCTGATACTGCGGGCAGGTGTAACGCGCGTAGTACCATGACGATTCCATAAAGGTGTCGAAGGTGTCGGTTTCACGCAGCGCCGGCATACCGTTAACGGTGGTTTTCGCCCACTCAGGATCGGCCTTGATCGGGCTGGTGATGCCGTCCATGACGACATCTTCCGGCAAAATAACCGGCAGTTGATCTTCCGGCGTCGGCAGCACGGTGCCGTCTTCCAGGGTGACCATCGGGATCGGCGCGCCCCAGTAACGCTGACGGGAAACGCCCCAGTCACGCAGACGGTAGTTCACTTTACGTTCGCCGACGCCTTTTTCCGCCAGTTTATCGGCAATGGCGTTAAACGCCGCTTCAAAGGCCAGGCCGTCGAACTCGCCGGAGTTAAACAGCACGCCTTTTTCGGTCAGCGCCTGTTCGGAAAGATCCGGCTCGGAACCGTCAGCGGCCAGAATCACCGGCTTGATGGTCAAACCGTATTTGGAGGCAAATTCGTAGTCGCGCTGATCGTGACCCGGAACGGCCATCACCGCGCCAGTGCCGTACTCCATCAGGACAAAGTTTGCCGCCCAGACCGGGATCTCTTCGCCAGTTAACGGATGAATCGCTTTATAGCCGGTGTCGACGCCTTTTTTCTCCATGGTCGCCATTTCGGCTTCGGCCACTTTGGTGTTACGGCATTCGTCGATGAACGCCGCCAGCTCGGCGTTGTTCGCCGCCGCTTTTTGCGCCAGCGGATGACCGGCGGCCACCGCCAGGTAAGTGGCGCCCATAAAGGTATCCGGACGGGTGGTATAGACGGTCAGGGTGTTATCGTAACCCTTCACATCGAAGGTGATTTCCACGCCTTCAGAGCGGCCAATCCAGTTGCGCTGCATCGTTTTTACGGTATCAGGCCAGTGGTCCAGCTTATCCAGATCGCGCAACAATTCGTCTGCGTAAGCGGTGATTTTGATAAACCACTGTGGGATCTCTTTACGCTCAACTTTGGTATCGCAGCGCCAGCAGCAGCCGTCGATCACCTGTTCGTTGGCGAGAACGGTCTGATCGTTCGGGCACCAGTTAACGGCAGAAGTCTTCTTGTACACCAGGCCTTTTTTATACAGCTCGGTGAAGAATTTCTGTTCCCAACGGTAGTATTCCGGGGTGCAGGTCGCGATTTCACGGCTCCAGTCATAGCCAAAACCCAGCGTTTTGAGCTGGTTTTTCATGTACGCGATGTTGTCGTACGTCCACGGCGCCGGCGCGGTGTTGTTCTTCACCGCCGCGCCTTCCGCCGGCAGGCCGAAGGCGTCCCAGCCGATTGGCTGCAGCACGTTTTTGCCCAGCATGCGCTGGTAGCGGGCAACCACGTCGCCGATGGTGTAGTTACGTACGTGGCCCATGTGTAGTCGGCCAGAAGGATAGGGAAGCATCGACAGGCAGTAATACTTCTCTTTGCTCTCGTCTTCGGTCACTTCAAATGTGCGCTTCTCATCCCAGTGAAGCTGTACTTTGGATTCTATCTCTTCCGGGCGGTATTGCTCTTGCATGGCAGCCAGTAGTCCTGTTTTCGATACAGCTACAAATGTAGCTTTAGAGGTGGTGTTTAGATCCGCATAGCATAGCCCAAACACGCACGTCAAAACAGGGGGTAGAACATTTGTCGCGCCAGGCGTTCATGAGGAGGTGACGCAAAATGCGACACGACTGAGGCAAATTACCGCAGTTCCTGTCACCGCCAGATCGGCCTGTAAAAATAAAGTCATATAAACCATGCAGTTAAAAAATGGCACGCCTTTTGATTAGGGAAGACAGGACTAAAGCAAAGGAGTTAATCGTGAAAAAAAATGCAGTGGTGATTCACCCTCAGGATTGCGTCGCGACGGCTATTACGGCGCTCAAAGCCGGCGAAACCGCCACAATGTTCGTTGGCGAACGCGAGATAAGCGTTGTGTTACATCAGGATGTGCCATTTGGCCACAAATTCGCCATCTGCGATGTGCCTTTTCATGGCGAAGTTTATAAATATGGCGAATCCATTGGCCGCGCCACTCAGGAAATAAAAAGTGGCGACTATGTGCACGTCCACAATGTGGAAAGCGAACGCGGACGTGGTGACTGGAAATAATATAAAACAAGGGAAAATGATTATGAGCAATGAGACTTTTTTGGGTTTCCGCCGCCCTGACGGCCGTTTTGGCATCCGTAATTATGTACTGATTTTACCTACCAGCGTTTGTGCGAATAAAGTTGCCCAGGATATTGCCCGGCAGGTAAAAGGCGCGACATGGGTGAATAACGATTTTGGCTGCTGCCAGGTAGCAGGCGATGCGCGTCTGACGGAAAAAACATTGATTAATGTGGCGAATAATCCCAACGTCGGCGCTATTGTGGTTGTGGGCTTAGGCTGTGAAGGCGCGGAGCCGCTGCGCATCGCAGAAGAGATTACCGCATTTGGCAAACCGACTTCCTGCATTACCATTCAGGAAGAGGGCGGCACGCTTAAATGTCAGGCCAGGGGGATTTCGCTGGCCCGCGACTATGCGCAACAACTCTCCATGCAAAAACCGCAGCAAGCACCGGTTAGCGAGCTGCTGCTGGCGATGGAGTGCGGCGGGTCAGATACGACATCGGGGCTGGCGTCTAACCCTTCCTGCGGGGTCGCCTCGGATAAGCTGATACGCTGCGGCGGAAGCTCAATTCTTTCTGAAACGACGGAATTTATTGGCGCCGAGCATGTGATGGCGAAACGCGCGGTGACGCCGGAGGTTGGTCAACAGCTCATTGATTTAGTGGTCGGCTGCGAGGCGCGAGCAAAAGCGCTGGGCGAGGATATTCGCGGGGGACAGCCGACGCCGGGCAATATTAAAGGCGGGTTGACTACCATTGAAGAAAAATCGTTAGGCTGTATGCATAAAGCGGGTCATGCGCCGCTACAGGGCGTACTGGAATATGCCGATAGCCCAACGCATCCTGGCCTGTGGATTATGGATACCCCGGGGCAGGATATTGAATCTATTTCCGGCATGGTGGCGGGTGGAGCGCAGATCGTTATTTTTACTACCGGTCGCGGAACGCCTGCCGGTAACCCAATAGCGCCGGTAATAAAAATTACGGGTAATAAAGCAACGTGGGAAATGATGCAGGACAATATTGATATTGATGTGTCCGCCATTATGTCTGGCGAGGCTTCTATTACGCAAATGGGCGAGGAAATTTATCAGGAAATTTTACGCGTCGCGAATGGGAAAACGACTAAATCAGAAGATTTAGGTCATAACGAATTCTCTATTTATAAGATCGCGCCGACGTTCTGATACCAAATCGGGCAGCACAAGCTGTCCGGTTATCTCCTGGGAATAAGCTATGAAAATTAAAAAAACACTGGAACGTTTTCCTGGTGGTATGATGGTTGTACCGCTGATCATCGGCGCATTGTTTAAAACCTTTGCGCCGGAGGCGCTGGAAATAGGCGGTTTTGTCACCTCTATTTCGCATGGCGCAATGGCGATTTTAGGCATGTTTTTAGTCTGTATGGGCGCGGATATCCAGTTTAAAGCCGCGCCGAAAGCGTTGAAAAAAGGCGCTGCGATCACCTTTGCGAAATTTGCCAGCGGCGTGATTATTGGCATTCTGGTCGGGAAATTTTGCGGCCCGGATGGGTTATTAGGTCTGTCGGCTTTAGCGATTATTTCGGCGATGACCAACTCGAACAGTGGGTTATATGCCGCGTTGGTGGGGGAGTACGGCGATGAAACCGACGGCGGCGCGATTGCGGTAATATCGTTGAACGATGGTCCCTTTTTCACCATGCTGGCGTTAGGGTCGGCAGGCATGGTGTCGATACCCTTTATGAATCTGGTGGCGGTTATTATTCCCATTATCATTGGCATGATTTTGGGCAATCTGGATGAGGACATGCGCAAGTTTCTTAAACAGGGCAGCGTGGTAACGATTCCCTTTTTTGCCTTTGGGTTAGGATACGGTATTGATTTCGCAAGACTTATCACGGCAGGTTCTTCAGGCATTTTACTGGGACTCATGACGGTGGCGATTGGCGGATTTTTTAATATTTTCGCCGATCGTGTGACGGGAGGCAGCGGCGTGGCAGGCGCGGCGGTATCCACCACCTCTGGCAACGCCGTCGCGACGCCAGCGGCAATCGCGCTGCTCGATCCGCATTTTACTGACCTGGCGTCGACGGCGGCGGCGCAGGTGGCGGCCTCGACGATTATTACCGCTCTGTGCGCCCCCTTCCTGACCGTATGGATAAAAAAACGCTACGATCGTAAACTGAACCCAGCCGCCGCAGGCGGTTAGCGTTTCGGCGGAAAATAAATCACGACGGGCGGTCTCGCCCGTTCATAAACCAACAGGATGGTGAGTGATGAATAAGACGAAAGATATAGCCGCATCTCCTCTCTGTTTTGTCTCTCCTTACCCTCAACTGGCAAAGGCTGCCGAGGCGCTGGTCGCGCAGTTGGATTACGCCGTCACTATTCATCAAACGACGCTTAATCGTATCCTGGATGAGCTACCTTTATTAGAGTCCCGTGGGCACCAGGTACTGATTAGTCGTGGCGGCTGTGCGGAAATATTAAAAAAGCACAGTAAATTACCGGTAGTCGAAATTAAAATGTCCGGCTACGACATTCTTGATGCGCTTATCCCTTTTAAAGGACAAAAAGGCACTGTCGGTATTGTCGGCTTTTCCAGTGTGATCAAAGGATGCGCGCGCGTAGCGGAACAGTTAAATATTAACTATAAAATTTTTACCTTACAGGGAAATGATAAAGAAACGATTTCTTGCCTGAAGCGGCAATTAGCGTCCACGCCATTAGATTGCATTGTTGGCGATACCGTTTGTCAGGATTATTTTTCACCGCTGGGCTCGCAATTCCGTTTACTTGATTCCAGCCCCGCCTCAATAACCGAAGCTCTGGAAGAGGCCCGCTCATTATATCTGGCTTTTCGCAGCCAATTACTGGAGCGTCATCATCTGCAGCTGATTCTCGATCAGTTTGATAAAGCTGTTATCACGCTTGATGATACCGGCGCGTTACTGCATTACAATAAATATGCGAGCCAACTTTTTAAAGTTAACGCCTCCGGTGAAATTTATGACGCGTCTTTCCTGAAACAGGTATTGCACCAGGAGCGGCATACATTACGCGAGGGAAAAACCGTCAGCGCGAAAGTCGTCGATACGCCGCAAGGCGCGATGGTGGTTAATCTGTATCCGGTATTTGCGGCCAGACAGTTAAGCCGGGTGGTGTTGACGATGCAAACCGTCTCCAGTTTACAGGGGGCGGAACATCATGTTCGCCGCCAGGAACTGTCTCGCCGCGGCTTGAGCGCCCGCTATCATTTCGACGATCTGCTTACCGAAAACCCGGAAATGCTGCGTCGTCTGGCGATCATTAAAAATTATGCCGGTACGGACGCGACTATCTTAATTAATGGCGAAAGCGGGACGGGAAAAGAGGTGCTGGCGCAAAGTATTCATAATGCCAGCCAACGCGTCAACGGCCCGTTCGTCGCCATTAACTGCGGCGCGATGGCCCCTCAGATTCTGGAGAGCGAACTCTTTGGCTATGTCGCCGGCGCATTTACCGGCGCGTCGCCGAAAGGCAAAATAGGCCTGTTTGAATTAGCGCACCACGGTACCATTTTTCTGGATGAGATTAGCGAGCTGGATAAACCGCTACAGACGCGCTTATTACGGGTATTGCAGGAGCGGCAGATTATGCGGCTGGGCTCAGACCAGATGATACCTGTTGATATTCGCGTGATTGCAGCGACCAATCAGACGTTAACGAAGCTCATTGCGGACGGGACATTTCGCGAAGATCTTTACTATCGGCTTAACGTATTAAAAGTGACCACCATCCCGCTACGCAAACGTCCGGAGGATATCAAAGCCATCGGCCTGTCGCTGCTTACCAGTTTCAGCCAGCATTATAAACGCCCGGCACTAACGTTAACCCCGGCGCTGTGGCAAGAGCTTCAGCGCTTCGCCTGGCCCGGAAACGTCAGGCAGTTAAGCAATATTATCGAACGGCTGGTGCTCTCTATTGATCACTCCCCGGCAACGCTGGATGAGGGCCGCCTCTTGCTGGACGATCTGGAAGAGGGGAGCCGACGCGAGCCAAGTACCTGCCACGACTGCCAGATGTTGGCTGGCGATTATAAAACGATTCGCCTGCGTATTTTGAGAAAATTATTAGAGGCGGAAAGGGATAATAAATCGTTAGTGGCGAAACGGTTAAATGTCGATCGTACCTCGCTGACGCGCTGGATACGTGAGTCGGCCTGACAAGAATTTACAGACTCTGTGGGCAGCCTTGCAAAGCGTAACGCAAATAACGTCTATTATTATAGACAGTTAACGATCCAAGAGGTGAAGTGATGAACAAGGTTGCTCAATATTACCGTGAACTGGTGGCCTCATTAAGCGAGCGTTTACGCAATGGCGAGCGCGACATTGATGCGCTGGTGGAGCAGGCGCGCCAGCGCGTGATGCAAACAGGGGAGTTAACGCGAACCGAGGTGGACGAACTGACGCGCGCTGTCAGACGCGATCTGGAAGAGTTCGCCATGAGCTACGAAGAGAGCCAGGAAGATAGCGTCTTCTTGCGGGTGATTAAAGAGAGTCTCTGGCAGGAACTGGCGGACATTACCGACAAAACCCAGCTGGAATGGCGTGAAGTCTTCCAGGATTTGAATCACCACGGCGTGTATCACAGTGGCGAAGTGGTGGGGTTGGGGAATCTGGTGTGCGAGAAGTGCCACTATCATCTGGCGGTTTACACGCCGGATGTGTTGCCGCTCTGCCCGAAGTGTGGCCACGATCAGTTCCAGCGCAGGCCGTTTGAGCCGTAAGGTTCATTATTGCAGGGAGCAGGCGTATGATCGCCTGCTCAGTAGGTTTATCAGGAATCGTAACTGACAAGGAATGTGTTGATGAATGTGTTTTGCTCCATGGGTTGCCGGGCTGTGGTTTTGCTATGGGGGCTGGGATCCTTTTCCGCTTTCGCCGCGCTGACGCCAGCCGACGGACAGCAAATCAATGCGTTGGTGGATAGTTGGAACGATGCTCTGAATCGAACGGAAAGCACGCCGCCGCAGTCACTGTATAGGGGAAAGGTGGAGTGGTATGGTCAGTCGCTTTCCGCGCAGCAGGTTGTGGCCAGGGAGCAGGCGTTTTTGGCGAAAAATAGTGACTATCAGCAACACATTGTCACCGCATTGAATATTCAGCCAGCGGAAGATGATAAATCAGTCATCGTTCGTTTTGTTAAACGCGCAGGTACGACGGGAAAAATGACCAACTATCCCGAGGAAATATTGCTGATGCGCGACGCGGCGGGATGGCGAATCACCCGCGAAACCGACGGCATTACGCGTGCTAATCAGAGTAAAGAGAAAAGTGCCGAAGTTGCCAGGGGTAAATTTGATGGCCAACATTTGAGCTACGTCTGGCTTCGCGAGGAAAATCCACGGACTGGCGGTGCGTGTTCGGACGATAGTGATTGTGATTGCTCGCTGTGGAGCAGCGATGCGGAAGTGAAGCCAGTGAAGTTATCGCAATGCCTGGTCGGAAATATTGAGACGCTATCCGGGTTGGACGATAGCGGGCGGGATCGCGTCATGGTTTCTCCACAATGGTGGAGTAGCGTATTTCGTGTGGTGTATCTGTTTGATATCCAGAAGAAACAATGGATTCAGGCCACGTCCGCTTTTACTCGCAACCTTAATATGCAGCCGACGGAAACAGCATCGGATTTGGTGAAACCCGATTTACAGCGTCCGGGGCGGATACGCGTCACGCAGGCTATCTATGACGACGCGAAAGAGGTGACGACCATTGACGTGATTAGCCAGCCCCTCTGGACGCTGAAATAACCAATATTGCTCTGTATCGAAGCCTGTATCACGCATTCAACGGGAGTGTTAGAAATTCTGTGTCATTCCAGTAATATACAATCAAAAAGGAATGACACATGTCCCAGCCCTTCGATTTCGATAAAGCGCTTAAGGCACT
>NZ_JBGDVI010000009.1:0-195420 GCF_046551895.1 Salmonella sp. SAL03688
CATGAACGGCCACACCAGGCCCTGAAATACAAAACGCCCGATGATGTTCATCAGGCGTTTTACAGACAAAAAACTGTCAACCTATATCAGGACTAGTCACGGCGCTTATCAGGCCCACGGGGAAGCGCGGTTGTAGCTACCGTCTTGAACGTCAAGCGGTAGGCCGGATAAGGCGTTTACGCCGCCATCCGGCAATAAACTAGTGCTTATGCCGCAAGATTAAAGTGTCGGGAAATCCCGACATGAGTGGGGGATAGGTTGTCGCCAAAAAGAGACATTTAAATATTTGATTTTAAATTGTTTTATTTTTAGGTGTTGCAGGTGTTGCTGATTGGCGACAGAAAGGGCGAAAAACAGACAGAGCCATTTTTAGCATGAATAACGATATTTTTCATATCTATCATTGTGTTAACAAAGTCTTTTGAATGTTGGCACAATTACTGCATAATGATAACCAGTGGCTCATTCACCTTCTTATGTCAGCCCCTTAGGGACGCGCTACATAAACTTCGAATGACGCACAACAAGGTGCCTGCCGTCCAACTTCTGATAATAGCGTAGCTTTATCAACCTCCGGGCGAAACGTCGAGTTAGGCACCGCCTTATTCCATAACAAAGCCGGGTTTAGCCCGGCTTTGTTGTATCTGGCGCTCCCCTCGGTTAGCATCTTTTTTATTCTTCTTTTATGTGAGCGACACGTTGAAGCGCTGGTCTGTTTTTCCCCGTTCTTTACGACAATTGGTCATGCTGGCCTTTTTGCTGATCCTGCTGCCGTTGCTGGTTCTGGCCTGGCAGGCGTGGCAAAGCCTTAACGCGTTAAGCGATCAGGCTGCGGTGACTAACCGCAGCACGCTTATTGACGCCCGGCGCAGCGAGGCGATGACCAACGTCGCGCTGGAGATGGAGCGAAGCTACCGACAGTATTGTGTGCTTGACGATCCGACGCTGGCAAAAGTGTATCAAAGCCAGCGTAAGCGCTATAGCGATATGCTGGACGCCCATGCCGGCGTCTTGCCGGATGATAAGTTGTATCAGGCGTTACGCCAGGATTTAAACGCGCTGGCGCAATTGCAGTGTAAAGATAGCGGCCCGGAAGCGGCAGCGGCCGCGCGTCTGGAGGCCTTTGCCAACGCGAATACGGAAATGGTGCAGGCGACGCGTACTGTGGTTTATTCGCGCGGGCAGCAGTTACAACAAGAAATCGCCGAGCGCGGACAATTTTTCGGCTGGCAGGCGCTGGTGCTATTTCTGGTGAGCCTGGCGATGGTGCTACTTTTTACCCGCATGATTATCGGGCCGGTGAAAGGAATTGAACGGATGATTAATCGCCTGGGCGAAGGCCGTTCTTTGGGGAATACCGTCACCTTTACCGGTCCGCGTGAATTACGATCGGTGGGGCAGCGCATTATCTGGCTGAGTGAGCGTCTGGCGTGGCTGGAATCCCAGCGCCATCAGTTTCTACGTCACCTGTCCCATGAGCTGAAAACCCCGCTGGCCAGTATGCGCGAGGGGACAGAGCTGCTGGCCGATCAGGTGGTTGGGCCGCTGACGCCGGAGCAAAAAGAGGTGGTCGATATTCTGGATGACAGCAGTCGTAATTTACAAAAATTGATTGAGCAATTGCTTGATTACAACCGGAAACTGGTAGACAGTGCCACAGAGCTGGAAGCGGTCGATATCGCGCCGCTTGTGGATATGGTGGTTTCCGCCCACAGTTTGCCTGCCCGCGCTAAAATGATGCATACCGATGTCGACCTGGAGGCCGAACGCTGCATAGCAGAGCCCATGTTGCTGATGAGCGTGCTGGATAATCTCTATTCCAACGCGGTGCACTATGGCGCTGAATCCGGTAACATTTGTATCCGTAGTCGCTCTCAGGGCTCCACGGTTTATATCGATGTGGTTAATAGCGGCGAACCGATTCCGCAAACCGAAAGAGAAATGATTTTTGAGCCTTTTTTCCAGGGAAGCCACCAGCGAAAAGGGGCGGTAAAAGGCAGTGGGTTAGGGCTGAGTATCGCCAGAGATTGTATTCGTCGAATGCAGGGAGAGATCCAACTGGTGGATGACAACGCGCAGGAAGTCTGTTTTCGCATCTCGCTGCCATTGCCTGCATCTGACAAACACTAATATGAATTTAAGCCTGGTGCGTATGTCACACGTTTTCGTCCAAACTATTAAACGATGCCTTTTGCGGTGGGGAATACCGGTGGGCATATCGTGTCTGGCGCTGACCGCATGTGTTCCCCATGCTTCACAGCAACTGCCCGGTAGCGCAGCGCAGGACACGCTCCCCCATTATCAACTGGCGGATTATCTCCCGACGGCGTGCGCGGATATCTGGTCGCTACGCGGGCAGGCGGTGGAGACGAATCCGCTGTACTGGCTACGCACGATTGACTGCGCCGATCGTCTGATGCCGGTTCAGTCGCGCGCAGAGGCGCGCGCGTTGACGGATGATAACTGGCAAAATGCCTTCAGGCGCGGGATTTTACTGGCGGATGCAAAAATTACGCCGCCGGAGCGGCGCGCCATCGTGACCCGTCTGGAGGCGTTAAGCGCGCAAATACCGGCTCAGGTACGGCCCGTCTACCAAATCTGGCATGACGGTCAGGCGCTGCAATTAGCACTTTCTGCCGAACGTCAGCGTTATAGCAAACTCCAGCAAACGTCAGATAGTGAGCTTGATGCGCTGCGCCAGCAGCAACAGGCCTTGCAAACGCAGCTCGATCTTACCACCCGTAAGCTGGAGAGTTTAACCGATATTGAGCGCCAGCTTTCGACACGAAAACCGTCAGGGAATTACAACGCCGATACGCCGCATACGAATGACAAACCCGCGACGTCTGAAGATGGCGCGGCGCCGTCGCCGTCACAAGATGAGGTAACGCCATGATAAGCCGTAAACCGGCGCACCTGCTGCTGGTCGATGACGATCCCGGATTACTGAAATTGCTCGGTATGCGCCTGACCAGTGAAGGATACAGCGTCGTGACCGCAGAGAGCGGCCAGGAAGGACTACGGGTACTACATCGGGAAAAAGTGGATCTGGTAATAAGCGACCTGCGCATGGACGAAATGGATGGTATGCAACTGTTCACAGAAATTCAGAAAGTACAGCCAGGAATGCCGGTTATCATTCTGACGGCGCATGGCTCCATTCCGGATGCGGTGGCCGCTACCCAGAAAGGCGTATTCAGCTTTTTGACGAAGCCGATCGACAGAGACGCGTTATATAAAGCGATAGATGAAGCGCTGGAACAGTCCGCTCCCGCGACGGACGATAGCTGGCGCAACGCTATCGTTACCCGTAGCCCGCTGATGCTGCGACTGCTTGAACAGGCGCGCATGGTCGCGCAGTCGGATGTCAGCGTATTGATTAACGGACAAAGCGGCACCGGGAAAGAGATTTTCGCACAGGCGATTCATAATGCCAGCCCGCGCAGTAACAAGCCGTTTGTCGCCATCAACTGCGGCGCGTTGCCGGAACAGTTGCTGGAGTCCGAATTATTCGGCCATGCGCGCGGCGCCTTTACCGGCGCAGTGAGCAATCGTGAAGGGTTGTTCCAGGCGGCGGAAGGCGGCACGCTGTTTCTGGATGAAATTGGCGATATGCCCGCGCCGTTACAGGTGAAGCTGCTGCGGGTGTTACAGGAGCGCAAAGTCAGGCCGCTGGGCAGCAATCGCGATATTGATATCGATGTGCGAATTATTTCCGCGACGCACCGCGATCTGCCGAAGGCGATGGCGCGGGGCGAATTTCGTGAAGATTTGTACTACCGGCTGAATGTTGTGAGCCTGAAAATTCCGGCGCTGGCGGAGCGTACCGAGGATATTCCGCTGCTGGCTAATCATCTGCTCAGACAGTCGGCACAGCGGCATAAACCGTTTGTTCGCGCCTTTTCTACTGATGCAATGAAACGGCTGATGACGGCAAGCTGGCCGGGCAACGTGCGCCAACTGGTCAACGTCATTGAACAATGCGTGGCGTTAACCTCTTCGCCGGTGATCAGCGATGCGTTGGTCGAACAGGCGCTGGAAGGCGAAAACACCGCGCTGCCCACCTTTGCCGAAGCGCGAAACCAATTTGAACTGAACTATCTGCGCAAGTTACTGCAAATTACCAAAGGTAACGTGACGCACGCGGCAAGGATGGCGGGGCGCAACCGCACGGAATTCTATAAGCTACTCTCCCGTCACGAACTGGATGCGAATGATTTCAAAGAGTAGTTTTCATGCCGTAAAGTAGCGCGAAATATGTTACGTTTAACCGCTCAAAACACAGGCGACCTTTTCAAGGAATAGCATGAAAAAGATTGATGCGATTATTAAACCCTTCAAGCTGGACGATGTCCGTGAAGCGCTGGCCGAGGTAGGTATTACCGGCATGACGGTCACCGAAGTCAAAGGCTTTGGCCGTCAAAAAGGCCACACCGAGCTGTATCGCGGCGCGGAATATATGGTGGATTTTCTGCCGAAGGTAAAAATTGAAATCGTTGTGCCTGACGACATCGTGGATACCTGTGTTGACACCATCATTCGTACCGCGCAGACGGGGAAAATCGGCGACGGTAAGATCTTTGTCTTTGATGTCGCCCGCGTTATTCGTATCCGTACTGGCGAAGAAGACGACGCGGCTATCTGATGTGCCGATTCGCTGCCCGTCTCCTCCTTGTGGGCAGCGAACCACCGTTTAATCGCCCTGCGGTAGCGCCGATGTAGTCCGGGTGCAAACCCATCTCAGGCCGACAATGGCGACGATCAGCGCCACGCAACTTAGCGTCCACTCGCCCATTTGCGAGAAAAAGTGTCCGTAGGCGGCTACCGCCGTATCACTAATTTGCGATTCCGTGGTTTGTTGCGCGACGACGCCAGCCAGCCAGTTAGCGACCGCGCCGGTCGCCAGCATATAAATACCGGTCAGTACGCCCGTGACGCCAGGCAGGTTGAGGCGGGTAATTTGCGCCATCGCGACCGGATCAATAAACAGCTCCGCAAAGCCCATCAGCGCCAGCCCTGCGATCATCATTCCCATTGATGCCTGCCCATCTAACCGGGCCTGATGCGCGTTTAGCGCCAGCAGCATAAAACCGCCGCCCATTAATACCAGCCCCACGGCAAATTTAAGCCAGACGCGCAGCACCGAGCGGGCGCTCTCTTTCGGGCTGCTCAGCCACGCCAGCACCACGCCCGCCGCCATCACCGCAATCGCATTGACCGACTGGAACAATGCGGTGGGGACGGTCATATTCAGCCAGTGGCGGTTGACAAAACGGTCGATGAATAAACTGATCGAACTTCCGCCCTGCTGCGCCAGAACCCAGAAAAGAGTGCCGGTGATCATTAACAGAACGATTTGCCACAAGGCGCGACGGTGTTCTGGAAATTTAACCATAATACGGGCGATAAGTTGCGCTGCGAAGACGCAGACAATGGCCAGCACATAGCCAGACCAGTTATTTTCCAGCAGGAGGGTGAAGAATACCGGCGCGATACACAGCATTAATACCAGCCAACCCCAGGTTGGAAGGGCGAATTTAACCGCCCGCAGCGCGGGGCGATTAACACCGCGCGTCTGCTGAAAGTGGCGATGACCGCTTAAAAAGATGAGCAGGCCGATGAACATTCCGACGCCCGCCAGCGCAAAGCCGACATGCCAGCCATACCACTGCGCCGCCAGACCACAGGCGATCGGCGCGGCTATTGATCCAATATTCCCGGCGGCGTAGAGCAGCGAGAATCCCCCGTCGCGGCGGTTGTCATCAGGGGCGTAAAGTTCGCCCAGCAGACAGCTAATATTGGATTTAAACAAGCCGTAGCCGCAGATAATAATGGCCAGCGCCGCATATAAACTCAGCGTTGAATCAGATTCTAAGCCCAATACCACATGACCCAGCGTCATCAATAAGGCGCCGGTGATAACCGCCACGCGGTTGCCAAGCAGGCGGTCGGCAAGCCAGCCGCCAAGAATAGGGGTAACGTAAACTAAAGAGGCGTAGGCGCTGAAGAGGTTGATCGCGTGGCTGTCATTAAAACCAAGCTGGTGGGTAAGATAAAGGATGAGTAAGGCACGCATGCCGTAAAAGCTGAAGTATTCCCAAATTTGAATCGCCACGATGTAAAAAATCGCGCGCGGTTGTGAGGGTGTTTTCATAAAGTCTCCTTGCTGCGTGAAAAAAGGGAAGTGGCAAGCCACTTCCCTTTGGTACTTATTTCGTATTTTCTTTCAGCACCTTAACGGTGTAACGTCCGTCTGCCTGACGATAGGCGCCGTGGATATCGGTTTCGAAGCCCGGATAGTGAGCGCCGATTTCGCACAGCATTTGCAGGAATTCCAGTACCGGACGGCTTTCCTCGGTGATCATTTCACCAGGCATCACCAGCGGCACTCCCGGAGGGTAAGGAAGGATCATGTTGGCGTTGACGCGTCCAACCATCTCTTCAAGATACACCTCTTCCGTTTCGCCATGCAGCTCTTTCTGGAACGCAGTATACGGCGTCATCACCATTTTCGGCAGCACTTCAAACGCACGGTACATTAAGTCCGGCAGATTATGATGTTCGACCAGTTTATGAATATTCTGCGCCAGTTCCTGGATGCGCATATTTTCATAAAACTCAGGCGCTTCGCGATACAGTGCCGGCAGAATGTTTTTGACGCGCAGGTTCAGGTCAAAGGCGCGTTTAAATTCAGTGAGCGCGCGCAGCAGGCTCAGAGCTTTGGTTTTGTCGATACCAATGCTGAACAGGAACAGCAGGTTGTATGGACCGGTTTTTTCTACGATGATGCCGCGTTCATCGAGATATTTGGCGACCAGACTTGCCGGAATACCGAATTCATCCATCGTACCGTCTTTCTTCATCCCCGGCGTCAGGATAGTGACTTTGATCGGGTCGAGGTACATGTGTTCGTTATCGATATTTTTGAAGCCATGCCATGCGCTATCTGAACGCAGCGGCCAGCACTCAGCTCCATCGATATGTTCCGGCTGCCATACGTCAAAGAACCAGCCGTCGGATTCGCTTTTCAGGCGTTTAATTTCTTTACGGAATTTAATCGCACGTTCAATAGAGCCGTTAATCAGGCGTTTACCCGCATTACCTTTCATCATCGCCGCTGCGGTTTCAGTAGACGCTACGATACCGTAGTGCGGAGAAGTGGTGGTATGCATCATGTAGGCTTCGTTAAAGGTTTCTTCGTTAATGTCGCCTTTAACATGAATCATGGATGCCTGTGAAAACGCCGCCAGCAGTTTATGCGTGGACTGGGTTTCATAAATGATTTTGCCTTCTACACGGTCGCCGCTCATACCGCATTTACCCTGATAAATAGGGGAGAAATTGGTATAAGGCACCCAGGCGGAGTCAAAATGAATGGACTTCACATCCAGAGTTTTCTTGATGTAGTCAGTGTTATACAACAGACCGTCATAGGTTGAGTTAGTAATAACAGCATGGACCGGCCAGGTTGCGTTAGGCGTCTCTTTTACCCGTTTAGCGATAGTGGCGTGCTGGAACTCGCTTTGCGGAATACCGCCAAGAATACCGTAGGCGTTACGGGTTGGGCGGAAATAAATCGGCGTAATGTCGCTCATCATCATCAGATGGGTCAGCGATTTATGGCAGTTACGGTCAATCAGTACCGTGCTGCCTGCCGGCGCGGAGTACATACCGACGATTTTGTTCGCCGTAGAGGTGCCGTTCGTCACCATGTAGCTACGTTCGGCGTTAAAGACGCGGGCGATATACTCTTCCGCTTCTTTATGCGGGCCGGAGTGGTCCAGCAGCGAACCCAGTTCGGAAACGGAAATCGAAATATCGGATTTCATCGTGTTCGGGCCGAAGAAATCATAAAAGATGCTGCCGACGGGGCTTTTCTGGAAAGCGGTCCCGCCCATGTGGCCAGGCGTACAGAAAGTATATTTCCCTTCGCGCACATATTTGAACAACGCTTTTGTCAGCGGCGGCAGAATATTGTCGATGTATTCATCGGTATTCTGGCGAATTTTCGCCGCGATATCGGCTGCGGCGCCTAAAGCATATTCAAAGAAGCGAACCTGCATTCTCAGATCGTTGAGGCTGACGTCCAGCGTAGAGTAGCTGTTGGCGAAGGCGTACAGCGGCATATACTCGTTCAGCTTGCTAATCTCTTCGCAAAGCTCAAGGTTATATTTATCCCAGTCGAAAATGACGCCGCAAAGGCGGGAGTTATTTTCAATCAGCTTCAGCAGGTCTTCTCGGTCGTTTGGATAGACGATACGGAAATTTAAACCTTCCAGTGCACGATGCAGTTCACGAATAGGCTCTTCTTTAAAGTAGACGCCCATGTGGTTCATGATAGCAATAACGTTCATAGTCTTGTTCCTGGTAAAGTGGGCCCCTCCCGCTACGCTATAGCAGGTGACGAAAGGGGCTTTGAGAAAAAGGAGTTAGCGGTTAAAGCGCTTCAGCCGTATTGTTGTCGCTGTCGTTGTTCTGGCGCTGGTGCATTTTGCGACCGTAGAACATCAGGATGATCAGACTGACGATAAAGGTGCCGGAGAGTTCGAAGGAGCTGGCGCCCATCAGTGCGATGAAGCAAAATGCGCAGCCCAGTACAGAACAAATCAGGCTTACCGAGTTACGGATGTTGAACCCTTCGAAGCGAATCAGGTCAACACAGGAGTAGAAGTACGGCAGCATGGTAAGCAGTACGGCAATCCCGGTCAGTTCGCCGAACAGGTCGGACGCTTTACCGCCGCTGGAGTTCATGATGGTGATCAGAATCATCAGCGCCGTCATTTTCACCGCAGCCAACAGCAGACCTTTTTTCGGAATACCGTTTTTATCCATTTCACCGTAAATTTTCGGGAAGTTGCCGTCGTTGGCGGCGCGAACCCCAGCCTGGCCGACCAGCATCATCCAGGAGCCCAGAGACGTCAGGCAGGCGAAAGCGGTAAAGGCGGAAACCAGCGGCGCAGCCCAGCCACCCAGAATCGTGGAGGTACTGATAGCGAACGGCGCGCCGGAAGAGGCCATAACGGAAGCTGGGAACATCCCGGCGATAACCTGAGTCGCGGCGATATAGATGATGCCTGCCAGCGCGGTACCCAGCATGGTTGCCAGCGGTACGGTGCGTTTCGGGTTTTTCACCATGCCGGTGCTGACGGCGGCAGACTCAACGCCAACGAACGCCCACAGGCAGAGCAGAATACTTTTAACAATGGCGTGAGAGTCGGTCGTCGTGGACGTGTTCCAGTTCGCGTGATAGGTCGCGATATCGAACCAATGCCAGCCGGCGACTGCGGTCAAGACTACCGGGATCAGCACCAGGAATAGGCCAATCGTTGTCAAGCGGCTGACCCAGGCCCCGCCCAGCATATTAATAAAGGTGAACAGCCAGACGATAGCAATACAGGCAATACCTGCCGGTATTGGATTATTTAATGCCGGGAAGAACGTAGAAAGATAAGAAACAGCGGTAATACCGATGGCTAAGTTACCAATCCAGTTTGCGTGATAATAAAGAACGCCGGTCTGGAAACCAAACGCCGGAGATATTTCCCCAGCATAAGCGATAGGGCCACCCTGTTGAGGGTTTTTGGTTGCCAGCCTCGCATAAACATAAGCCAGCGACATTGCCCCAATAATAGAAATTACCCAGCCCCAGATGGCAATGCCACCAATACTGGCAAGGTTGGCGGGTAATAATGCAATCCCGCTCCCCATCATATTACCGGCAACGACGCCAGTACAGGCAAATAGCCCGATCTTTTTGACAGAACTCATGTTCATTTCTCCTGAGCTGTATTTTTAAGAACCGGGCTTATGCTTCATATATGCTGCGTGCCCGTTCAACTGTCGACAAGATTAACGAATGGGTTGAGATAAGTCCTAAAGAAAAAGTGAAATAAACACAAACATGAAAAAACTGATAGATTGATTTTTTTGAATTAACATATAAATATCATGGAAAATATCATGAAAGGATAAACATCGTTTAATTACAAAGGGTTATATTTACATTTCTTTGCGATGAACATGTTGCCAAAATTAACATAAGCTATTTTTGGCAACATGTTTTTCACAAAATAAAAGCGAAAAATTTAATATCTTTTCGCTTTTATTTGTCATGGTTCAGCGTTAAATTTAATCTTCTGCCAGAAAACTATTCAGATAAGGGACAATTTTCTGAACGGATGTCTGAAATACGCCGTTCTCGATCCAGTACAGCGTGTTTTCACCTGGACGTAAATTAAAGGCGGTCAGATAGGCATCAGCGGCCAGACGATTCTCACCTTTCATTTCGTAAACTTTCCCCAACAGGACATAGTTAAACCACGACATTTCAAGCTCGATGCTTTTATTGATTTCCTCATACGCTGCATCGATATCACCTTTGCCTAACAGATCGACGGTCTTGATTTTATAATAAACAGACGTTTTCTCAACGCCCGGAATTTGATCTATTTTTTTAAACTCTTCGTTCAGCGCAGCCACTTGTTCTTTATCAAACGGCTGTTGTGATTGCCGTAATACATCTACCAGCACTTTATATTCATAGGCATAGTTGAAATCAGGCGTTTCCTTAATAATGCCATTCAGAATATCGCTGGCTTTACCTAGCGCCTGCGCATCGCCGCTCAGAATAAGCTGGCGCGCCTCATAAAAACGCATCAGCGCGGTATTTTGCGGCGTTCTGAACAGGGCCAGTTGTTCTCGCATTCGATTAGGCCAGGGCTGTGTTAAAACGAAAGACAGGCTATTAAACAGATCATCCTGGATGGACAACTGGTTAGTATTGGTGACGAAATAACGCTTATCCAGCATGGTTGAACCATCGGCGTTATCAATGAGCACCACAGACATAAAGCACTGCTGCGCCCGATAGTGGCGCTGATTGACAAACTGAATGGTTAACGTCTTACCGGAGCTGCTTGGCTCATTGACCCGGTAATTGGTTTTATCGTGCACCATAAAGGTCGAGTAGGTGTTCAGCAGGTCGGTGATTAAGCCGCCCAGACCGATGGCGTAGGACTCCTGCGAGACCCAGTTATTACAGGAATTGCCGCCTTCAAAACGAACATCTATATCTCGTGGGTTAAGTAATAACCGCGTTTTTGTTACCGCGGCATTATGATCTACCACCGACATCACGATAAACACCACCAGCGTCGCCAGCGAGAGTAGGAACATTACCCACGTCCAGAAAGCGGCGATACGCGGCTTTTTCGCCTTTTTAGTCGGCGTTTGCAAAGAGGCGGGCGGCACAGGCGTAGCGGCAGTAGCCCCCTCTGTCGGTTCTGCATTCATTGCTGCGATCGGCGGCGGCGGCGACGTTGATGAATTATCGATCTCATCGCTATTTTCTTCGCACCAGATAACCGGCGCCGTCAGCTTATAGCCGCGTTTAGGTACGGTAACGATGTATTCAGCATTGCTGTCTCCGCCATCTCTTAATGATTTGCGTAGTTCAGAAATGCTTTGGGTGACAACATGGTTGGTCACGATGGTGCGCATCCAGACATGATCAATAATGTTATCCCGGCTTAACACTTCATCCGGATGATGCGCAAAATACATCAGAAGATCGATCAGCCGTGGTTCAAGAGTAATCTGGCGTCCCTGACGACTGATCTGATTAACAGAAGGTGTAACCAGCCACTCTCCAATGCGTACAACAGGTTGCTGCATAAAAAGATGCCCTAACGAGCTAAGTCAAACGTTAATAATAACACGATTTGCACAGACTTTTTTTATTCCCCTTTTTTGTAAAAGAAAGGCATAAAAAGCAGCGCAATAAGCAGGGGAACGGGGAGGAAAACGGGCGTTCGCCTTAACGATAACGCCCGTTTTTTCAGAGGATTTCTTGCAATTACAGCACCTTATGCGGGCCGAAGCATTCGTAATGAATGTTTTCGTTATTCACGCCAAGGGAAACCAGTTGTTTTGCGGCAAACTGCATAAAGCCTACCGGGCCGCAAAGATAGAACTGCATTGCCGGATCGCTGATCGCGGCTTCCAGTTTGCTTAAATCCATCAGCCCTTCGCTGTCAAAGACGCGTTGGGCGCGATCGGCCTCGGTCGGTTCGCGGTACCAGGTATGGGCAGTGAAACGCGGCAGTGTACGGCCCAGCTCGCTCACTTCGTCGGCAAACGCATGAACGTCGCCGTTCTCCGCCGCGTGGAACCAGTTCACCTGCGCGGTATGCTGTTCTTTCGCCAGCGTATCGAGCATCGCCAACATCGGCGTCTGGCCGACGCCAGCGGAAATCAGCGAAACGGGGGTATCAGCGGCGACATTCATAAAGAAGTCACCTGCCGGCGCAGCCAGATGCACCACATCGCCTACGCTGGCGTGATGGTGTAACCAGTTTGATACCTGGCCGCCGTCTTCACGCTTCACGGCAATACGGTATCCTTTGCCATCGGGTTTACGGGTCAGTGAATATTGGCGGATCTCCTGATGCGCAAAACCTTCCGGCTTCAGCCAGACGCCCAGATACTGCCCGGGACGGTATTCCGCCACCGTACCGCCGTCGACCGGTTCAAACTCAAAGCTGGTGATCAGTGCGCTACGCGGGGTTTTCGCAACGATGCGGAAGGGGCGCGTGCCTTCCCAGCCGCCGTCTTTGCTGGCGTTCTCGTGATAAATCTCGGCTTCCCGATGAATAAAGACGTTAGCCAGTACGCCATAGGCTTTGCCCCACGCGTCCAGCACTTCCTGGCCCGGGTTGAACATTTCGTCCAGCGTCGCCAGCAGATGTGTCCCGACGATGTTGTACTGCTCCGGCTTAATCTGGAAGCTGGTGTGCTTCTGCGCGATTTTTTCTACCGCCGGCAGCAACGCCGGTAAATTTTCGATATTGCTGGCGTAGGCCGCGATAGCATTAAACAGGGCTTCACGCTGATCGCCGTTACGCTGGTTGCTCATATTGAAGATTTCTTTGAGCTCCGGGTTATGCGTAAACATACGGTCGTAGAAGTGGGCGGTCAGTTTCGGTCCTGTTTCAACCAGCAGGGGAATGGTGGCCTTTACTGTAGCGATGGTTTGTGCGTCAAGCATACGTGCTTCCTTTATGTGAAAATCTAATGATGTATATCAAATGCATCTTATAAAAATACCCTTGCATTGTAAATGGATCTTCTCTGCTTTACGTTATGGATGTAACAACGTGAAAAATCTGCATCACAAAGCTGAAAAGAAATCCGTTGAAATTCGTCAGACTCTCGTTCAGGAAACCCTTATCTGACGCACAGGTAATCGTTTGCGTAAAAACCTTTGTCAAGACCTGTTATCGAAGAATGATTCGGTTATACTGTTGGCCGAAGTCCCACGGACTGCCTTTTCAGGCACAAATTTTATTGTTAGCTGAGTCAGGAGATGCGGATGTTAAAGCGTGAAATGAACATTGCCGATTATGATGCCGAGTTGTGGCAGGCTATGGAGCAGGAAAAAGTACGTCAGGAAGAGCACATCGAACTGATCGCCTCCGAAAACTACACCAGCCCGCGCGTGATGCAGGCGCAGGGGTCTCAGCTGACCAACAAATACGCTGAAGGTTATCCGGGCAAGCGCTACTACGGCGGTTGCGAATACGTTGATGTCGTTGAGCAGCTGGCTATCGACCGCGCGAAAGAACTGTTCGGCGCCGACTACGCTAACGTGCAGCCGCACTCCGGTTCTCAGGCTAACTTCGCTGTTTACACCGCGCTGCTGCAACCGGGCGATACCGTTCTGGGTATGAACCTGGCGCAGGGCGGCCACCTGACTCACGGCTCCCCGGTTAACTTCTCCGGTAAACTGTACAACATCGTACCTTACGGTATCGATGAGTCCGGTAAAATTGACTATGACGAGATGGCGAAGCTGGCCAAAGAGCACAAGCCGAAGATGATTATCGGTGGCTTCTCTGCCTACTCCGGCGTGGTTGACTGGGCAAAAATGCGTGAAATCGCTGACAGCATCGGCGCATACCTGTTTGTCGACATGGCGCACGTGGCGGGCCTGATTGCCGCAGGCGTTTACCCGAACCCGGTTCCGCACGCTCACGTTGTCACCACCACCACCCACAAAACCCTGGCGGGTCCGCGCGGCGGCCTGATCCTGGCGAAGGGCGGCGATGAAGAGCTGTACAAAAAACTGAACTCCGCCGTGTTCCCAAGCGCGCAGGGCGGCCCGCTGATGCACGTGATCGCGGGTAAAGCGGTAGCGCTGAAAGAAGCGATGGAGCCGGAGTTCAAAGTTTACCAGCAGCAGGTGGCGAAAAACGCCAAAGCGATGGTGGAAGTGTTCCTGAACCGCGGCTACAAAGTGGTGTCTGGCGGCACTGAGAACCACCTGTTCCTGCTGGACCTGGTGGATAAAAACCTGACCGGTAAAGAAGCTGACGCCGCGCTGGGCCGTGCTAACATCACGGTGAACAAAAACAGCGTGCCGAACGATCCTAAGAGCCCGTTCGTGACCTCCGGTATCCGTATTGGTTCTCCGGCGGTTACTCGTCGCGGCTTCAAAGAGGCGGAAGTGAAAGAGCTGGCTGGCTGGATGTGTGACGTGCTGGACAACATCAATGATGAAGCCACCATTGAACGCGTGAAAGCGAAAGTACTGGATATCTGCGCCCGCTTCCCGGTTTACGCGTAAGCGTTTGTGTTGTGTAAATGTCCCGATGGCGCTGCGTCTGTCGGGCATTACTTATGCGCCATAACGTGACGCCGCCGGAAGTCATTATTCGGCGGCGTTGCCGTTTGAACTTCTCCCTCCGCCTGTTAACCTTATGTTACCCTTGCCAGCGCAACCGTTTACCGCCAGACTATCGCCTCCAAACGGGAGGGAATCATGGCATTGCATTCCACGCGCTGGCTGGCGCTCAGTTATTTCACCTACTTCTTTAGTTACGGTATTTTTCTGCCCTTCTGGAGCGTCTGGCTCAAAGGTCTTGGGCTAACGCCGGAAACCATCGGTCTTCTTCTGGGCGTGGGTCTGGTCGCGCGTTTTCTCGGTAGTTTGCTCATTGCGCCTCGCGTAAGCGATCCTTCGCAGTTGATCTCCGCGCTGCGCGTACTGGCATTGCTGACGCTGGTATTTGCGCTGGCATTTTGGGCAGGAACGCATGTCGCGTGGCTAATGGTGGTGATGGTTGGGTTTAACCTCTTCTTTTCACCACTGGTGCCGCTGACCGATGCGCTGGCCAATACCTGGCAAAAGCAAATTACCCTGGACTATGGTCGGGTGCGGCTGTGGGGGTCCATCGCCTTCGTGATAGGGTCGGCGCTGACCGGTAAGCTGGTGAGTTTATACGATTACCAGGCGATTCTGGCGCTACTGACGCTCGGCGTCGCCTCGATGTTGCTGGGTATGTTGTTACGTCCCAGCGTGCCGCCGCAAGGGGAAAGCCGTCAGCAGGAGAGCGCAGGCTGGCCCGCCTGGCGTACGTTGGTGGCACAAAGTTGGCGTTTTCTCGCCTGCGTCTGTTTGCTGCAAGGGGCGCACGCCGCCTACTATGGTTTTAGCGCCATCTACTGGCAGGGGGCTGGCTATTCAGCATCGGCGGTCGGCTATTTATGGTCGTTGGGCGTGGTGGCGGAAGTGATCATTTTCGCCCTGAGTAAAAAGCTATTCCGCCGGTTTAGCGCCCGCGACTTGCTGTTGCTTTCTGCTGTGTGCGGCGTGGTACGCTGGGGACTGATGGGCTGGAGTACGGCGTTGCCGTGGCTGATTGTGATACAAATCCTGCACTGTGGCACGTTTACTGTTTGCCATCTGGCCGCTATGCGCTATATCGCTGCGCGTCAGGGAAGCGAGGTGATTCGTTTGCAGGCCGTCTATTCCGCTGTGGCGATGGGCGGCAGTATCGCGATTATGACGGTATTTGCCGGTTTTCTGTATCAACATCTGGGCGGCGGCGTATTCTGGATTATGGCGCTGGTGGCATTGCCCGCTATCTTCCTTCGGCCCAAAGTGGTTGCCGCGTCATGATTCCAGGATCTTGCGGATCTGCTGCTGCTGGTGCTCTGTGAGGGTGCGATCCGCATGAATTAATGGCGGTGAGAAGAGCGGTAGCGGCGTGGCGTAAGGGGTAACAATCAGCGCTACGCCGCGCGGGCATCCCTCTTTTTGAAACGCCTGGAGCGATATCCGTCTGATATTCAGCGGCAACAGGGTCAGTTCACGCAGTTGCTGCTCAATATGCGTCTCCAGCGCATCATTTTTATCCGCTAACAATACGATCTGTCTCTCATGCAAATCGTTATCCTGCATTAGCCAGGCGCCGAAAATCACTGCCACCAGCCCCGTCTCTTCCTCGGAAAAGTGGATACCATATTCGGCTTCAAACCCGGCGAGCGCCTCACGTGTGGTGCGAACCAGACGCGGATAAAGACGGTTGAACTCTTCCGGAAGCGTATTATCGATGCCAATCGTGAATAAACTTCGGTTCAGCGCCTGGGCGAGATGGACATACAGCTGATCGTTAAGCCCTTGTTCGTCGCTGAAGCGTACGTTCCCTTTTTCTCGAAAGCGCAGCACCAGCCGCGCCACCTCCAGTCGCAGTTGCTGCGCCCGTTGATGCGTGTCGCGAATCGGGTCGGGGAGGCGAATCATTGAAAACAGTAACGCCATAAACAGCGCTTCATTGAGCGGTGCGGCCTGCATCACGTGGCGCTGCCAGTGACGACCAATTTCCTGGGCGAGTGGATATTCCGCGCACGACTGCGCCCAAATCTGCTGCACAGGGTTGAATTCCGGGGTGATGCCGGCATGGTGTTGTAGCAGACAATACTGTAAAAAGAGACGCAGGAACTGCACGTCGCGATGTTCAAATGGTTTTTGCAACCGGCGGGCGCACAGATTGATGAGCGCGTGCAGATTAATATCGTCATACAGCGGACGCGCGATACCGCGCTGTTTTAGCGCGTTTTTTAAGGCCGGGGTAAACTGTTGCGTGACGAAGGTCGGGCATAAACGCAGGCCGCGCCTGAGCCAGTGTAAAAGGCAAAGGCGCTGATCGAGTGCTGTACCTTCGATCCGATAGCAACCGTTCTGGCATGTTGTGATGGCAAGGCGATGATAGCGCTGGATCTCCAGGCTTGTCTCAGTGATATCCTCACGGGCAGTATCATCATCAACGCCATTAAGCGCGCTGAAGATTTCCACCGTGGCAATTGGCTCCGGCTGGAAAAGCGTCAGCAATACCTGACAGCGGCGCTGGGGAGCGGAAAGTACAGATGGTGGGGCAATTGTCGGCATCATCTGTCAGGTCTCCCGTTAGTTTGTCTGGTAAGGATAGCTAAAGTTTGCGCGTGAAAAATGTGATAAGCGTGCTTTTAGGCCAGGAATGCTGAGGAACGTCACAGAATTTTTATCGCGAGGAACAGATGAAGCCAGTGAAACGCAGCGCCTTAACACTATTTCTTGCCGTTTTATCTTTCGTGGCGGCGGCGCATCCGCACAGCTTCATCCGTCTGCAAACGCAGGTGGTCAGTGAAAATGAGCAATTTGTGGCGTTAAAAATGCGCTGGACAATGGACGCGCTGACGTCCGCAGATCTGCTGTATGACGCCGGAAACGCGGCACCGGGGTCAGAAATATGGAAAAAGTTGGCGGCGGAAGTGATGGCTAACGTACTTGGGCAGCACTACTTTACAGAAGTGTGGCGCAATGGCGCGAAAGTGAAGTTTAAAAACAGGCCGACAGAATACGGTATGACGCGTGACGCGCATCAGGCGGTATTGACCTTTACGCTACCGCTGGCTGAACCGCAGCCGTTAAGCGGACAGACTTATACCTTTTCAACGTTTGATCCCTCTTATTATGTCGATATGCATTATGACCAGGACAGCGATATCACGATGCCGGAACCGCTGCGCGAAAAGTGTCGGATTCAGGTTTATACTCCTGCGCCCGGCGAAGAGACGCTACGTTTCGCCCAGTCGCTGGATAAAGAGGACGCGCCGCCGGAGGATATGGATTTAGGTAAACAGTTTGCCCAAACGGTGACCTTGCAATGTCAGTAATTTTTTCTCAACGCACTCCGGGGCGACGCTGGCTCTCGCTGTGGCCATTGGCGTTATTCCTGCTGCTGATGCTGGTTGGCGGTCTGTGGATATGGCAGGCTTGGCCGCAGGTGATGTTGAAAAGCGCTCTTTGGCAGCGGGACGTAAATCAGCAGTTGAGCGCGCTGCTTAATGCGGTGGCGACGCATCCTGAGCGGGCGGGCGGATCGTTGCTTCTGCTGAGTTTTATGTATGGCGTGCTTCATGCGCTGGGGCCGGGACACGGCAAAGTGGTGATCGCGACATGGCTGGCGACGCATCCTTCGAAGCTGAAATCAAGTATCGTGTTAACCCTCGCCGCCGCGTTATTACAGGGGGTCGTGGCTATCGGGTTGGTGGTGGGCGTGCTGACCGTATTGCAACTTCCGGCCAGGCAGCTCCATCTGAGCGGTTTCTGGCTGGAAAAGGGGAGCTATGCGTTAGTTGGCGGGCTGGGCATCTTGCTGTGCTGGCGGGCCATAAAAAGGTTACGCGCGCTGCTACGTAAACCTGCCTTTATCGCTTTTACGCCGCGCCATGTTCACCATGAAAAATGCGGCTGCGGACATCAGCATTTACCGACGCAGGAACAATTGCATAGCGGCGATGACTGGCGCGCGCGACTCATGATCGTACTGTCTATGGGGATGCGGCCCTGTTCCGGCGCGATAATGGTGCTGTTATTCAGTAAAGTGATTGGCGTTTTTAGCTGGGGAATGGTGTCGGTACTGGCAATGGCGGCGGGAACCTCGCTAACGATTACTTCGCTGGCGCTGCTGGTACACACTTTTCGTGCTCTGGCGGTGAAACTCAGTGGAAACAAAGCGCCGGCGTTATGGCGGCAGGTAGGCTGGTCAACGCTGGCGCTGGCCGGAGGGGTCATACTGCTTGTTGCGGCGTTGGTCATGTGGTTTAGCGTGCCGCAGCCTGTGGGCGGGCTGCGGCCATGGCGTGGTTGATTAGTGCCCGGCGGGTTTGAGATGCATCCGCGCGACGGATTCGTCTTCGGCCCAGTAAATGCGTTCGGCGACCATCGCTTCCGGATTGAGCTGAACGCCGCGCAGTACCCGTTCTTTAAAACGCAGGTAGCCGCCTTTGTCGATCAGATGGCCCATATGGAGATAGATCGGTTTTCCGCCGAGCATCTCTTTTTCAAATTCATACAGGTTAACGATCACCTGCTTTATCACATCTTCAGTCACCCAGTTGAGGAAGAGCTTGCCGACGCGCGGCGTCTTTTTACTGGTGCGTCCGCCCAGACGGACTTGCCAGAGCTGATCCGGCTTACGTTGCCAGGCCAGCGTCGGACAGGCCAGCACGCACTCGCCGCAGCCGATACAGGCGGACTCTTCTTTGACCGCTTTGCCGTTCTTCAGCGCCAGGCAGCCTACCGCGTGGTGACTACAGGCCTTCACGCAGGCGCCGCAACCGATACAGCGATCGGCAGTGAAGCGCATTTTCGCCACGCCAATAATCCCCAGATCGGCCATTGACGCCTTCGCGCAATCATTCGGGCAGCCAACGATGACCGTTTTGAGATGATAAGGGCTGGGATAGACCAGTTTTTCAAGACGACGGGACAGACCGGTCGTGTCAGTGTTGGCTTTCTGGCAAATGCGGTTCCCCTGACAGGCGACAATATTTCGCCCGCCAATAGCGAGATAGCCCGCTTTGGTATCCTCAACCTGGACGTCGCACAGTTCTATTTCAATCTCGCGAAGAAACGGCTCCAGCGCGGCGTTCACGTTGTCGATATCTTCGTAACGGATACCCGGCATCGCCAGCTTCTGGCGGGTAGTGAGGTGAATTTGTCCGTTGCCCCAGGTTTCGGCGATGTCACGCGCCACCGTTAGCAAATGCGCGGGCAAAATACCGCCGGGAATGCGGACGCTGATCATGGCTTCGCCGCGCACTTTTGACAGGCGATATTCGTTTTTCGCACGGGCTTTAATGATATCAATATCAATGCTCATGATGTTCTCCTTAATCGGCAAAACGTTGCGCGACGGCGTAGTTAAATATCGGGCCGTCGGTGCAGACATACACTTCGCCCATACGGCAGTGGCCGCACTTCCCGACGGAGCAGGCCATCCGGCGTTCGTAGTCCACCCAGATTTGCTCCGGCTTGAGCCCTTTTTGCAGCAGCATTTTTACGGTAAAGGTAATCATTATTGGCGGCCCAACGACGATGGCCTGCATAGTGTCGATATCGCTAAGCGTCATGTCGGCAAGCCGATCGGTCACCCGGCCAATCTGGTAACGGTCATCAGCCTCGCCTTCATCCAGCGTGAGCACCAGATTATGTTTGCCGCGCCACGTCGCCATTTCTTCTTTGTACAGCACGCAATCGCGATTTTTATAGCCGAGAATCATATCCAGTTGACCAATTTCCTGGGGATTCTCAACGAAATAGCGCATTAAGCCTTTCACCGGCGCGACGCCCGTGCCGCCTGCGACAACCAGTAAGGGTTTATGGCGCAGCGTATCGACCGGATAGCCATTGCCATAGCAGCCGCGTAGCCACACGTTGTCGCCTTCTTTCAGCGTAAAGAGGGCGCTGGTCACTTTTCCGACATTACGGATCAGCAGATCTATCCAGCCGTCGCCGTAGTCGGAAACGGAGATGGGCGCTTCGCCGACGCGCGGCAGCGACACCTCAACAAATTGCCCCCAGTGCGCGGGAAAATCGACGGCCACGCGGAAATTCCACTCCAGCGGCGTGTGGCGAGTAATACTGAGGATGCGGTACGCCGCAGGCAGCAAACTGTGCTGCGGTTTATCATGACAGGAACAATGTGACATGCGTTATGCCTCCTCTGCCAGCGCCTGCCGAACGGCAGCGGTCATTTTATTGATAATCAAAGAAAATTTGATGTATTGCGGGCAGCGATCGTCGCAGCGGCCGCAGCCGACGCACATATGTTCAATGCCGTTGCGCGCTTTGTAGTCATTGACCTTATGCAGGGCGCGGTAGCGCAGACGCTCGCCGGGTTTTTCGCGAAAACCATGACCGCCGGCCATGTCGCTAAAGCCCGGCACCATGCAGCTTGCCCACTGGCGACGGCGTTCGCCGCGCTGCGGATTTTCATCATAGGCGACGTCAAAGACGCTATAGCAGGTACAGGTTGGGCACCCGGTAGTGCAGCGGCCACAACTGATGCAGCGGCTGTCGTAGGCGTCCCATAGCGGGTGGCGGGTGAGAATGTCGCGAATTTTTTGCGGATCGCGGCAAACGCTGTCCGGCGTGACGACGGTTTCCCGGTTTTCGCTGACGAAAGAGGGGGTATAGTCAGCCTCCTGCCCCAGCCCTTGTATCGCCGCCTCGATAAAGGGATCGCGGATGCTGACAAGCGCGCCCTCATCGCTAAAACGCATGGCGGCGCTATAACAGTCAGTTTTATTGGTACCCATTGAGACGCAGAAACAATTTTCGAAGCTTTCTTCACACTCAATAAGGACGAAACGAATATGCTCCCGTAGCAGTTGATAACTGTAATCGGAATTATTCCCATTTGATAAATACATATAATCCAGCCGCGACATGGCGTTAATGTCGCAGGCGCGGGCAAAGATGATTATCGGGGAGGTGTCTGTCTCGGCAATTTGAATGGTGTCTTTATCGAAATAAAAGAGCGTTTCGGTGATAGGGGCGATAATGGTATTCGGCGACATGTGCGATTTCTCGTGCCAGATGAGATCGCGCCAGCCGCTAATCCGTTGATAAATAATGTTGTCAGTGTCGGAAAAACGTCCGCCGCGAAACTCTGCGGACGGGGCAAACACGCGCCATTTTTTGTTTAATCGCTGGATAAGCAAACTAAACTCGTCAGGCGTAATTTTGATAGCCATCACATACTCCACAGTAATATTCAGGAAAAACAAATGAAAATAAATTGTTATAAAAATCAGTTGAATATTACTGTTACGCTAGCGCTAATCCACCGCCTTCGCTAACGGGAAAAAATGGTTTTTACTATCGGTATAATAAATATATTCTTAATCATAAAATATGCATATATACAGCGTCGCGCTATTTAGCGGATAGCGCGGTCTGAATAAATTTAATCATTGCATCACGGTAAAGGTTTGCATAACGTCCGGAAAAAGCATCAATGTGATCGCCGTCAGGAATGAAGATTTTTTGTTTGGGCTCCCGGGCGAGGGCATACAATTTCTCACTGTCCTGCCAGGGAATAACATGGTCTGCCGTGCCATGAAGAATCAATACCGGAATGGGGCTGACGCTGGCGATATTGCGATCCGCGCTATAGCGGTCATCAAGCAAATAGCCGCTGCCCGGGATCATCTGGTTGGCGATGGAGGAATAGGATAAAAACGTTGAGTCGAGGATAATCGCACGTATGCCCGCCTGGTCGGCGTAGCGCATATTTGCGCAGCCTACGCAGTGGCCTACGGCGGCCAGTACATTATTGCCGCCCAGGCTCTGCCCCAGCAGTATCAGGCGCTCGGGGTTAACGTCGGCACGATGCCGCACATAATCTATCGCGCTTTTCGTATCGTCCAGTAGCCCTTCTTGTGATGGGGTGCCCTCAGATTCGCCAAAACCACGGTAATCAAACATAAACAGGTTTACGTTGCGTTCTGGCAGCCAGCTGACTAACGGCCAGTGCGCCGACATATTTCCGGCGTTGCCATGGACATGAATCACCGTCGCGACGGCGTTTTCCGGCCTGCCGAAAGCAGTGGGAATAAACCAGCCGTGCAGATACGTGCCATCTTTGGCGGTAAAGGTAATGGATTCAGCTTCGGCAGGGGTTGGCCCATAGACTTTATTGTCCGGGTAATAAAAGGCATTGATCGCTACGCGGGGTAGCAGGTAAATACAGACCACAATGATAAACAGAATAAAAAGGGATTTGACGATGCGTCGGGTATGTTGAAGGGTCATGTTCGCTTCCTTGCCGCTTTATGCCAATAGCGGAGCAGGGAGCGATCGTACAAAAACATGCAGGCAAGTAAAGCGATGAGGCTGTGTTTAGGAAAAACGCCTGAAAAGGCACGGCGGATGAGTGGCCCCATCCGCCGAAGAGACTTAGCGCTTCAGCGCATCGCTCAGTTCGTCGCGCATATTCGCCAGCATGGCTTTAACGACGCGCGGATTCCCCGCCACGATATTACCGGTCATCATGTAGTTATGACCGCCGGTGAAATCGCTGACGATACCGCCCGCTTCACGAACCAGCAGTTCGCCCGCGGCGAAATCCCACGGACGAAGGCCAATTTCAAAGAAACCATCGACACGACCTGCAGCCACATAGGCCAGATCCAGCGCGGCGGAACCGGTGCGGCGGAAATCGGCGCATTCGGTGAACAGCTTGCCGATAATATTAATGTAGGTGGTCGCGTATTGTTTGGCTTTGAACGGGAAGCCGGTGGCGAGGATAGTGCCGTCCAGATCGCGCGCGGTACTGCCGCGCAGACGGTAGCCGTTCAGTTGCGCGCCCTGACCGCGGGTGGCGGTGAACAGTTCGTTACGCATCGGATCGTAAACGACAGCCACTTCAGTACGGCCTTTAATGCGTACAGCAATGGAAACAGAGAAGTGTGGCAGACGTTTGATGAAGTTGGTGGTGCCATCCAGCGGATCGATAACCCATTGAACATCCTGATCTGTGCCAACGTGCTCACCGCTTTCTTCGGTGATAATAGTGTGTTGCGGGTAAGATTTGCGAATGGTGTCGATAATTACCGCTTCAGCGGCCTTATCTACATTGGTCACAAAATCGTTACTGCCTTTTTGGCTCGCTTCTACAGCGTCCGGAGTTTCATAGTTTTTGGCAATTACATTACCCGCCTTGCGCGCTGCGCGCACGGCGATGGTCAGCATCGGATGCATCGGTCTCTCTCACTGGATGTTAAAGAACGGGAAAACGGCGCAGAGTATAGCAGCGAGATCGGAATCTGTCTTGGTTTTATGGTAAGATGTCAGAATAATCTTTAGCTGAAGAAAGACAATGCTGCAAAACATTCGAATTGTGCTGGTGGAAACCTCCCACACCGGCAATATGGGCTCCGTGGCTCGCGCTATGAAAACCATGGGCTTAACTAACCTGTGGCTGGTAAACCCGCTGGTGAAACCGGACTCCCAGGCCATCGCCCTGGCGGCAGGCGCCAGCGATGTGATCGGTAATGCGCAGATCGTCGATACGCTGGACGAAGCGTTGGCTGGCTGTAGCCTGGTGGTCGGCACCAGCGCCCGCTCCCGCACTCTGCCGTGGCCGATGCTTGATCCGCGCGAGTGCGGCTTAAAAAGCGTGGCGGAAGCGGCAAATACGCCGGTTGCGCTGGTTTTTGGTCGTGAGCGTGTCGGGCTGACTAACGATGAGTTGCAAAAATGCCATTATCACGTCGCGATTGCCGCTAACCCGGAGTACAGCTCGTTGAATCTGGCGATGGCGGTACAGGTCATCGCGTATGAAGTCCGCATGGCCTGGCTGGCGACGCAGGAAAACGGCGACGCGGCAGATCATGAAGAGACGCCGTATCCGCTGGTGGACGATCTTGAACGTTTCTACGGCCATCTGGAGCAGACGTTGCTCTCCACTGGCTTTATTCGCGAAAACCATCCGGGGCAGGTGATGAATAAATTGCGCCGTCTGTTTACCCGCGCCCGCCCGGAAAGCCAGGAGTTGAATATTCTGCGTGGGATTCTGGCGTCTATTGAGCAGCAGAATAAAGGCAAGTAACCGCATCAATATCGCACGGAACGCTAAATACCTGACTAATTTACTCAAGTAAATAGTTGACCAAATTACTCGGGAATGTCAGACTTGTCCCTGCTATGCAATACCCCCATTTTACAATAAAAAACCCCGGGCAGGGGCGAGTTTGAGGTTAAGTAAGACATGAGACTGACATCTAAAGGGCGTTATGCCGTGACCGCAATGTTAGACGTTGCGCTCAACTCCGAAGCGGGCCCGGTACCGTTGGCTGATATTTCTGAACGTCAGGGGATTTCCCTTTCTTATCTGGAACAGCTATTTTCCCGTTTACGTAAAAACGGTCTGGTTTCCAGCGTACGCGGGCCGGGCGGCGGTTATCTGCTGGGTAAAGATGCTGGCAGTATCGCGGTCGGCGAAGTGATCAGCGCGGTTGATGAATCCGTTGACGCGACCCGTTGCCAGGGGAAAGGCGGCTGTCAGGGCGGCGATAAATGCCTGACCCATGCGCTGTGGCGTGATTTAAGCGATCGCCTGACCGGTTTTCTCAACAATATTACCTTAGGCGAGCTGGTGAATAACCAGGAAGTTCTGGATGTGTCTGGTCGCCAGCACACGCATGACGCGCCGCGCGCCAGTGGTCGTGCGCAGGACGCTATCGACGTTAAATTACGCGCTTAATTAAAATATTACGCCATCTCTTCTGGCGGCCTCATGCGGTGAATGCCGCGGTCGTCTGAAAGATGAAGCGTAAAAAAGAATTCAGAATCAGGCCGGGACGCGGACGTCCCGTCAACACGGTCGTACATCCAGCCGGTTGCCTGATTCCTTG
The DNA here is from genome assembly GCF_046551895.1 of Salmonella sp. SAL03688. NCBI lineage: Bacteria > Pseudomonadati > Pseudomonadota > Gammaproteobacteria > Enterobacterales > Enterobacteriaceae > Salmonella > Salmonella sp. SAL03688. The sequence goes on from NZ_JBGDVI010000009.1 coordinate 25,525, forward strand.
CATTGAGTGATGTACGGAGTTTAAGAGCAATGAAATTACCGATTTATCTCGACTACTCCGCAACCACGCCGGTGGACCCGCGTGTTGCCGAGAAAATGATGCAGTTTCTGACCCTGGACGGAACCTTTGGGAACCCGGCGTCTCGTTCACACCGTTTTGGCTGGCAGGCTGAAGAAGCCGTCGATATCGCCCGCAACCAGATTGCTGAACTGGTCGGCGCCGACCCGCGTGAAATCGTCTTTACCTCAGGGGCGACGGAGTCCGATAACCTGGCGATCAAAGGCGCTGCCAACTTTTATCAGAAAAAAGGCAAGCACATCATCACCAGCAAGACCGAGCACAAAGCGGTGCTGGACACCTGCCGTCAGCTTGAGCGCGAAGGGTTTGAAGTGACCTACCTGGCGCCCCAGCGCAACGGCATCATCGATCTCAACGAGCTCGAAGCAGCGATGCGTGACGACACCATTCTGGTTTCCATCATGCACGTGAACAACGAAATCGGCGTGGTGCAGGATATCGCGACCATCGGCGAAATGTGCCGCGCGCGCGGTATCATCTACCACGTTGACGCCACCCAGAGCGTGGGCAAACTGCCTATCGACCTGAGCCAACTAAAAGTGGATCTGATGTCCTTCTCCGGTCATAAAATTTATGGTCCGAAAGGCATTGGCGCGCTGTATGTGCGTCGTAAGCCGCGTATTCGCATTGAAGCGCAGATGCATGGCGGCGGGCACGAGCGCGGTATGCGCTCTGGTACTCTGCCTGTCCACCAGATCGTCGGTATGGGCGAAGCTTACCGTATCGCGAAAGAAGAGATGGAGACCGAAATGGCCCGTCTGCGCGGTCTGCGTAACCGTCTGTGGAACGGCATCAAAGATATTGAAGAAGTTTACCTGAACGGCGACCTTGAGCAGGGCGCGCCAAACATTCTCAACGTGAGCTTTAACTACGTTGAAGGCGAGTCGCTGATCATGGCGCTGAAAGACCTGGCGGTCTCTTCCGGTTCCGCCTGTACATCCGCCAGTCTGGAACCGTCCTACGTGCTGCGCGCGTTGGGCATGAATGACGAGCTGGCGCATAGCTCTATCCGTTTCTCTTTAGGTCGTTTTACCACTGAAGAAGAGATCGACTACACCATTGATCTGGTTCGTAAATCCATTGGCCGTCTGCGTGACCTTTCTCCACTGTGGGAAATGTACAAGCAGGGTGTGGATCTGAACAGCATCGAATGGGCACATCATTAATCGGTATCGGAATCAGGAGAATTTATAATGGCTTACAGCGAAAAAGTAATCGATCACTATGAGAACCCGCGTAACGTAGGGTCGTTTGACAACAACGACGATAACGTGGGAAGCGGCATGGTTGGCGCTCCGGCCTGCGGCGACGTCATGAAGTTGCAGATTAAAGTTAACGATGAAGGTATCATTGAAGACGCGCGCTTCAAGACTTACGGCTGCGGTTCCGCTATCGCCTCCAGTTCTCTGGTAACGGAGTGGGTGAAAGGGAAATCCCTGGACGAAGCGCAGGCGATTAAAAACACCGACATTGCAGACGAACTGGAGCTGCCGCCGGTGAAAATTCACTGCTCTATTCTGGCGGAAGACGCGATTAAAGCCGCTATTGCGGATTACAAAAGCAAACGCGAAGCGAAATAAAATAGAACGTTAACATTGAGGTTTTGTTATGTCGATTACACTTAGCGACAGTGCAGCAGCGCGAGTTAATACCTTCCTGGCCAACCGTGGTAAAGGGTTTGGTCTGCGTCTGGGCGTGAGAACCTCCGGCTGCTCAGGTATGGCTTATGTACTGGAATTTGTTGACGAGCCAACGGCGGAAGACACCGTGTTTGAAGACAAAGGCGTTAAGGTAGTGGTTGACGGCAAGAGCCTGCAATTTCTGGACGGTACACAGCTGGACTTCGTAAAAGAAGGTCTGAACGAAGGGTTTAAATTCTCCAACCCGAATGTGAAAGATGAGTGTGGTTGCGGCGAAAGCTTCCACGTGTAACCGTGTTCCGCTGTTATACCGAGCATTCGTGCTGCAGAAAAGCGGCAAGCGAGTGAATCCCCAGGCGCTTACTTGAGTAAATGACTGGGGGAACCCGCGCAGACAACGCATCTGCGGCGCGAAGTAAGAAGGTATAACCCCACCGTGGTCGCCTGCGTGTGGGGTTTGTTCTGACAGGCTATCCCTGAGAATGTTATGGATTACTTCACCCTCTTTGGCTTACCAGCCCGTTATCAGATTGACACCCAGGCGCTGAGCCTTCGTTTTCAGGATCTGCAACGCCAGTATCACCCTGACAAATTTGCCAACGGCACCCAGGCGCAGCAGCTTGCCGCCGTCCAGCAATCCGCCACGATCAACCAGGCCTGGCAAACGCTGCGTCACCCTTTGACGCGCGCGGAGTATCTGCTTTCCTTACACGGGTTCGATCTGGCCAGCGAGCAGCATACGGTACGCGACACCGCGTTTCTGATGGAACAACTCACGCTTCGCGAAGAGCTGGACGATATCGAACAATCAAAAGACGACGTGCGGCTGGAAAGCTTCATCAAACGCGTACAAAAGATGTTTGATGCTCGTCTTCAGCAAATGGTGGAACAGTTGGACAACGCCGCGTGGGACGCGGCGGCGGATACGGTGCGCAAACTGCGGTTTCTCGATAAACTGCGAAGCAGCGCAGAACAACTCGAAGAAAAGCTGCTCGATTTTTAACTGGAATCTAACATGGCCTTATTACAAATTAGTGAGCCTGGTCTGAGCGCCGCGCCGCATCAGCGTCGTCTGGCGGCGGGCATCGACTTAGGCACTACCAACTCTCTGGTTGCGACGGTTCGCAGCGGCCAGGCGGAAACTCTGCCTGACCACGAAGGGCGCCACCTGTTGCCTTCAGTGGTTCACTATCAGCAGCAGGGCCATACGGTCGGTTACGCTGCGCGTGACAATGCCGCGCAGGATACGGCCAACACTATCAGCTCTGTGAAACGCATGATGGGACGCTCGCTGGCGGATATCCAGGCGCGCTATCCGCATCTGCCTTACCGGTTTAAGGCAAGCGTTAATGGGCTGCCGATGATTGACACGGCAGCTGGATTGCTCAATCCGGTACGCGTATCGGCTGATATTCTCAAAGCGCTGGCCGCGCGGGCTAGCGAATCGCTCTCCGGCGAGCTGGATGGCGTGGTGATTACCGTTCCCGCCTATTTCGATGATGCCCAACGTCAGGGGACGAAAGACGCCGCGCGGCTGGCGGGCCTGCATGTACTGCGCCTGCTCAACGAACCGACGGCGGCGGCGATTGCCTACGGTCTGGACTCAGGCAAAGAAGGCGTTATTGCTGTTTACGATCTCGGCGGCGGTACCTTCGATATCTCTATTTTACGCCTGAGCCGCGGGGTGTTTGAAGTGCTGGCGACGGGCGGTGATTCTGCGCTCGGCGGCGACGACTTTGACCATCTGCTGGCGGACTATATTCGCGAGCAGGCGGGAATTGCCGATCGTAGCGACAATCGCGTTCAGCGCGAATTGCTGGATGCCGCGATTGCCGCGAAAATCGCCTTAAGCGATGCCGATACTGTTCGCGTTAACGTTGCGGGCTGGCAGGGGGAGATCACTCGCGAGCAGTTTAACGATCTCATTTCCGCGCTGGTTAAGCGCACGCTATTGGCCTGCCGTCGCGCATTGAAAGATGCCGGCGTTGATCCCCAGGACGTTCTGGAAGTGGTCATGGTCGGCGGTTCGACCCGTGTACCGCTGGTGCGTGAGCGGGTGGGCGAATTTTTTGGCCGCACGCCGTTAACCGCTATCGACCCGGATAAAGTGGTCGCTATCGGCGCAGCGATTCAGGCCGATATTCTGGTCGGCAACAAGCCGGACAGCGAAATGCTGCTGCTGGACGTGATTCCACTCTCTCTTGGGCTGGAAACGATGGGCGGCCTGGTGGAAAAAGTCATTCCGCGCAACACCACTATCCCGGTGGCGCGCGCGCAGGATTTTACCACCTTCAAAGACGGCCAGACCGCGATGTCTATCCATGTGATGCAGGGCGAACGCGAACTGGTGCAGGACTGCCGTTCGCTGGCGCGCTTTGCGCTGCGCGGGATTCCGCCGCTGCCGGCGGGCGGGGCGCATATTCGCGTGACCTTCCAGGTAGACGCCGATGGCCTGTTGAGCGTCACCGCAATGGAAAAATCCACCGGCGTCGAGGCCTCCATTCAGGTCAAACCTTCCTATGGCCTGACCGATGGCGAAATCGCCTCGATGATCAAGGATTCCATGAGTTTTGCCGAGCAGGACGTGAAAGCGCGTATGCTGGCGGAGCAAAAAGTCGAAGCCGCGCGCGTGCTGGAAAGTTTGACCGGCGCGCTAACTGCCGACGCCGCGCTGTTAAGCGCCGCAGAACGTCAATGCATTGATGATGCCGCCGCACATTTAAGCGCGGTCGCACAAGGCGATGATGTTGACGCCATAGAACAAGCCATTAAAAACGTAGATAAACAAACCCAGGAATTTGCCGCTCGCCGCATGGACCAGTCGGTTCGTCGCGCGTTGAAAGGCCATTCCGTAGACGAGGTTTAACATGCCGAAGATTGTTATTCTGCCTCATCAGGATCTTTGTCCGGATGGCGCAGTTCTGGAAGCTGAGACCGGTGAAACCATTCTTGACGTTGCGCTGCGCAACGGCATCGAGATTGAACACGCCTGTGAGAAATCGTGCGCCTGCACCACCTGTCACTGTATTGTACGTGAAGGCTTCGACTCCTTGCCGGAAAGTTCGGAAGAAGAAGACGATATGCTGGATAAAGCGTGGGGGCTGGAGCCGGAAAGTCGACTGAGCTGCCAGGCCCGCGTTACCGACGACGATCTGGTTATCGAAATTCCACGTTACACAATCAACCATGCGCGTGAGCATTAACAGAGGGTAGTATGGGACTCAAGTGGACCGATAGCCGCGAGATCGGCGAAGCGTTATACGACGCATATCCTGATGTCGATCCTAAAACCGTTCGTTTCACCGATCTGCATCAGTGGATCTGCGAACTGGACGATTTTGACGACGACCCTAACGCATCCAATGAAAAAATTCTGGAGGCGATTCTGCTAGTCTGGTTGGATGAAGCAGAGTAAGTCAAATAACGGGCTGCCCTACGGCGGCCCGTTTGCTAATAAGGAAAATAACAATGACAGAAGCCATGAAAATTACGCTTTCCACGCAGCCTGCCGATGCGCGCTGGGGCGATAAAGCCACTTACAGTATTAATAACGACGGTATTACCTTGCATCTTAACGGTAAAGACGATCTGGGGTTGATCCAGCGTGCGGCGCGTAAAATCGACGGCCTGGGAATAAAACAGGTCGCGCTGACAGGCGAAGGATGGGATATCGAGCGTTGTTGGGCATTCTGGGCGGGTTACAAAGGACCAAAAGGCGTCCGTACCGTAATGTGGCCGGATTTAGACGATGCCCAACGTCAGGAACTGGATAACCGCCTGACCATTATTGACTGGGTGCGCGACACCATTAATGCTCCGGCGGAAGAGCTTGGGCCGGAGCAACTGGCGCAGCGCGCGGTGGATCTGCTGTGCAGCGTCGCGTGCGATAGCGTCACTTATCGTATCACCAAAGGCGAAGATCTGCGCGAGCAGAACTATATGGGGTTGCATACCGTAGGCCGTGGTTCTGAGCGTCCGCCGGTGCTGCTGGCGCTGGATTACAACCCGACGGGAGACAAAGATGCGCCGGTTTATGCCTGCCTGGTCGGTAAAGGTATCACCTTTGACTCCGGCGGCTACAGTATCAAACAAAGCGCTTTTATGGACTCAATGAAATCCGATATGGGCGGCGCGGCGACAGTAACGGGCGCGCTGGCGTTCGCCATTACCCGTGGGCTGAATAAACGCGTAAAACTGTTCCTGTGCTGCGCCGATAATCTGATCAGCGGCAATGCGTTTAAACTGGGCGATATTATTCGCTACCGTAATGGTAAGAATGTCGAAGTCATGAATACCGATGCGGAAGGGCGACTGGTACTGGCGGATGGCCTGATTGACGCCAGCGCGCAACACCCGCAGCTAATCATTGATATGGCGACGTTAACCGGCGCGGCGAAAACGGCGCTGGGTAACGACTATCATGCGCTATTCAGTTTTGACGATACGCTGGCGGGGCGCTTGCTGACCAGCGCGGCGCAAGAGAATGAACCGTTCTGGCGTCTGCCGCTGGCGGAGTTCCACCGTAACCAGCTGCCGTCTAACTTTGCGGAACTGAACAACACCGGCAGCGCGGCGTATCCCGCCGGGGCAAGCACTGCCGCGGGTTTTCTGTCGCACTTTGTTGAAAATTACCGCGAAGGCTGGCTGCACATTGACTGTTCCGCCACTTATCGCAAAGCGCCGGTTGAGCAGTGGGCTGCCGGGGCAACCGGTCTGGGTGTGCGCACCATCGCGAATTTGCTGACCGCCTGAACGGTGTTTTTGTAGGCCGGGTAAGCGAAGCGCCACCCGGCATTTTGCCTGATGGCGACGCCGTGCGTCTTATCAGGCCTACAACCCATATACATAATTTGTGATTCCTATGTCCGAAACTAAAAATGAATTAGAAATCTTGCTGGAGAAAGCGGCGACTGAGCCCGCGCATCGTCCGGCATTTTTCCGTACCTTACTGGAGTCCACCGTCTGGGTGCCGGGCAGCGCTGCCGAAGGCGAGGCGATTGTGGAAGACAGCGCTCTGGATTTGCAGCACTGGGAAAAAGAAGACGGCACGACCGTCATTCCCTTCTTTACTTCTTTGGAGGCGCTGCAGCAGGCCGTGGAAGACGAACAGGCGTTTGTGGTGATGCCAGCGCGCACGCTGTTTGAAATGACGCTTGGCGAAACGCTATTCCTCAACGCTAAATTGCCGACCGGCAAAGAGTTTATGCCGCGTGAGATCAGCCTGCTTCTCGCTGAGGAAGGCAGTCCGTTAAGTACGCAGGAAGTGCTGGAAGGCGGCGAGTCGCTTATTTTATCCGAAGTGGCCGAGCCGCCGTCGCAGATGATTGATTCCCTCACTACGCTGTTTAAAACCATCAAACCGGTGAAACGCGCGTTTCTCTGCGCGATTAAAGAACATGCGGACGCCCAACCCAATCTGCTGATTGGCATTGAGGCTGACGGCGAGATTGAAGAGATCATTCACGCAGCGGGCAATGTGGCGACCGACACGTTACCGGGTGACGAACCGATCGATATTTGTCAGGTGAGGAAGGGCGAGCAGGGTATCAGCCACTTTATCACCGAGCATATCGCGCCGTTCTACGAGCGCCGCTGGGGCGGGTTCCTGCGCGATTTTAAACAGAACCGCATCATCTGAAGAAAAGAAAGCCGCCCAACAGGGCGGCCTCCTGGCTTACCTGCTCTGGACGTTGAGCGTTACGGGAACAGAATTACCTGGGTAGCTTCTGTCTGCGTGAAGACACAACGTGCCAGAAACAAGAAGCACGACACAAAAGCATCGTACCTCCATGTTGCGGTCCTTGCGAAGACCGCATCACGGCAGTACCGCTGGCGATAATGCCGTGATAGCAGGCACTACGGTGTGCCTGCGCTTACGGCCATGGGTTATCCTCTCCTGAAGCCAGCGCCCGTTTGCGAGACGGCGGAAAGGGCCGGGAAAGATAATACCTAAAATGTTGAATAGTTTCCCGGTAAATTATATTGACATTTGCTCCCTTAAAAGGGAGTATTAATCCCCTACGGTGTGCCTGCGTTGCTATGGCAACAAAGCCTGCTGGAAAGGCCGCGAACCGGACCAGCACAAAAAAACCGCTCAATTGAGCGGTTTTTTTGTGGCCTGCTTAAACCGAATTTATGTAGATTCGTTTTAAATCAGCCTGAACGGTAGGCTGGATAAGCGTGAGCGCCATCCGACATCGTGTCGATTAATCGCCGAGCGCGTCCAGTTTTGCCCAAAACGCCTCATGATAATCCTCCAGGTCAAGTAAAGCGGCATCGCGTTTTTCATTCATTTTTTGCTGTGCCTTCCATTGCGAAAGATGTAAATCCTCTTCGGTAAAGCCAATGTCTTTAGCGCCCGAAATAATATTATAGAGATATTCCACCAGGGAAGACTCCGCCAGCCAGAATTCATTTCGTTCCATGCGGGCAATAGGGTATTCGCCGTTGGCATCCCGTTCTGTGATATAGATAAAAATGGCCTGATCGCCGACATGATCGATACGAATTAATGCCGGAAGACGGGGATCGTTACTCCAGACAGGCATCAGATCTTCAATATCAATACCTGAGCCATCCATGCCAACGCCGTAATACGCCTCTTCATCAGGGGAGTAAGAATGAATTACTCCCTCTTTATCAATAGATCTTTGTAATGTTTCAATCACAGGCATATTATAATTGCTAAGTAGATCGCGGTCGTAGGCCAGTAGCGCCTTCAGGCTTTCAGGTAACTCAGTGGTTTCCGTATTTTGCGGATCGCGATACTTACGCACTCGCAGACGACTTATTTCCTCAGCAGGCATAGGATTTGGCACCTCATTACGGTTAACCTTTTTAACCAACTCAATTAAATTAGCGAGTGAAATATCCATTTTCCATCCTTAAAAAATTATATTTACAGGAGTTATTTCCCGGTGAAAACCAAAACAGCAGTGATGATACTCCTTATACCCGACGTAAAGTATTTACCGATAAAAAATAGGATTTTATTAAGAGAAAATAATGCCCGTTTGCAGGACAGCAGAAAAGAGCTGAATAAAAGCAATGTCTGTAGATCGTTTTACATCAGCCTGAACGGTAGGCCGGATAAGCGTGAGCGCCATCCGGCATGGCGGATATTAAGCGGGTTCAACCGGTAAATCGGTACGCGCGCCCCATTCGCTCCACGCGCCGTCGTAAAGCGTGACGTCAGGCACATCCAGCGTGGCGAGCGCCAGCACCACGACCGCGGCCGTCACGCCGGAACCGCAACTGGCGATAATCGGTCTGTCGAAACTCACGCCGTGGCTGAAAAAAATCTCATTCAGTTCGTCAGTGGTCTTTAATTCGCCCTCATACACCAGTTCCGTCCACGGGACGTTTAGCGCGCCAGGAATGTGTCCGCGCCTCAGCCCCGGACGCGGTTCATCAGCCTGAGCGTTGAAACGTGTCGCCGGACGCGCGTCAACGATTTGCGCGGTTTTTTCATGGCTTGCCAGCAATACGTCGGTGAGACGCACCACGGCTTGCGGCGCGAATTTCGCCTCAAACTCGCCTCCTTCATGCGCCTCCTCGCCTTCGCGCAATAGCCATTCGTCACGCTGCCAGCCCGCCAGTCCGCCCGCCAGAATGGACACTTTCTCGGCACCGAACGTGCGTAGCATCCACCATGCCCGCGGAGCGGAGAACAGATTGCCTTCATCGTATATGACCAGGTGTTTATCCTGGCGAACACCCAGTTCACGCATGGCCACCGCAAACGCTTCCGGGCGCGGCATCATATGCGGCAGCGGCGATGCGCGATCGGAAAGCGCTTCAATATCAAAAAACAGCGCGCCGGGAATATGTCCGGCGCGATATTCGCCCGCCATATCACGATGTTCCTGTCCTGGCGGCGCCATACGGGCGTCAAGAATCTGTATTTCCGGATCATCAATATGTTCGGCAAGCCAGTCGGCGGCGACAAAAAAGGCGGTGGTCATGGGCATCTCCATTGTTACCTGATTATGGACAAATTGTCGGACGTTTCCCGAAAAGGGACAAGTAGAAGAGGCTGTTTTGGCTGGCGAAACCACATTTCTGCGTAAAATTTTCGCATCATCACAGTAATACGGACTTACACAATAAAATTTCTCGCGCATAATATCTCATCAACCGTTGCTGACAGGCCGTTAAGGCCAGGGATGAAAGATGAAACATTTACGCGTGGTGGCCTGCATGATCATGCTGGCGCTGGCGGGATGCGATAACAACGATAAAACCGCCCCGACGACTAAAAGCGAAGCGCCAGCCGTAGCGCAGCCCTCGCCCGCGCAAGACCCGGCACAGCTACAAAAGCTGGCGCAGCAAAGCCAGGGCAAAGCGCTCACGCTATTAGACGCCTCCGAAGCGCAGCTCGACGGTGCGGCGACGCTGGTGCTGACGTTTTCAATTCCTTTAGATCCTGAACAGGATTTCTCCCGTGTGGTTCACGTGGTTGATAAGAAAAGCGGCAGCGTTGACGGCGCATGGGAGCTGGCGCCAAATTTAAAAGAGCTAAGGTTACGTCATCTGGAACCTGAACGCGTGCTGGTGGTCACGGTTGATCCCGCCGTTAAAGCGCTGAATAACGCCACCTTCGGCAAGTCTTATGAAAAAACGATTACCACGCGTGATGTCCAGCCCAGCGTCGGCTTTGCCAGCCGGGGATCGCTGCTACCGGGGAAAATCGCGGAAGGACTGCCGGTCATGGCGCTTAACGTCAACCATGTTGATGTGAACTTTTTCCGCGTTAAGCCCGGATCGCTGGCGTCATTTGTCAGCCAGTGGGAGTACCGTAGTTCTCTCTCTAACTGGGAGTCCGACCATCTGCTGAAAATGGCGGATCTGGTTTATACCGGTCGTTTTGATCTTAATCCGGCGCGCAATACGCGTGAGAAACTGCTGCTGCCATTAAGCGATATTAAGCCGCTGCAACAGGCGGGCGTATATGTGGCGGTAATGAATCAGGCTGGACACTACAACTATAGTAATGCCGCTACGTTGTTTACCCTTAGCGATATCGGCGTGTCCGCGCACCGTTACCATAATCGGCTGGATATCTTTACGCAAAGCCTGGAAAACGGCGCGGCGCAGTCGGGAATTGAGATTGTTCTTCTGAATGATAAAGGTCAGACGCTGGCGCAGGCGACGAGCGACGCGCAGGGACATGTGCAACTGGAAGCTGATAAAGCGGCGGCGCTATTACTGGCGCGTAAAGAGGAGCAGACCACGCTGCTCGATCTCACGCTTCCGGCTCTGGATCTGTCGGAATTTAATGTCGCTGGCGCGCCCGGCTACAGCAAGCAGTTCTTTATGTTCGGCCCGCGCGATCTCTACCGACCGGGCGAAACGGTTATCCTCAACGGATTACTGCGCGATAGCGACGGTAAAACGCTGCCCGATCAACCCGTTAAGCTGGAAGTGGTAAAACCAGATGGACAGGTGATGAGTATCATCGTCAGCCAGCCGGAAAACGGGCTATACCGTTTGAATTATCCGCTGGATATCAACGCGCCGACCGGCTTGTGGCATGTCCGCGCCAACACCGGCGATAATTTGCTGCGGAGTTGGGATTTCCATGTGGAAGACTTTATGCCGGAGCGGATGGCGCTCAACCTGACGGCGCAAAAAACACCGCTGGCGCCTGCGGATGAGGTGAAATTCTCCGTTGTCGGCTATTACTTGTATGGCGCGCCTGCTATCGGCAATACCCTGCAAGGGCAACTTTTCCTGCGTCCGCTGCGCGACGCTGTCGCGGCCTTGCCTGGTTTCCAGTTTGGCAATATTGCCGAAGAGAATCTTTCGCGCAGCCTGGACGAAGTTCAGCTTACGTTGGATAAAGGCGGGCGTGGTGAAGTGAGTGCTGCCAGCCAGTGGCAAGAAGCGCATTCGCCGCTGCAGGTGATTCTACAGGCCAGCCTGCTGGAGTCTGGCGGTCGTCCGGTCACTCGTCGCGTAGAGCAGGCGATTTGGCCTGCCGATACGTTACCGGGAATTCGTCCACAGTTCGCCGCCAAAGCGGTATACGACTACCGTATGGATACCACCGTTAATCAACCGATTGTCGACGAAGACAGCAACGCCGCATTCGAAATTGTTTACGCCAACGCGCAGGGCGAGAAAAAAGCGGTGTCCGGTTTACAGGTGCGGCTCATCCGCGAGCGTCGCGACTATTACTGGAACTGGTCGGAAAGCGAAGGCTGGCAGTCGCAGTTTGATCAAAAAGATCTGGTGGAGGGCGAGCAGACGCTGGATCTGAACGCGGATGAAACCGGAAAAGTCAGCTTCCCGGTGGAATGGGGCGCGTACCGTCTGGAGGTCAAAGCGCCGAATGAGACGGTCAGCAGCGTTCGTTTCTGGGCCGGCTATAGCTGGCAGGATAACAGCGACGGTAGCGGCGCGGCGCGTCCGGATCGCGTCACCCTCAAACTGGATAAAGCGAATTATCGTCCAGGCGATACCATGAAATTGCATATCGCCGCGCCGGTCGCCGGTAAAGGTTATGCCATGGTGGAGTCCAGCGATGGTCCGCTGTGGTGGCAGGCGATCGATGTGCCGGCACAAGGTCTGGAGCTCACGATTCCGGTGGATAAAACCTGGAATCGCCACGATCTCTATCTCAGTACGCTGGTGGTGCGTCCCGGCGATAAATCTCGTTCCGCGACGCCAAAACGCGCCGTGGGGTTACTACACCTACCGCTGGGGGATGAAAACCGCCGCCTCGATCTGGCGCTGGAAAGCCCGGCTAAAATGCGCCCGAATCAGCCGCTCACCGTCAGGGTGAAAGCCAGCGTTAAACACGGCGAAATGCCAAAACAGATCAACGTGCTGGTCTCCGCGGTCGATAGCGGCGTATTGAATATCACCGATTACGCGACGCCGGACCCGTGGCAGGCGTTCTTCGGTCAAAAACGCTACGGTGCGGATATCTACGATATTTACGGCCAGGTCATTGAAGGGCAGGGGCGGCTAGCGGCGTTGCGTTTTGGCGGCGATGGCGACGACCTTAAGCGCGGCGGAAAACCGCCGGTAAACCATGTCAATATCATCGCGCAGCAGGCGCAGCCGATCACGCTCAATGAGCAGGGCGAAGGGGTCGTAACGCTGCCGATTGGCGACTTTAACGGCGAACTGCGGGTTATGGCGCAGGCATGGACAGCGGACGATTTTGGTCGCGGCGAAAGCAAAGTTGTTGTCGCCGCGCCAGTGATTGCCGAGCTGAATATGCCGCGTTTTCTGGCGGGAGGGGATGTTTCGCGACTGGTGCTGGACGTCACCAATCTGACCGACCGCCCGCAGACGCTGAATATTGCGCTCGCCGCCAGTGGGTTACTGGAACTGCTTAGCCAGCAGCCGCAACCGGTCAACCTGGCGCCGGGCGTGCGCACCACCTTATTCGTTCCGGTACGCGCGCTGGAAGGTTTGGGCGAAGGCGAAATCCAGGCGACCATTAGCGGTCTGAATCTGCCGGGAGAAACCCTCGGCGCGCAGCATAAGCAGTGGCAAATCGGCGTGCGTCCGGCCTGGCCTGCCCAAACGGTAAATAGCGGCATTGCGCTGGCGCCGGGAGAGAGCTGGCATGTACCAGAGCAGCATCTGGCAAACGTCTCGCCAGCCACGTTACAGGGACAACTGCTGTTAAGCGGAAAACCGCCGCTCAATCTGGCGCGCTACATTCGCGAGCTGAAAGCATATCCGTACGGGTGCCTGGAACAAACCACCAGCGGGTTATTCCCGGCGCTGTATACCAATGCCGCTCAATTGCAGACGCTCGGTATTACCGGCGATAGTGATGAAAAACGGCGCGCCGCGGTGGATATCGGCATCTCCCGGATACTACAGATGCAGCGTGATAATGGCGGTTTTGCGCTATGGGATGAAAATGGGGCGGAAGAGCCCTGGCTAACGGCCTACGCGATGGATTTCCTCATTCGCGCGGGCGAGCAGGGATATAGCGTCCCGCCGGAGGCCATTAACCGGGGCAATGAGCGACTGCTGCGCTATCTGCAGGATCCCGGTACGATGCTGATTCGTTATAGCGATAATACCCAGGCCAGTACTTTTGCCGCTCAGGCTTACGCCGCGCTGGTACTGGCGCGTCAGCAGAAAGCGCCGCTCGGCGCGCTGCGCGAAATCTGGGAGCGCCGTAGTCAGGCGGCTTCAGGACTGCCGCTGATGCAATTGGGCATCGCGTTAAACACGATGGGTGATGCCAGACGCGGCGAAGAGGCCATTACGCTGGCTCTGAATACGCCGCGTCAGGACGAACGGCAATGGATAGCGGATTACGGCAGTTCTCTGCGCGATAACGCTCTGATGTTGTCGTTACTGGAAGAGAACAACCTCAGACCGGACGCGCAAAACGCGCTATTAAGCTCGCTTTCTGAGCAGGCCTTCGGTCAGCGCTGGCTCTCTACCCAGGAGAACAATGCCTTGTTCCTCGCCGCGCATTCGCGACAGGCCAGTGCGGGCGCCTGGCAGGCGCAGACCTCGTTAGAGGCGCAGCCGCTGTCGGGCGACAAGGCGCTGACCCGTAATCTGGATGCTGACCAGCTGGCCGCCCTTGAGGTGACGAACACCGGTAGCCAGCCGCTATGGCTGCGTCTGGATAGCAGCGGCTATCCCTCATCTGCGCCTGAGCCTGCCAGCAACGTTTTGCAGATTGAACGACAAATACTGGGGACCGATGGTCAGCGCAAATCGCTGTCCTCGTTGCGTAGCGGCGAACTGGTGCTGGTCTGGTTAACGGTAGTGGCCGATCGCAATGTGCCGGATGCGCTGGTGGTGGACCTGCTCCCGGCCGGGCTGGAGCTGGAAAACCAGAATCTGGCTGACAGCAGCGCCAGCCTGCCGGAGAGCGGTAGCGAAGTGCAAAATCTGCTTAATCAGATGCAGCAGGCGGATATTCAGTATATGGAATTCCGCGACGATCGGTTTGTGGCTGCCGTCGTTGTCAATGAGGGCCAGCCCGTGACGCTGGTCTACCTGGCGCGCGCGGTAACGCCGGGGACGTACCAGCTTGCGCAACCGCAGGTGGAATCGATGTACGCGCCTCAGTGGCGGGCAACCGGCGCGAGCGAGGGGCTGCTGATTGTGACGCCTTAAATGAACGGTTGGCGTGGTAAACGTGGCCGCTGGCTGTGGCTGGCGGGCGCGCCGCTTTTTATTTTCCTGGCGTTATGGGCAGCGGATAAACTCTGGCCGCTGCCGCTCAATGAGGTCCATCCTGCGCGGGTCGTGGTAGCCCATGACGGTACGCCGCTGTGGCGCTTTGCCGACGCCGGGGGGATCTGGCGTTATCCGGTGACGATTGAAGAGGTCTCTCCCCGCTACCTGGAGGCCTTAATCAATTACGAAGATCGCTGGTTCTGGCGGCACCCTGGCGTTAACCCTTTCTCCGTCGCGCGCGCGGCATGGCAGGATCTTACCGCCGGGCGCGTTATTTCCGGCGGCAGTACGCTGACTATGCAGGTGGCGAGACTGCTGGACCCGCATTCGCGCACGTTCGGCGGTAAAATCCGCCAGCTTTGGCGCGCCCTCCAGCTTGAATGGCATTTGTCCAAGCGCGATATCCTGACGCTGTACCTGAACCGCGCGCCGTTCGGCGGCACGCTACAGGGTATTGGCGCTGCAAGCTGGGCCTACTTCGGCAAGCCGCCCGCGCGCCTGAGCTACGCTGACGCGGCGCTGCTGGCCGTATTGCCGCAGGCGCCGAGCCGGTTACGCCCCGACCGCTGGCCTGCGAGAGCCGAAGCGGCACGAAATAAAGTGCTGGATCGGATGGCGGCGCAGGGCGTCTGGCCTGCCGAAACGGTACGCGAGTCGCGTGAAGAACCGGTCTGGCTGGCGCCGCGTCAAATGCCGCAACTGGCGCCGCTTTTTGCCCGAATGATGTTGAGTAAAAGCCAGAACGACAAAATTGTGACCACGCTGGACGCCGGATTGCAGCGGCAACTGGAAGATCTGGCGCGGGCATGGAAAGGGCGGCTGCCTGCACGCAGTTCGTTGGCGATGATCGTTGTCGATCATACCAATATGAGCGTGCGCGGCTGGGTAGGATCGGTAGACCTTAATGACGACAGCCGTTTTGGTCATGTCGACATGGTAACGGCGATCCGATCGCCGGGATCGGTACTCAAACCCTTTGTGTACGGTCTGGCGCTGGATGACGGCTTGATCCATCCCGCATCATTATTACAGGACGTTCCGCGCCGTACCGGAGATTACCGCCCGGGAAACTTCGACAGCGGATTTCACGGCCCGGTCAGCATGAGCGACGCGCTGGTACGCTCGCTGAATCTGCCTGCCGTTCAGGTGCTTGAAGCCTATGGGCCGAAACGATTTGCGGCAAAACTGCGTAACGTCGGCCTGCCGCTATATTTGCCTGCTGGCGCGGCGCCCAATCTTTCGCTGATTCTGGGCGGCGCGGGCGCGCGGCTTGACGAGATGGCGGCGGCATACAGCGCATTCGCTCGTCATGGGAAAGCGGCGAAATTACGGTTACAGCCGGACGATCCGCTGTCGGAAAGACCATTAATGTCGCCGGGAGCGGCGTGGATCATTCGACGAATTATGGCGGATGAAGCGCAACCCTTACCGGATAATGCGCTGCCGCGCATTGTGCCGTTGGCGTGGAAAACCGGCACCAGCTACGGCTATCGCGATGCGTGGGCTATTGGCGTTAACGCGCGCTATATCATCGGCATCTGGACAGGCAGACCCGACGGCACGCCTGTGGTGGGGCAATTTGGTTTTGCCAGCGCGGTGCCATTACTTAACCAGGTCAATAATCTGTTACTGGCGCATACGGGACGCCTGCCGGAAGATCCGCGTCCGCAGACGGTAAGCCGCGGCGTCATTTGCTGGCCGGGCGGACAGACTCTGCCTGCCGGAGACAGCAACTGTCGCCGCCGCCTGGCGACATGGCTTCTCGATGACAGCCAGCCGCCCACGCTGCTGTTACCTGAGCAGGAAGACATCAACGGTATTCGTTTCCCGGTCTGGCTGGATGATACAGGGCGGCGTGTCGCTGCCGACTGTCCGCAGGCGCGTGCGCATACGTTTATCGTCTGGCCGCGGCCGCTGGAGCCGTGGCTGCCGCCTGCGGAAAGACGTAGCGCCCGCTTGCCCGCGGCGTCCGACCACTGTCCGCCGCTACAGGGCAATGACGCCGCGCCGTTAATGCTGTCAGGAGTGAGGGATGGCGCGGTGATCAGGCAATTGCCAGGCCAGGAAAACGTCACGCTGCCCGTCTCGACTACCGGCGGCAAAGGGCGTCGCTGGTGGTTTTTAAATGGCGAACCTGTTAATGGCGAAAATAATCGCCTTTCTTTATTACTCAATATCGCTGGACGTTATCAGCTTGTCGTAATGGATGAGTCCGGTCAGGTTGCTGCGGTTAATTTTGAATTAATACGTTAACAACTCTTCAGAATAAATTATGAATTTCATTTAATTTAAAGTTAATGAGAATTATTAATTTTTCCGGAATTACCCTTAATGAGGGAGCTTGATAAATATCAAGAGATCTAACACTTAAAAACGTGAGAATGGGTTTTTATTTGACGAGTCGGATCATGAAAAATATAAAAAGCCAGGGAAATGGCGAACAGCCCGCTATTTCTCGCCGCCACTTTATCCAGGCCAGCTCCGCGCTTATTGCGTTACCGTTTGTCTCCTCGCCAGCTACCGCTCAGGCGCGAGCTGTGACAGCAACTGAAGACAGGCCTGCGGAAAAAGTCGTTCAGACATGCAGCACTTTTGACTGCGGGGGCAAATGCGATATTCGGGCGCATGTTAGTGACGGTATCGTGACGCGAATTTCAACGCGACCGGATAATGCGCTGGATGCGCAAATGCCGGTGATTCGTGCCTGTGTTCGTGGACGCGCATACCGTAAATTTGTTTATCATCCTGACAGACTTAAATATCCCATGAAGCGCGTAGGAAAACGCGGTGAAGGAAAATTCGAGCGAATTTCCTGGGATGAAGCGACAACCTTAATCGCCGATAATTTAAAATCGATTACTGAAAAATATGGCCCGGCTTCGCGCTATGTTCATGTTGGCACCGCCGTTTCCGGCGGCACCTTTTCCGGCGATAAAATGGCGCGTCGCCTGCTGAATCTGACCGGCGGCTATCTCGAAAGCTACCATTCTGTGAGTATGGGCAACACGGCGGCCGCGACGCCTTATACTTACGGCATTGCCGCCAGCGGCAGTTCGCTGGATACGCTTTTGGACACCAAACTGGTGATTCTGTGGGGCCATAACCCGACGGAGACCATTTTTGGTCATACCAACTATTTCTTGCAGAAGATGAAGCAGAACGGTACGCGGTTTATCGTGGTCGATCCGCGCTATTCCGACACCGTTTCGTCGCTGGCGGATCAGTGGATCCCGCTACTGCCCACCACCGACAATGCGCTGATGGACGCGATGATGTACGTCATCATCAGCGAGAATCTGCACGATCGCTCATTTATTGCGCGCTACGCTATCGGTTTTGATGAAGACTCAATGCCGGAAGGCGTACCGGCTAACGAATCGCTGGTGGCGTATCTGACCGGCGCCAAAGACGGTGTCGTTAAGTCCCCCGAGTGGGCGGAAAAGATCACCCATGTGCCGGCGCAAACCATTCGCCAGTTAGCGCGTGATTACGCGAATACCAAACCCGCCGCGTTGATTCAGGGGTGGGGACCACAGCGCCACAACTGCGGCGAGCGCACCGCGCGCGGCTCGACTCTACTGGCGACCATTACCGGTAATGTCGGCATCAAAGGCGGTTGGGCTGCGGGTTACGGCGGCTGCGCTAACCGTAAATTCGCCGCGGGTCCGGAGATGCCGGATAACCCGGTAAAAGCCAAAATTTCGGTGATGAACTGGGTGCAGGCCGCAGACGACGCCAGCAAAGTGACGCCGGATATGGGGCTGAAAGATGCCGATAAGCTGGACAGTAACATCCGTATTCTGTTCTCGCTGGCCGGGAACTATCTGGCGAATCAGAACCCCGATCTGCACCAGGCGGTACGCGTACTGGAGGATGAATCAAAGATCCAGTTTATTGTCGCCAGCGATCTGTTTATGACGCCGAGCGCGAAATACGCTGATCTACTGCTGCCGGAAACCAGCTTTATGGAACGCTGGAACATCGGTGAAACCTGGGGTACGGCAAGCTACCTGATACTCTCTGAAAAACTGATCGAGCCTGAATTTGAGCGGCGCTCCGACTACGACTGGCTACGTGAGGTGGCGGCGAAATTAGGCATTGAGAATGAATTTAGCCAGGGGCGCGATGAGAAAGCGTGGATTGAACACATCTGGGAACAGACGCGCCTGGCGATGCCGGACGAAAATCTGCCGGATTTTGCCACGCTGCAAAAGACCCGTCAGCATCTGTTCAAAAGCGCGCCATTTATCGCCTTTGAAGACAATATTCGCGATCCGGAAAATCATCCGTTCCCGACGCCGTCAGGGAAAATAGAGATCTTCTCGAAGCGCCTCTACGACATGCAGCATCCGGAAATCCCGGCGTTATCGCACTACGTTCCCGCGCATGAAGGCCCGGAGGATGCGCTGGCGAAAGATTTTCCGCTCCAGTTAATTACGTGGAAAGGAAAAAACCGCGCCAACTCAACGCAATACGCTAACCCGTGGCTGATTGAAGTGCAGCAGCAGACATTGTGGATCAACCCGCAGGATGCGCAAAAGCGCGGCATTACGCATGGCGACATGGTGCGCATTCATAACTCACGCGGGATTTGCGAAATCCCGGCGGAAGTGACGCCGCGTATTATTCCCGGCGTTGTCGCGATGCAGGCCGGCGCCTGGTGGCAGCCGGATGAGAACGGTATTGATAAAGGCGGCTGTGCGAACGTCCTCAGCTCGGCCCGTATTACCGCGCTGGCGAAGGGAAATTCACATCAAACCATGCTGGTGGAGGTGGCTAAAGCATGAGTCAGTTTACACATTACCCGCCGGTGAGCGATAAACAACTGGGGTTTTTCATCGACTCCTCACGCTGCTCCGGTTGTAAAGCCTGCCAGGTGGCCTGCAAAGACAAAAACAATCTGGAAGTAGGCCGTCGTTTCCGCCGCGTCTATGAAGTCAAGGGCGGAAGTTTCATCCCGACCGGGCAGGGCGGGGTCAGCAATAACGTATTTGCTTATACGCTTTCCATTTCCTGCAACCACTGTGCGGACCCTGTCTGCACCAAAAATTGCCCGACTACCGCTATGCATAAACGCCCGGGCGACGGCATCGTGCGCGTTGATACTGACAAATGCGTCGGCTGTGGCTATTGCGCCTGGTCCTGCCCTTACGGCGCGCCGCAGCTTAACGAGCAGACCGGCCAAATGTCCAAGTGCGACATGTGCGTTGATTTACTGGCGAAAGGTGAACCGCCCGTCTGTGTTGCGACCTGTCCGCTGGAGGCCATCAAGTTTGGCCCGATTGATGAACTGCGCGCGAAGTACGGTAGCGTATGCGACGTTAACGGGCTGCCAGATTCATCCATAACCAAACCTAATCTGGTTGTCAAAGCGCATCAGGGCGCAGAAAAAGAGGGTAAACGCCATGCATGAGTTACCGCTGCTGATTTTTACGCTCTGTTTGCAAGGGTCTGTGGGCGTGACTCTGTGGCTGGCGTTGGGCCGCCAGTACGCCGTAGAGGGACGGGTGCCTGCACACGGCGCGCTTCCCGCGATGGCGGGGGCGTTTGTACTGGCCTGCGTAGGGCTGCTTGCTTCAGCGCTGCACATGGGCTATCCCCTGAATGCGCTAAATGCGTTACGTCATGTCGCCAGTTCGTGGCTGAGTCGCGAAATCGTCTTTGCCAGCCTTTATCTGGCGGCGCTGGGGCTAGGGGTTGTGCTGCTGTTTTTCCGAAAGCCAGGCTGGCAGCCGCTGCTGGCGCTGGCGGCAGCGTTCGGGCTGGTGGATGTATTCTGCATGGCGCAGGTTTATATCCATGCCTCGGTGGCGACCTGGCAGCATAGCAACACGCTGGCGCTGTTTTTTGGCACGTCAGGCATTATCGGCTCGGTAGTCATTGCGCTGGCTTATCTGCGCAACGCTGGCACCGCAATGCGCTGCGCTGTGGTGGTGGTCGCACTGATGGTGCTGATTCGCCTGATCATGCAGCCGCTATGGCTGGCGGATATTAATGCGGTGGATACGACGGTCGTCACTTTCCCGCATCATCCGCTACAGGCGCTGGCGCAGTTGCGCGACGTCTATCTTCTCGGCTGGTGTGTCTCAGCGGCGGGAATGCTCTGCTTTGCCGCAGGCGGTCTGCGAAACGCCAGAGGGACGCTGGTGGCGGGCAGCGTATTGCTGCTTCTCGGCGAGATTATGCTGCGCTACGTCTTCTTTAGTATTGGCTGATGGTTAACCTGACGATCGATCCGGCGGTAGACGTGACGCAGGCCTGCGTCCGTCGTCGCTTTCGTTTTTCTTCCTGCCGCGCTTGCGCCGATGTTTGTCCGGCGCAGGCGTTTTCGCTGGCGCAGGGGCAGGTCAGCATAGATACGACGCGCTGCATAGCCTGTGGCGACTGTCTGTTTGTCTGTCCTGTTGACGCCATTATCGGTATCAAACCGGTTAAACGCTTTGTGCAGGGGGATACGTTGGTGGGGCCGTTTTCGCTACAGGCGCCAACGGTCGATGAACTGCTTCTCTGGCACAGCCAGTACGGTATTCGCTTTATTGATATTGCGGTGGAGCGATCGGCGCAGTGGCTGATGGCGCTGGCGAGGCTAAATTTAGCGCTGCGCCGCTACGGCGAGCCGGGCTGGTCTTTCAAACACGTTGTCGGCGCGGAGATTAACGCCTCGCGGCGCACTCTGTTTCATGTTCCGCGCGACGCCATTACCCCGTGTGCCGTCGAGCCGGGGAAACGGCGTCTCAGACAGGCGTTTTCCGCGTTCAGCGAATGCGTACCCGAAATCAGTCCGCAAGAGTGCAGGATGTGCGGCGCCTGCTGGCGAAGCTGCCCGGAGAACGTTATCCAGTTTGACGACAATACCCTGACGATAGCTGCGGCGCGTTGTACGGGATGCGGCGGCTGTGCGGCGGTATGTCCGCATCAGGCGCTGCGGCTGCGGTTTGACGTGGAACCCGCCTCAACGCGGCATAGTGCGGCGTATACGCTCACCTGCGAAAGCTGCAAACGTACTTTCCATGCTCTCACGCCTGAACACACGCACTGCGTGCTGTGTCAGTCCCCTGAGTTTGCTGTGCGCCTTTAACTTTTGTTGCTAATGCTCATTTTATTTTAAAAAAATGTTACCTGCATCCATAGGCAATTGATGGGATGCTCTTTATAATCCGCGCCTGACATAACAACAGAACATATTTCAGAGGTAAACATGGCTATTGAACGGACTTTTTCCATCATTAAACCCAACGCGGTGGCAAAAAACGTTATTGGCAGCATCTTTGCGCGCTTTGAAGCTGCAGGGTTCAAAATTGTTGGCACTAAAATGCTGCACCTGACCGTTGAGCAGGCGCGCGGCTTCTATGCTGAGCACGACGGCAAGCCGTTCTTTGACGGTCTGGTGGAGTTCATGACCTCTGGCCCTATCGTGGTATCCGTGCTGGAAAGTGAAAATGCGGTACAGCGTCATCGCGATCTGCTTGGCGCCACCAATCCGGCGAACGCGTTGGCGGGTACGCTGCGCGCCGACTACGCTGATAGCTTAACTGAAAACGGCACCCACGGTTCGGATTCGCTGGAATCCGCGCAGCGCGAAATCGCCTTTTTCTTCGGTGAAGGCGAAGTGTGCCCGCGCACCCGTTAATCTCCTTCGTCTTTCACGCTGTAAATGCGTTGGCGATAAATTATCGGTTCAAATATTATTTTTGCTAATGCCGCGTGCAGACGTGGCATCCTTACGCCAGAATTTGTACAATGCAGCGCCCCCGGACGAGCAGTAAGCTTACCGGGGCGTTTCTTTTTTCAACCCTCCAGGGGCCATAACGTGTAATAACGAGGCCGGAATAGCATATGTCTGAACAAATTGTCACACCTGAAAGCAGTACCCCGGTAGTTCTTAACAACGAAACGAAAATCAACCTGCTGGATCTCAACCGTCAGCAGATGCGCGAGTTTTTTAAAAACTTAGGTGAAAAGCCTTTCCGCGCCGATCAGGTGATGAAATGGATGTATCACTATTGCTGCGATAATTTTGATGAGATGACCGACATCAACAAAGTGTTGCGCGGCAAATTAAAAGAGGTCGCGGAAATCCGCGCGCCGGAGGTCGTTGAAGAGCAGCGTTCCTCAGACGGCACCATTAAGTGGGCGATTGCTGTCGGCGATCAGCGCGTTGAAACGGTCTACATCCCGGAGGACGACCGCGCTACGCTGTGTGTCTCTTCACAGGTAGGATGCGCGCTGGAGTGCAAGTTTTGTTCAACTGCGCAGCAGGGCTTTAACCGCAACCTGCGCGTATCGGAAATTATCGGTCAGGTCTGGCGTGCGGCGAAAATCGTCGGCGCGGCCAAAGTCACCGGCCAGCGTCCGATCACCAATGTGGTCATGATGGGGATGGGCGAGCCATTGCTTAACCTGACCAATGTCGTACCGGCAATGGAAATTATGCTCGATGACTTTGGTTTCGGCCTGTCCAAACGCCGCGTCACGCTCTCAACGTCCGGCGTGGTGCCTGCTCTGGATAAACTGGGCGATATGATAGATGTCGCGCTGGCTATCTCCTTACATGCGCCGAATGACACTATTCGCGACGAAATCGTCCCGATCAACAAAAAATACAATATCGAAACGTTCCTGGGCGCGGTTCGCCGCTATCTGGAGAAATCCAACGCCAATCAGGGGCGCGTGACGATTGAATACGTAATGCTTGACCACGTTAACGACGGCACTGAACACGCGCATCAACTGGCGGAGCTACTAAAAGAGACGCCTTGTAAGATTAATCTGATTCCGTGGAACCCGTTCCCTGGCGCGCCGTATGGCCGCAGCTCTAACAGCCGTATCGATCGCTTTTCTAAAGTTTTGATGAGTTATGGTTTCACGACCATCGTACGCAAGACGCGTGGCGATGACATTGATGCGGCATGCGGACAGTTGGCAGGCGATGTGATTGACCGTACTAAACGTACTCTGCGTAAGCGTATGCAGGGAGAGGTGATTGACATCAAGGCTATTTGATAGCAGTTGCGCCACGGGGCATTCATTATACCGTGGCGCAATGTCAGTTGAATAATGTCTGGCGTTGTACTTGTCTGGTCAATAATAACGGTGCGTTTTTGTCGACTTTAAGGCAGTATGTAATGGTGCAACAAGAGTTTAGCCTTGTGTCTTAGCGGTTTTGTCATCTGCGGCCTGACAGGCTTATACTGTCTGACTAAGGTTAACTAACCTGATGTTTCGCGGTGTGGGCGGGCATTACGGCTCGTCGGCGCCTGAATCCTAATTTACACGTACCTGTAGCTGTAGCGAATGAATACTGAAGCCACGCACGACCAAAATGAAGCACAAACCACCGGCGTTCGTCTGCGCAATGCCCGTGAACAACTCGGACTCAGCCAGCAGGCTGTCGCTGAGCGACTTTGCCTGAAGGTTTCTACGGTACGCGATATTGAAGAAGATAAGGCGCCGTCCGATCTTGCTTCAACCTTCCTGCGCGGATATATCCGCTCATATGCGCGTCTGGTGCATGTTCCAGAAGAGGAACTGCTGCCGGGGCTGGAAAAGCAGGCCCCGCTGCGCGCCGCTAAAGTCGCTCCGATGCAGAGTTTCTCATTAGGAAAGCGTCGTAAAAAACGCGACGGCTGGTTAATGTCTTTTACCTGGCTGGTACTGTTTGTGGTCGTAGGGCTGACCGGCGCCTGGTGGTGGCAGAACCATAAGGCGCAGCAGGAAGAGATCACGACAATGGCCGATCAAAGCACGGCTGAACTGAACGCAGATGCAGATAAAGACAGCGGCCAAAGCGTACCGCTGGACACCGGTGCCGTGACAAGCCAGGATACGACGCCAGCGCAAACGGCTCCGGCGCCTGCGACGCCGGTTGATTCGACGGCGGCGACGCAAACGCAAACGCCAGCGCCAACGGCGGCGGCGACGCAAAATACGGTAGTCGCGCCTTCGCAGGCGAATGTCGATACGGCTGCGACATCTGCCGCGCCAGCGGCAACGGAGACGCCGTCCGCGCTGCCGACCAGTCAGGCTGGCGTAGCGGCGCCTGCTGCCGATCCGAACGCGCTGGTGATGAATTTTACCGCTGACTGTTGGCTCGAAGTCACTGACGCCACGGGTAAGAAGCTGTTTAGCGGTATGCAGCGTAAAGATGGTAATTTAAACCTAACCGGTCAGGCGCCTTATAAACTTAAAATTGGCGCGCCGGCCGCGGTGCAGATCCAGTATCAAGGAAAACCTGTCGATCTGAGCCGCTTTATCAGAACTAATCAGGTTGCGCGTCTGACCCTTAATGCCGAACCGACACCGGCGCAGTAACAGACGGGTAACGCGGGAGATTTTTCATGCATAACCAGGCTCCGATTCAACGTAGAAAATCGACACGTATTTACGTTGGGAATGTGCCGATTGGCGATGGCGCCCCTATCGCCGTCCAGTCGATGACTAACACGCGTACCACTGACGTGGAAGCGACGGTTAATCAGATCAAAGCGCTGGAGCGCGTTGGCGCAGATATTGTTCGTGTTTCTGTACCGACAATGGACGCCGCCGAAGCGTTCAAGCTTATCAAACAGCAGGTTAACGTCCCGCTGGTTGCCGATATTCACTTCGACTACCGCATTGCGCTGAAAGTAGCGGAATACGGCGTTGACTGCTTGCGTATCAACCCCGGCAATATCGGTAACGAAGAACGTATTCGTATGGTGGTGGACTGCGCGCGCGACAAAAACATCCCTATTCGTATCGGCGTAAACGCCGGATCGCTGGAAAAAGATCTGCAGGAAAAATACGGTGAGCCGACGCCGCAGGCGCTGCTGGAATCAGCCATGCGCCATGTCGATCATCTCGATCGTCTCAACTTTGATCAGTTCAAAGTGAGCGTAAAAGCGTCCGATGTATTCCTTGCCGTTGAGTCTTATCGTTTGTTGGCTAAACAGATCGATCAGCCGCTGCATCTGGGGATCACCGAAGCGGGCGGCGCGCGTAGCGGGGCGGTCAAGTCGGCGATCGGTTTAGGTCTGCTGTTATCGGAAGGCATCGGCGACACGCTGCGCGTATCGTTGGCGGCCGACCCGGTGGAAGAGATCAAAGTCGGTTTTGATATCCTGAAGTCGCTGCGCATTCGCGCGCGCGGCATCAATTTCATCGCCTGCCCGACCTGTTCTCGCCAGGAGTTCGACGTTATCGGCACGGTGAACGCGCTGGAGCAGCGTCTGGAAGATATCATCACCCCGATGGACGTCTCGATCATCGGTTGCGTAGTGAACGGGCCGGGCGAAGCGCTGGTATCGACGCTGGGTGTGACGGGCGGCAATAAGAAAAGCGGCCTGTATGAAGACGGCGTGCGTAAGGACAGACTCGATAACGACGATATGATCGCGCAGCTTGAATCCCGTATTCGCGCGAAAGCAAGTCAACTTGATGAAGCGCGTCGGATTGACGTGCTGCAGGTTGAAAAATAAGAACGTGATGGGAAGCGGCGCGCTTCCCGTGTATGATTGAACCCGCATGGCTCCCGGTTCGTTCGGGGAAGCGCTGAGGGTTCATTTTTATATTCAGAAAGAGAATAAACGTGGCAAAAAACATTCAAGCCATTCGCGGCATGAACGATTATCTGCCTGGCGAAACCGCCATCTGGCAGCGCATTGAAGGCACACTCAAAAACGTGCTCGGCAGCTACGGTTACAGTGAAATCCGCTTGCCGATTGTAGAGCAGACCCCGTTATTCAAACGCGCGATCGGTGAAGTTACTGACGTAGTTGAAAAAGAGATGTACACCTTTGAGGATCGCAACGGCGATAGCCTGACATTGCGCCCTGAAGGTACGGCGGGCTGTGTACGCGCCGGCATCGAACATGGTCTCCTGTACAATCAGGAACAGCGTTTGTGGTATATCGGCCCGATGTTCCGTCATGAGCGTCCGCAAAAAGGCCGCTACCGTCAGTTCCATCAGCTAGGCGCCGAAGTCTTCGGCTTACAAGGCCCGGATATTGACGCGGAGCTGATTATGCTGACCGCACGCTGGTGGCGCGCGCTGGGCATCGCTGACCACGTTAGCCTGGAGCTGAACTCTATTGGTTCATTAGAGGCGCGTGCGAACTATCGCGATGCGCTGGTCGCGTTCCTCGAACAGCATCAAGAGACGCTGGACGAAGACTGCAAACGCCGTATGTATACCAATCCGCTGCGCGTGCTGGATTCAAAAAATCCGGACGTGCAGGCGCTGCTCAACGACGCGCCCGCTCTCGGCGACTATCTCGATGACGATTCACGCGAGCACTTTGCCGGCCTGTGTAAATTGCTGGACGCGGCGGGGATTGCCTACACCGTCAACCAGCGTCTGGTACGCGGTCTGGATTACTACAACCGCACCGTATTTGAATGGGTAACAAACAGTCTGGGGTCACAAGGCACCGTCTGTGCGGGTGGTCGTTATGACGGTCTGGTGGAACAACTGGGCGGTCGCGCTACCCCGGCAGTGGGCTTTGCGATGGGCCTGGAACGACTTGTTTTGTTAGTTCAGGCAGTTAATCCGGAATTTATTGCCTCTCCTGTTGTCGATATATACCTGGTAGCTGCCGGCGCACAAACGCAGTCTGCGGCAATGACGCTGGCGGAGCGGCTGCGCGATGAAATGCCAGGCGGGAAGCTAATGACAAACCACGGCGGCGGCAACTTTAAGAAACAGTTTGCCCGCGCCGATAAGTGGGGCGCCCGTATTGCACTGGTTCTTGGCGAATCTGAAGTCGCCGATGGGACTGTTGTAGTGAAGGATTTGCGCTCCGGTGAGCAAACGGCAGTGGCGCAGGACAGCGTCGCCGCGCATTTGCGCACTTTATTGGGCTAAGGAGAAGGACAGCGTGGAAATTTACGAGAACGAATACGACCAGGTGGATGCGATTAAACGCTTCTTTGCCGAAAACGGCAAAGCGCTGGCTGTCGGAGTGATTTTAGGGGTTGGCGCGCTGGTTGGCTGGCGTTACTGGAGCAGCCATCAGACGGAGTCCGCGCGTGCTGCTTCTCTGGCGTATCAAAATGCGGTGACGGCGGTAAGCGCCGATAAGCCGGATAGCATTCCCGCCGCTGAAAAATTCGCGGCTGAGAATAAAAATACCTATGGTGCGCTGGCGTCTATGGAACTGGCGCAGCAGTTTGTGGATAAGAATGAACTTAAAAAAGCCGAAGCCCAGTTGCAGCAGGGGTTGGCGGCCACCAGCGATGAAAATCTCAAGGCGGTGATTAATCTGCGTCTCGCTCGCGTTCAGTTACAGCTTAAGCAAGCTGACGCCGCGCTGAAAACTCTGGATGCCGTTAAAGGCGAAGGATGGACGGCCATTGTCGCTGATTTGCGCGGCGAAGCGTTGCTGAGTAAGGGTGATAAAAAAGGCGCGCGCAGCGCATGGGAAGCGGGCGTCAATAGCGATGCTTCTCCGGCGTTGAGCGAAATGATGCAGATGAAAATCAATAATTTGTCCATCTGAGAGGGACCCGATGCAATTGCGTAAATTACTTCTGCCAGGGTTGCTTTCCGTTACCCTGCTCAGCGGCTGTTCACTGTTTAGCGGCGAAGAAGATGTCGTCAAGATGTCTCCATTACCGCAGGTTGAAAACCAGTTTACCCCGACCACTGTCTGGAGCACCTCTGTCGGTAACGGAATTGGCGAATTTTATTCTAACCTTCATCCGGTAATGGCAGATAACGTGGTCTATGCAGCCGATCGCGCGGGCGTGGTAAAAGCGCTCAATGCGGATGATGGCAAAGAGATCTGGTCTGTGAATCTGGGCGAGAAAGACGGCTGGTTCTCTCGTTCGTCCGCGCTGTTGTCCGGCGGCGTCACGGTCGCGGGCGGTCACGTCTATATCGGCAGTGAAAAGGCCGAGGTTTATGCGCTGAATACCAGCGACGGTACTACAGCATGGCAGACGAAGGTCGCAGGCGAAGCGTTGTCTCGCCCGGTTGTCAGTGATGGAATCGTCCTTATCCATACCAGCAACGGTCAGTTGCAGGCGCTAAATCAGGCGGATGGCGCTATTAAATGGACGGTGAACCTGGATATGCCTTCGCTGTCGCTGCGCGGCGAATCTGCGCCGGCAACCGCGTTCGGCGCGGCTATTGTTGGTGGTGATAATGGCCGCGTCAGCGCCGTGTTGATGCAACAAGGCCAGATGATTTGGCAACAGCGTATCTCCCAGGCCACTGGCCCAACGGAAATTGACCGTCTGAGCGACGTTGATACCACGCCGGTTGTGGTAAACGGCGTTGTTTACGCGTTGGCGTATAATGGTAACTTAACGGCGCTGGATCTGCGCAGTGGTCAGATTATGTGGAAACGCGAGCTGGGTTCGGTCAATGACTTTATCGTCGACGGCGACCGTATCTACCTGGTCGATCAGAACGATCGTGTGCTGGCGCTGACCACTGACGGCGGCGTAACGCTGTGGACGCAAAGCGATCTGCTGCACCGTTTGCTGACCTCCCCGGTGCTGTATAATGGTGATTTAGTCGTCGGCGATAGCGAAGGTTATCTGCACTGGATTAATGTTGATGACGGGCGTTTTGTGGCCCAACAAAAAGTAGACAGTTCCGGTTTTCTGACCGAACCGACGGTGGCGGATGGTAAACTGCTCATCCAGGCCAAAGACGGTACGGTCTACGCGATTACGCGTTAATCGTCACGGTTGTGCGTTTTAAAAAACGGCTCCTGGTGTAGGGGCCGTTTTCCTGTTTTTAACAATGGCGCAAAATGCGCACGTTGTCTGATGATTTTTTTAATGAGGCTTTAAACATGGTACCTGTGGTCGCGCTTGTCGGGCGCCCTAACGTCGGAAAATCCACGCTATTTAACCGTCTGACCCGCACCCGAGATGCGCTGGTTGCGGATTTCCCGGGTCTGACTCGTGACCGTAAGTACGGTCGTGCGGAAGTTGAAGGCCGCGAGTTTATCTGTATCGACACCGGCGGTATTGACGGCACCGAAGACGGCGTCGAAACGCGGATGGCGGAACAGTCGCTGCTGGCGATTGAAGAAGCGGATGTGGTGTTATTCATGGTTGATGCGCGCGCTGGCCTGATGCCGGCGGATGAAGCGATTGCCAAACATCTGCGTTCCCGTGAAAAACCGACCTTCCTGGTGGCGAATAAAACGGATGGTCTCGATCCCGATCAGGCGGTTGTCGATTTTTACTCGCTGGGATTAGGCGAAATTTACCCTATCGCCGCCTCACATGGTCGCGGCGTATTGAGCCTGCTGGAACATGTGCTTCTGCCGTGGATGGATGATGTCGCGCCGCAGGAAGAGGTGGATGAAGACGCGGAATACTGGGCGCAGTTCGAGGCGGAACAAAATGGCGAAGAAGCGCCGGAAGATGATTTTGACCCGCAAAGCCTGCCGATCAAGCTGGCGATTGTCGGTCGCCCGAACGTAGGTAAGTCCACACTCACTAACCGTATTCTCGGCGAAGAGCGCGTGGTGGTATACGACATGCCGGGCACCACTCGCGACAGCATTTATATCCCGATGGAACGCGACGAACGGGAATATGTGCTGATTGACACGGCGGGGGTGCGTAAGCGCGGAAAAATCACCGATGCGGTAGAAAAGTTCTCGGTGATTAAAACGTTGCAGGCGATTGAAGACGCTAACGTCGTACTGTTGGTTATCGATGCGCGCGAGGGGATCTCCGACCAGGATTTGTCTCTGCTGGGCTTTATCCTCAATAGTGGGCGCTCACTCGTTATCGTAGTCAACAAATGGGATGGCCTGAGCCAGGAAGTCAAAGAGCAGGTGAAAGAGACGCTGGATTTCCGTCTGGGCTTTATTGATTTTGCCCGCGTCCATTTTATCTCTGCGCTACACGGCAGCGGCGTCGGCAACCTGTTTGAGTCCGTACGCGAGGCTTACGACAGTTCCACTCGCCGGGTGAGCACTGCGATGCTGACCCGTATCATGACGATGGCGGTGGAAGATCATCAGCCGCCGCTGGTGCGCGGTCGCCGTGTGAAACTGAAATATGCCCACGCTGGCGGCTATAACCCGCCGATTGTGGTGATTCACGGCAACCAGGTAAAAGATCTGCCAGACTCCTATAAGCGCTATCTGATGAACTACTTCCGCAAGTCGTTGGAAGTGATGGGGACGCCGATTCGCATTCAGTTTAAAGAAGGGGAGAACCCGTATGCGAACAAGCGTAACACACTGACGCCAACGCAAATGCGCAAACGTAAGCGTCTGATGAAACATATCAAGAAAAGCAAGTAATGCTTTTTCAGTAATATTCCAGGCCTGACAAGCACTGCGCTATCAGGCCTTTCAAGTAAAAGTGAGTCACGCGCCTGAGGAGAATGTTATGGAAATAACCTGCCCCGTTTGCCATCACGCGCTGGAGCGCAATGGCGATACAGCGCATTGCGAGACATGCGCTAAAGATTTCTCGTTACAGGCAATGTGTCCTGACTGCCGCCAGCCGTTACAGGTTTTGAAAGCCTGCGGCGCAGTGGACTATTTTTGCCAGAACGGTCATGGTTTAATTTCAAAAAAACGGGTTAACTTCGTCATTTCCGATCAATAAAACCGCTGTCGACGTTGCGCCGCAGAGCAGAGGCGTCGGCGTCTTATCCGGCTAAGGGCAAAAGCGTTATTCGATACTCCCGTAATATCCGCATAGTATCCTGCCCGGCAGCTATTTTATTCTTTTTATTGATTCAACTATTTATAGAGAATATTATTCCCGATAATTAATATTAGAAATAAATAACAGCCTTCTTTTTATTTATTATATCAATATTATAAGTCTGTTTCATATTAAACTTTTCTTTTTAGGAATATATTTAGGTCTGTTAGTTATGATTCCATCTGAATCATCCATATAATATCTTTTCATCGAGGCGTGTTTATTTAACGACAGGGATATCATATGGTGCGAAGGATTCGCATTCTGGTTTTGCTAGTAGTGTCTGGAGTATCAGTTGCGGCTTCCGGCGCAGATAACTCTGTATCTGCAAATGATGAAAGCCACCCCTCTCTGCCTGATTTAGCCAGCGAATCCGCGAAAAAAGAAGAACAGGAAAATAAAGGAAAGTCCTTTAAAGAACAGGGCGCTGACTACTTTATTAATTCCGCCACCCAGGGCTTTGATAATCTCACCCCGGAAGCGCTGGAATCCCAGGCGCGTAGCTATTTGCAAAACCAAATTACTTCCTCAGCACAGTCATATCTTGAAGGCGTAATGTCACCTTATGGCAAGATCCGTACCAGCCTCACCGTGGGCGAAGGCGGCGATCTGGACGGCAGTTCGCTGGATTATTTTATTCCCTGGTATGACAATCAGAGCACGCTTTTCTTTAGCCAGATTTCGGCTCAGCGTAAGGAAGACCGCACCATTGGTAACTTTGGGCTTGGCGTGCGCCAGAACGTCGGCAACTGGCTGCTTGGCGGCAACGCATTCTATGACTACGATTTTACGCGCGGTCACCGTCGATTAGGTCTGGGAACCGAAGCCTGGACGGATTACCTGAAATTCTCCGGCAACTATTACCATCCTCTTTCTGACTGGAAAGACTCCGAAGATTTCGACTTTTATGAAGAACGACCCGCGCGCGGCTGGGATATCCGCATGGAAAGCTGGCTGCCGTTTTATCCGCAGCTTGGCGCTAAATTAGTTTACGAACAGTACTACGGCGATGAAGTAGCGCTGTTTGGCACCGATAATCTGCAAAAAGATCCTCATGCCGTCACTTTGGGGCTGGAATATACGCCGGTACCGCTGGTCACGGTTGGTACGGATTACAAAGCCGGTACTGGCGACAGTAACGATTTTAGCGTTAACGCGACCGTGAACTACCAGATAGGCACGCCGCTGGCGGCGCAACTCGATCCGGAAAACGTTAAAATTCAGCACTCCTTAATGGGCAGCCGCACCGATTTTGTCGATCGCAACAATTTCATCATTCTCGAATATCGCGAGAAAGATCCGCTGGACGTCACGCTGTGGCTGAAGGCTGACGCCACCAACGAACACCCGGAATGCGTGATTGAAGATACGCCTGAGGCCGCGGTGGGGCTGGAGAAATGTAAGTGGACGGTCAACGCGCTGATTAACCACCATTACAAAATTATTTCTGCTTCCTGGCAGGCGAAAAACAACGCCGCCCGTACGCTGGTGATGCCGGTGGTGAAAGCGGATGCGTTAACCGAAGGTAACAACAACCGCTGGAATCTGGTGCTTCCTGCCTGGGTTAACGCCGATACCGAAGAGCAGCGCACCGCGTTGAACACCTGGAAAGTACGCATGACGCTGGAAGACGAAAAGGGCAATAAGCAGAATTCCGGCGTGGTGGAAATCACCGTCCAGCAGGATCGCAAAATTGAGCTGATCGTCGACAACATTGCCGATACCGATCGCAGCGATCACAGCCATGAAGCCAGCGCGCTGGCTGATGGCGAAGACGGCGTGGTGATGGATCTGCTGATCACCGATTCCTTTGGCGACTCCACGGATCGCAATGGTAACGAACTGGTGGACGATGCCATGACGCCCGTGTTGTACGACAGCAATGATAAAAAAGTCACCCTGGCCCAGACGCCCTGCACCACGGAAACCCCCTGCGTGTTTATTGCCAGCCGTGATAAAGAAGCGGGGACGGTGACGCTTTCCAGCACCCTGCCGGGCACTTTCCGCTGGAAGGCGAAAGCAGACGCCTATGGTGACAGTAACTACGTTGACGTCACTTTTATCGGCGACGACCTGAGCGCGCTGAATGCGGTGATTTATCAGGTCAAAGCCGCCAACCCTGTCAACCTTATCGGCAAAGAAGATAAGCACCCTACGGTCAATAATGCTTACCGTTTCTTGCTGTGGCGCGACAAGAATAAAGACGGCGTATTCCAGATGTCCGAGCAGCTCACGGAAGAAGAGATGGCGCTGTACGACTACCAGTGGGAGTTTACCGGGCAGAGTACAAACGGACATACCGGCGCGCTGGCCAACACCATGAATGAAGATCTTGTCCTGCCAGTAACCAATAAAGAGGCGGCGCAGAAGTTTGCCGCCAATGAGGAAGATGGCGTTCAGGGTTACGGCATACGCGTTACGTATAGCCAGAAATAGCGTCAGCGTTATGGCTGACCAGCCAGCCGCTGAATTTTGAGAAAAAGGAGAGTCTGAATGCAAGCAACAGTAAAACGGCGGCTGACGAAGGTCGCTTTAGCATTAGTAGTTGCCGGGTATTGCGCCGCGCCAGCGGTGGCGGCAAACGGTAATCTGAAATCGGGGCAGTGGCAGATTGTCTCTGAACAGACGGGCACCATTCAGGGTACGGTGCCGTGGATTACCCGTGCGGCGGATAAAACCGCAGATACCGACAAAGATCACGTAACGGTAACGGTCGATCGCGGCGATCGTACCGTTGTGACCGAAGGCGATAAGCAGTTCCACGTTGGCGATAAGGTCACGGTGAACTGGGCGATTGGCGATACGGAAGGCGACCTGGATACCGACAACGCCGCCACGAAACTGACGGTACAGTGGATGAGATACAGCGACCAGAATGGTAGCAATCCCGAAGAGATTGGCACCAAAGGTAGCGATACCTATGAAATTCAGGCGGGTGACGCCGACCACTATATCGGTATCAAAATCACGCCAACCACCACCACCGGTGATCCTGCCGTGGCAACCGAACTGCTGTTGAAAGACCTGTCGACCGATGCGGGCGGTGGTGCGGATGGTGACGATATTCCGGAAGGTCCGGTGGTGGATGAAAACGTCCATGTGGTTATTCATGAGAAAGATTCGAATACCAACCTGTTGAAGAATACAGGGACGAAACTCAAAACGAATACAACCTACCAGGTATTGCTGTGGAGCGATAAGAACGGCAACGGCACCTATGATGCCGGTGAAAACGTTACCGACCAGTATGACTACCGTTGGAAATTCGTTGGCACCAGCGCAATTGCAGGTACTGGTACCGGCGGTATCGTTAACGAAAGCTGGAACGATAAAGACCTTGTCATCCCGCTTACCAACGCCGACGCGAAAACGGCGTTCGAGGGAGCAGACGGCGGCGTTACCGTGGGTACCGACGGTGTCCAGGGCTTTGCTTTGTCCATCGACTACAGACGCAAATAAGTTGTCCTCAACATACCACTCCCCGCGGGGAGTGGTATTTTCCGCGCACTTTGCTTAGCTGCACGCTAAGCAAAGTGGGTTGAATCACGACAGAGAATGAATACGGGTGGCTATCGCTCATGAACAGGAATCGGCAAGTGAATAAAGTGGTACATTTCTTACTGACATTACTGATCATGTTTGCAGCGTCGATCTCGTCTGCGCAGGCCTTACTGAAAGGCGGGACCTGGCAAGAGTTGAACTCAGTGACTGGCGCAATTAACGGCACCGTGCCCCGTGCCGACGGCGCGATGATTCCCGTGTATCAGGGAAGCATACTGCTTGACCCAGCCAAAACCTACGAGATTGCGTTTACCGCCATGCCGCGCGATTTTAGCGCGGATGCCAGCTCAACCTCAATACGTGCGGTCAATTCCAACGATACTGAAGGCGATCTCTTTAGCGACCCGCCGACCATTACCTGGGAAAATCAACAGCCGCCGATCGTGGGCCTGTTATGGGCAGATGCCGCCACGCCCGACATGCCGCTTTCGCCGCAGCCGTTGCTTAACCAGACCTTCTGCGCCCAAAACCTCGCTGGGCGACAGCTGGTTGTCTGGCCGCAGCCAGAAGATGAAACGACCATCCCAGCGCTGTGGCTCTATACCCGCACCGGCATGCCGAATAATGCGGCCATCTCGTTGCTCAAATCGAAAGTGACGCTCAATATTGCTCCGGCAGTAGGCAATCCCGTTTCGGTCAGCGGCGATCATGTTGATGCCAGCTTTGAAGCCTCAAAAGTGAAAGTCGGAGAGAGCATCACCCTCACCATCACGACCAGAGGGTGTGATGGTGAACTGGTTAAAAATGCGCCGTTTGTCATCCGCCGTGAGGATGCCAAAAACCGTCAGGGTGTGGTCAATAACGCTAACCCAGTGCACGTTGGCGATACCGAGCTAACGACCGTGCAAACGGAGTATCGCGGTGTCACCGACGCCGGGGGTAAAGCTACAGTTGTGGTGACGCAGGATAAAGGCCCCGGCGTGAAAACGCATCTTATCGTCGCCTCGCAAAGTTATCCCACGCTGACAGACGGCGTGGATGCCATTTTCACCACCATCACCAGCCCGGACAGCGATAAGGCCAACATGTACGGCCACATGATCGAAAGCACCACTGCGACGCTAAACGGTACGACCTACACCTTCACCCGGCCAAAACTGGCGGCGGAAACCAGCGGCGACGGCACCGTTGTGGATACCAACGAAACCTGGGCGCAGTTTACCTGGAGCGGCGCCGATAACCATTGCAACATTCTGCCGGATGCCGAACAGCTGGTGCAGATGCGACATGAGCACAGCACGCTGGAAACCTGGACCGGCTGGCCGGTGGCGGGCGATGCCGAATACTGGTCGTCAACCAAAGATCAGATGAGCGACTACCACGCAGCCGTCCATATGAACAGCGCGTCGGTCGTCAGGGCCGCCAACAGCGACACGCTGTTGGTCAGTTGTGTGGATAAAGCCCAGCCCGCGGCGCACCCGCAGATAACGCTATCCCCGCAAGGGCCGTATAAAGCGCAGGTGGGGGAGTCGATTGACCTGACGATGACCGTGGTCGACAGGGACACGCAAAAGCCGCTGCCTTACCGCTACATGGAGCTGTTTATCGACCCGGCAAAAAACCGTAAAGGAGAGCATCAGGACGCGTGGGATAACCAGCGGGTCACCGTCAATTCCGAAGACATGCGCGCCTCGTCGCCGGAGCACTATACCGGCGTGACCGACGTCAACGGCCAGGCGCACCTGACGTTAAAACACGACAGCGGCATGGGCGTTGAGACGCCCATCCGCATCGTGATGCCGGACGACGAAGGCGGCAACGTCGAGCTGCCCTTTAGCGTGATATTTACCGTAATCACCAGCCCGGACGTGGACGGCGCCAATATGTGGGGCCATATGCAGGGTGTGGTGGATGCGGGCAACCTGTATAAACGCCCGCTGCTGGCGGTGGAAACGAGCCATAAAGACGGCCAGTTCAGCGAAAACAACGAAGAGTGGGCGACGTTTAACTCGGTGGAAACGGCGACCGCGCAGTGCGGCATCGGCCAGGTGCCGGATCAGTCATCGCTGGCGCATTTGTACAGCGAGCATCCGGGCGGCAAGATGGAAAGCGAACACGGTTGGCCGACCGAAGACTATTTCATCGCGGCGGACAACGACGCCTCCGGGACGGTACACGTCAACCTCGAAAACGGCGATAGCGGCAAATTTACCAACGCGCCAAACTACCTGACCTGCTCGGCCAATGAAATGGTGGCGGTGCTGGACGTTTACTTCAATGACGACCCGGCGACCAAAAACGCCGATATGACCGCCAAAGTGGGTGAACAGATTAAGCTCAACATCCATTCGCGCAACGCTCTTAACGGCATGGCGATCGCCAATACCGACTTCACCATCACCATGGCGAACGGCAGGCGGCGCGACGGGCTGACGACCGGTTTTACCGATACCAGCAACGGCGAGATGCAGTTTGACGGCGCCGGCTACGTTGCCGGGCAGGTTTATCAGGGGATCACCGACGCCAACGGCGATGCGACCATTATCCTCACCCAGGATAAGGGCGTGGGGCTGCTGACGCCGTTAAGCATCGTACCCGTCGATTCATTAATCAGTACGCCGGTTTCCCGCAGCGTGAAGTTTACCGTCGCCACCAGCCCGGATACGCCAAAAGCCAAAATGTGGGGCCATATGGCCGACACGATTACCGCTGGCGACTGGACCTTCGAGCGGACAAAACTGGCGAGTGAAGTGAGCAGCCCGCTGCGTACCCAGGACGAGAACAACGAGACCTGGACGCGCGTCGCCCACACCGACGCGGCGGGCAACCCGGACGCGGGCGGCTGCGCGGCAAACCGCCTGCCGCGTATCGACCAGCTTGAGGCGTTGTACAGTGCCAACAGCGGCGGCGCAATTAACCGCGTCCAGGGGTGGCCGACATTGCTTAACTACTGGTCGTCCACCTTCCAGAGCGCCAGCACGTGGAAACTGCTCTCGCTGTTTAGCGGCAGTGAATTTGCCAACAGCAACGTCTCCATTTACACCAGTTGCCTGGCCAGCGATAACCCGGTGGCGGCCGCCATCACCATTGAACCGGTCGATCCGTCGCAGTGGTACGACGGCAGCGGCGTGCATGCGGTTAAAGTGAAAAAGGGCGACACGATGCAGCTCAAGGTGACGGTGAAGGACGCCAGCGGCAACCCGATCCCGGAAGCGCCGTTTGTGCTCACCCGCGGCGACGGGTACGATCGCAGAGGCGAGAAGTACATCACCAGCGAAGGCGGCGATATACAAGGCATCGTGACGCCTGTGGTGATCGACGGCGAATCGCTGGCCTGGACCAACACCAAAATGGGGTCGCAGACCGGCACTGACGGCACCCGCATCATCAACGTCACCCGCCCGGACACCCACGGCACCCGCACCGCGATTAACGCGACGCTGTATGAAAACGCCGCCGTGAGCGCCAGCATCGACACTATTTTTACCGTTGTCACCAGCCCGGACGTCGA
Source organism: Salmonella sp. SAL03688 (assembly GCF_046551895.1). Lineage (NCBI taxonomy): Bacteria > Pseudomonadati > Pseudomonadota > Gammaproteobacteria > Enterobacterales > Enterobacteriaceae > Salmonella > Salmonella sp. SAL03688. The sequence goes on from NZ_JBGDVI010000009.1 coordinate 64,090, forward strand.
CGTCGCCCGTATGTGGGGGCATATGGCGCCGTCGTTAACGGCGGCGGACGGCGCGGTATATCAACGCCCGTTGCTTGATGCTGAACTGTCGAGTGCGTCCAATATAATTCACTATCAGGAAGATAACGAAGAGTGGGCGGCGTTTTACGGGCCGGGCAGTACGAAAACTAACCCAGCCAGTTGCGCTACAGGCTATTTCCCTTCCGTTGAGGCGCTGGATTCGCTGTACAGCAAATACCCGAACCGCACGATAAAAACCGCCCAGGGCTGGCCCATCGACCGCTCTTACTGGAGCGGCTCGGCTGGCAAGTCATTCTCCAGCGCGCCACCAAATACTTATTATATCGTTGATCTGGATGATGATGCGCATCGGACGATAACCAATAGCAGTATCAACGATACGCAATATCAAATTTGCGCTACGACGCCGTTGCCGCAGGCTACGCAGATTACGCTCACCTCCCCGCAGGCGACGGATGAGGCTATCCAGGCGGTGAAGGCGAAAAACAGCGAGTCGATCCCGGTTATTGTTACCACCACCGATGTGACGGGCAACCCGATTCCTTATACGGCTTTTTCGCTTAAACGCGACGCCGGGACGGCGCGTAACGCTGACTATAAATTTAGCGCCACCAACGCCACCAACATGACGGTAACGCCGCTCGCCGGTGCGCAGCAACAGTTTTTCTATGCCTCGTCGGTTCTGAACGGCGTCACCGGCGCGGACGGTACGCTGGCCCTGACGCTTGCCGAACCCGGCGGCATAGGGGTGAAAAACGTGCTGACCGCGAATCTGTATGATACACCGACGGCGACCTCATCGCTGCCGGTGGCGTTCACCGTCCTCACCAGCCCGGACAACGACAAGGCCAATATGTACGGCCATATGCCGGAGACCTTCACCGCCAGCAACGGCGCGGAGTTTAAACGCCCGCTGCTTTATAGCGAGCTGGCGTCGACGACGAATACGTCTAACTACAAAGAAACAAATGAAACCTGGTCCATGGTGAATTATTTTAATACCGGTAATTATGGCGCGTGTTCAATGAATCAGATGGCCGCGCTGGCGGATTACCAGGCGCTGTACGGCGATCACCCCAGCGGCAAGGTCACGACCGACCTTGGGCTGCCCATCAAGAAGAAATGGTGGGCGGGCGACAGTCTGTTAAAAAATCAAACCCTTTACTGGCAGTTTATTGATCTCAGTACGAATAAAGGCGGCACCGCGCAGGAGACTCCTGGTAATTACTATTACCAGCTCTGTCTGACTGAACCGCGTCAGATGAAGATCGCGCTCTCTTCGGAAGCATGGAACGCGGACAAATCAGCGGCCGTGGCGAAAAAAGGCGAAACGATACCGATGACGGTAACGGTGACTAACGACGACGGGCAGCCGCAGGCCGGGGTGGCCGTACTGTTGACGCGTGGATACGCTTATTCGCGCGGTGCGGTGGATAAGCAATACATTAAACCAGGCGTGATTGGCGAGCCGGTTCCGTTTACAACTTCGCCTGCGAATATGATGCTGACGCCGGTTGCACCTGCGGGTACGGCAGTGGCGTTTAATAACCAGAATGGCCTCAGCACAAAATGGTCTGGCTTCACCGGCGATGACGGTAAGTTGCGGTTTACGTTAACTCAGGATAAATCGCTGGGGTTAAAAACGTCTGTCACGGCGGCGCTTGCGAATCAATTTGATGAGGCGGCGAGCGTGGATGCAATCTTTACGGTACAAACCAGCCCGGACACGCCGTATGCGTCATACTGGGGTCATATGCCGGATACCGTGCAGGTGAACGGCGTTACGCTGCGCCGCCCGTATCTGAAAGCCGAGCTCTCTGCCGCGCCCCGGGATACCTGGCCGTTTAATAATGAATTCTGGGGGACGAACTATTATTATCAGTCCGAACACGTGGAAACATCGCTGACACATCTTTGCGGATCGCAGGAAAATATGGCCTCGTTGGACGATCTGAAAGCGTTGCAGAGTGTTATCGGCACGTTGCAATGGCCGACGACATCGTCCTGGGATTATGTGTCGCAAGATGAAGGTCAAAGCAATAAGTACTACTGTTCATTTAACGAAACGACCGGCCAGACAACCTGTACTCGTGAAAAAGCGACGACCTCGGGCTTAGGCTCGTGTCGGGTGCCGTAGTGAATGGGGAATGGGGCCGGGAGCGCGTTTGAATGTTGGGTGACGCTTTGCGGCGCCCAACTTGGGTATCCCTTGTAGCTGGCGCTGTTCCGGTAGCGATGTATTTTTACGTTTTTGTATTCATGGAATGAACTGCAACGAAATGGACTTTTCTCAGGTACGTCAATGAAATCGAAAAAGTGTGTTGGTTTTTTACCCTGGCTGCTGCTATGTGCCCTCAGTTTAACGCCTTTCTTCGCGCAGGCCGTGCGAAGCAGCGGCGCATGGCAGGAACTCACTGAGCAAACTGCGGCTATTAATGGCACTCCGCCTCAGGCCGACAGTGTAACGATCCCGGTATATCAGGGCAGCGTGCAGTTGCGCTCTGATGCGGCGAATCCTGTTGACTACTCCGCGAAGCCCAGCCAGTTCAGCACCAGTGATGCTGGCAGCGCGCTGACCTTAACCAATCCGCACGACACCGAAGGCGATATCTTCGCCGTGCCGCCGCTGGTCTGGCAGGCTGAACGCGCGCCCACCGTCACGCTGGTGTGGGCCGACGCCGCCACGCCGGACACGCCGCTTGATCCACAACCCGTCAGCAATATAAGTTTCTGCGCGCAGAATCTGGCGGGCCGCCATCTGGTGGTCTGGTCGCAACTGGATACCTCAACCGCCATACCGCCGCTGTGGTTGCTTACCCGCACCGGCGTGCCTTATAACACGGCGGTCGAAGTGCTTGATCAAAAGTTTGCCGTGGATATCGCGCCCGCCGTGGGCGACCCGGTAACGCTCGCCGCCGATCATCTGGATGAGTCGCTCAACGCCGCGAAGGTCAAAGCGGGCGAAAGCATCATGCTGACGGTAACGACCAAAGACTGCGGCGGCGAACCGGAGGGCAACGTTGATTTCGTGATTACCCGCGGCGACGCGCAAAACCGCCAGGGCGTGGTAAACAATGCCGCGCCGGTGCGCGTCGGCAACACCGAACTGACCACCACCGCCACGGAATATCACGGTACGACCAACGCCGAGGGCGTGGCGACCGTGGTCGTCACCCAGGCGAACGGCCCGGGCGTTAAAACGCCGCTGATAGCGCACCCGTCGAGCGCGCCAGCGCTGAAAGCCAGCGTGGACGTGATTTTTACCACCCTCACCAGCCCGGACAGCAGCAGCGCCAACATGTACGGTCATATGGCAGAGACGTCCACCGCCACGGTGGACGGCGCAAGCTACACCTTTTACCGCCCCAAACTGGCGGCGGAAACCGACGGTGAAGACCGCACCGCCAGCATCAACAATGAAACCTGGGCGCAGTTCAACTGGGGCCACGCCGACGCGCACTGCGATATTCTGCCGGATGCACGCCAACTGGAAGGGTTAAAAATTGCGCGCGGCGATCTGGCCACCACCCTCGGCTGGCCGGTAGGGCTGACATCCGGTGATGAAGAGTACTGGTCCTCCTCCCAGGGATCGACTGCCACTGACCATATCAGCATTGATATGCGCAGCCGCGCCCTTACGCAGATGCCGGACGCCACGCAATCGCTGGTTAGCTGCGTGGATAAAGCCCCGCCTGCGGTCACGCCGAAATTAGTGATTAGCGCCGATAATTTTGATTCAACGGTCAACGCGGCGAAAGTGAAGGTGGGCGAAGAGATCAACATGAAGATCACCGTCACCGACAGCGCCACCAATAAACCGCTGCCTTATCGCTACTTTAACGTCTACCTGGGCGACGAGCAAAATCGCCAGAATCAAAAGAACGCCGATATTGATAGCGGGCATCAGTGGACGGATGATCCGGTAATTATCACCAATCTGGCAGGCAGCGACGGCCACTATCATGGCGTCACCGACGCCAACGGTCAGTTCTCGCTGGTGTTGACTCAGGATAAGGGTGCGGGCGTATTAACCCCGGTGCGCGTGGTGCTGTTCGACGGCACGGAAGCGACGCAGAACGTGATTTTTACCGTCGTCACCAGCCCGGACGTGGCGCAGGCGCGCATGTGGGGCCATATGCAGGGCGTGGTGGAAGCGGGCAATATCTACAAACGCCCGCTGCTGGCAGAAGAGGCCGCGCAGGATACCGGTTCCGAATTTGAGAATAACGAATACTGGGCGACGTTTAACTCGGTAACGGCGGCGACGAACCAGTGCGGTACCGGCCAGGTGCCGGGGCAACTGCTATTGGATACGCTGTATCAGGCCCATTCCGGTAACGCGATGGAAACGACCTACGGCTGGCCGACGCAGAAACACAGCTATATCGCGGCGGATACTGATGGTTCCACCACCGCGCACGTCAACCTGGCGACCGGCGCGGACAGCATGTTCAGCGGCGCCGAACCGAACTATCTCTCCTGCTCCGGCAATGAGTTGGTGACCAGTCTGGACGTTTACTTTAATGGCGATGAGTCGTTACGTAATGCGGTAGCCAAAGTCGGCGAACAAATCACGATGAACGTCCATTCCGTTAATGCGCTGAACGGGTTAAGTGTGCCCAACGCCAGCTTTACCGTCACCATGTCGCACGGCAAAAATCGCGACAACGCCACCACGGGCTTTACCGATCCCAGCGACGGAACGCTGGTGATGGGCGGAACGCCTTTCGGCTCTTCCCAGGCGTCGATGACGTACCAGGGCATGACCGATGCCGAGGGCAACGCCACGCTGGTGATTGAACAGCCGCAGGGCGTGGGCTTGCTGACGCCGTTGAGCGTACTGCCGGTCAACTCACTGATTACCACGCCCGTCAACCGCAGCGTGAAATTTACCGTTCCCACCAGCCCCGATACGCCGGAGGCGCAGATGTGGGGCCATATGGCGGACACGCTCACCGTAAGTGATATGGAATTCCAGCGGCCAAAGCTGGCGGCGGAAGCGACTGCCGCCACCCGTACCCAGGAGCAGGATAACGAAACCTGGGCGCGCGTCAGCCACGCCGACGCGCTGAATAACCTCAACGCCGGGGGCTGCGAGGCCGGCCATCTGCCGCGCGCCGATCAGCTTGCCGCACTGTATGCCTCCAGCGACGGCAATAAAATCCACACCGTATCCGGCTGGCCGACGACGTATGACTACTGGTCTTCCACCTTCGCCAGCGCCGCTACATGGCAGGCGGTATCACTGGCTGCGGGCGGCTATACCGCTTCCGGCGATGCGTCGGACTACGTGAGCTGTCTGGTCAGCAAAAATCCGACGGCGGCGTCTATCACCATTGAGCCGGTGGATGCGGCATTGTGGTATAACGCAAACAGCGAACACGCGGTGAAGGTGAAAAAGGGCGATACGCTCCAGCTTAAAGTGACGGTAAAAGACGCCAGCGGCAATCCGCTGCCGCAAGCGCCGTTCGTGTTAAGCCGGGGCGATGGCTACACCCGCCAAAATGAAAAACACGTTGCCGGCAGCGGCGACGGCATCGTCTCGGCGGTGGTGATCGACGGCGATTCGCTTAACGACAGCGCCACCCAAATCGGCGGCATGACCGGTGAAAACGGCAGCAAAATCATCAACGTCACCCGCCCGGACACCCACGGGACGAAAGTCGCGATTACGGCGGCGCTGTACAATAACGCCAGCGCGACGGCCAGCATCGATACTATTTTTACCGTGGTCACCAGCCCGGACAGCGACAAAGCCAAAATGTGGGGCCATATGCCGGAAACGACGACGGCGGCCAACGGCGAGGTGTTTAAGCGCCCGCTGTTATCGGCTGAAATCGCCAGCGGCGTTACCCACGGCGACAATACGGAAAACAACGAAGCGTGGGGAATCGTCGATTTTGAAATGGCGAACGACGCCTGCGGCGCGGGATACGTGCCGACCCTTGCCGATATGCAATCGCTGTACGACGCCAGGCCCGGCGGCGCCATGAATACCCAGCAGGGCTGGCCGCTGGATGGTAAAAACTACCAGGACAGCACCGCCGATTTGAGCCGGAGTACGCAAAACCGCTACGTTAAGTCGATTAATCTGCGCGACGGCGGCGTCGGTTCGCTATTGTGGAATGAACAACTCTATTTTGTCTGCCTGCAAAACGCCCATCCGGCGGCGACGCAGATAACGCTCACTTCGCCTGTGTATAACGACAGCGACGGATTCGCCAAAGCGAAAGTCGGCGAGACCATCCCGGTCATCATCACCACGCGGGATGCCCAGGGCAACCCGGCCGCCGACACGCCGGTTATCTTTACGCGCGGCGACAGCGTCGGGCGCGCGAATCAGGAGGTGAATAGCTCGGCGGCGGCGGATATACAGATAAACCACAGCGACGGGCGTAGCAGCGGCGCTAACTATTACACCGCCACGGGCGCCGACGGCACGCTGACGCTGAATATCAGCCAGGACAGCGGCGCGGGCTTTAAAACGCCGCTGACGGCGGCGATAGAACACAACGGCGTAACGAGCGCGCCGCTGCCAGTCATCTTTACCGTGGTCACCAGTCCGGACACGCCGAAGGCCAACTACTGGGGCCATATGGCGGAAACGCTGACCGACAGCAGCGGCGTGGCGTACAGGCGTCCGCTGCTGGCCAGCGAGTTTAGCGCTACGCCCGGCAAAACGCTGACCATCGCCAACGGCTACTACGACAAAGGCGAAACTTGGGGCATGATAACCGTCGATAAAGCCTGGAACGGCACCGGCGGCGGCTGTGGGCGCAACGCGCTGCCGACCGTAGCCAACCTCCAGACGCTGTACGGGACATACCCGGATAACGCCATGCGCAGCCGTAACGGCTGGCCGATGACCAGTTCAGGCAACAACAACGTCAGCCGCTACTGGTGGGCGGGGGATTACGTGATATCGTCAGACGGCACGCAGTCGCTCTACGCGGCGGTCAACCTGTTTAACGACGGCAATGATGTCAAAACGACGACCAGCACCTCGATGTACTACATGCAGACCTGTCTTGCCTCGCCGCGCAGCGCCGCCGCCAGCCTGACGCTGACGCTGGCAGGCCAGGATGAAACCACCGGAAGCGCAAAGGCGAAGAAGGGCGAGCAGATGGCCGCCACCATCGACGTGAAAGACGCCGCAGGTCAGCCGATGAAAAACGTGATGGTGAAAATCAGCCGCGGATCTTCGTACAATCGCGCCAACAGCGCCACATCGTCCTCAAGCGTCACAGACGATATTACGCTGCGTAATGTGATGCCGTCCGGCCTGGCGACATACCTGCTGGATACCTCGGCGAAATATCTGTATGCGCAAACCGATGCCCAGGGACAGGTGACATTTACCCTTGCGCAGGACAGTACCGCCGGTTTAAAAACCACTATCAGCGCCGCCACGATGGACGGCAGCAACCTGACAGACAGCAAAGACGCAATCTTTACCGTAGTGACCAGCCCGGACAGCGATAAGGCCAAATACTGGGGCCATATGCCGGAAACCTTTACCAACAGTAAGGGGGTTGAATTTAAGCGACCGCTGCTGCGCGCTGAACTTTCTTCAACGGCGGACACGTCGGGTTATACGGAAAATAACGAGACCTGGTATACCTGGAGCCGTTATCCGAATATGTATCAGGACACCGCCAGCCCGTGCGATCGGCTGGGGTTGCCGACGGTAAATGATTTACAGACGCTATATACCGATTATCCCAATGGCGCACTCACGACAACGCTTGGCCTACCGGTGGCATCAGGAAAATATTGGGGGGCGGGTAACTCAGTACCGGATGCCACGCACTCAGGCAGTCAGTTCCAGTATGTCAGACTCAGCGATAATAATACGCTGACAACCAAAGCCAATACCGCCACGGCGCAGCTTTGTCTGGCAAAGCGCCGGGACTTGTCGATAGAACTCACCTCCAGCGACATGGATGCGGATAAAGGCGCTCCAGTGGCGAAGAAGGGCGAGAGCCTGCCGTTGACCGTCACTGTGAGGGATGGTTCCGGCACGCCGCAGCCCAATACCGCTATCCGTTTGGGACGAACGCTTTCGATAGACCGGGCGGGTGTCGCTGATGGCAGTTCCGGCGGAGGCATGGTACTCACATCGGTTGCGCCGTCTACGGGCTCAATGACGTTTAACTGCACGGTATCTTCGTGCACAAGTTATTGGTATGGCATTACGGATGAGGATGGTAAAGCGCAACTCGAAGTGACGCAGGATGATTCCCGTGGCCTGAGAACACCGCTGCAGGCGATGCTTGTCGACGATCCGCTGACAGTTAGCGATATGGACGTCATTTTCACCGTCATTACCAGCCCGGACAGCGATAAAGCCAAATACTGGGGACACATGCCGGAAACCGTGACCAACAGCGCGGGCGTGAAGTTCCGGCGTCCGCTGCTGGCGGCGGAGATGACGTCGAATAGCGGTACTTACCTGGTTAACAATGAAACATGGCCCTTAGTCACCGCAGCGAACACTGAAAAAGCGGGCGCAACCGGCTGTGATGCGGAATACCAGCCGTTGTCAGGCGATCTGCAAACGTTGTATGGCGACAATCCTAACGGCGCAATCGGTACAAACTACGGCTGGCCGGTGGCGGGGAACAAATCCTGGTGGGTGGCGGATCGTGCGCCGAATACCGGATATTACCAATTTATAAACCTGAATAGCGGCGGTAAGGGCACCGCCAGTTCATCGACTGCCACCGGCGCTCAGGTGTGTCTGGTCGAGCCGCGTACTTCTACTCCTGCCAGTATTACGCTGACCTCGACGGCGATGGACAGCGCGAAAAATGCGGCGGTAGTGGCGAAGGGAAGCGCGATGCCGTTAACGGTGACGGTAAAAGATAGCAGCGGTAACCCGGTCGCCAACGTCGGTTTTACGTTGTCACGTGGCGATTCGAAAAATCGGGCAGGTATGGTGATAACGGATGGCGACGTGGCAGCGGATGCCGGAGCAGACGATCTCATGCTTAAAGAGCTGACTCCCGCAAGCGCCAGCCAAAGTATGACCACCACCGGGATTGTCTTTACCGGCACTACCGGCAGCGACGGTACGGCAACGTTTACGCTTAATCAGGATAAAAGCCTGGGGTTGAAAACGCCACTCACGGTGAAAGTGACGGACAATACGACTCTTCACGCATCGCTGGATGTGATTTTTATGGTACTTACCAGCCCGGATACGGATAAAGCGTTGTTCTGGGGAAATATGTCGGATACGACATCCGTCAACGGAAAAACGCTGCATCGTCCGTGGCTTCAGGCTGAGATGCTGTCAGGCGTGACGCCAGTATTTACCAACGGAGTGCATGCAAATAACGAGTACTGGGCGATGGCGCATATGGTGGACAACACGAAATGGGATATTGCCAAACAGTGCGGTAGCCTTAGCAAAGCACCGGATAATAACGACCTGTTGACGCTGTATCATTCAATTAGCTCGTTAGGCTGGCCGACGCTGGGCTATCCCTATTTATCTAAATCAACCTCGAGCGGCGGCATGTATTGCGGCGTAGATGAGAATACCAAGAGTCAAAACTGCGCCATTAAGCCGGCAGGCACAGCGGGTTATGCGACGTGCGTGGAGTAACGTATTATGCGTCTGGCACGAAAATAATCTGCTTTTCACATTCAATTGAGCTTCATGAAAAAGTGAAAGTAGCATTCATTGAAAAGTATATGTTCTGCTAATTGGCGTCACCACCGTTTGCCACGCGTGTGTAAAAGCGCCGTCTCCCTTCTGCAACCCGGCATCTGGCGCTACGTATATACTCTAAATAATTCGAGTTGCAGGAAGGCGGCAAGCGAGCGAATCCCCAGGAGCTTACTAAAGTAAGTGACTGGGGTGAGGGAACGCAGCCGCAGCACATGCAACTTGAAGTATGACGAGTATATTTAAAATAACGCCAGGTGTCGCATGATAATCACACCTTTTTGTTTCACGCATTTATTTATTTTAATATATGAAGTTATTAAATGTTATTCACAACATAAATATTTATTAAATGGATGAATGTATTTATATCAATTATAAATCAACCAGAAATTGACCTGGCATTGAAATAAGCCTTGAAATTAGTTAATAATTTGGCTTGGATAATATATTGTTTCAGGTGATTGCAACCATTCATAGAGCTGTATTTTTGTTATTTATTATTTAACCCATTGATATACACCATTTAAAAGCTGTTTACAGCCCAATCAAATCAAGTTTGCTTTGTGAACTTTATTAAAAGGAAGTTTAAAAATTGAACAGGACCTATAGTATTGTCTGGAGCGCCGTGCGGAGTATGTATGTCGTGGCTTCAGAACTGGCGCGAGGCCACAGCAAAGTTAAAATACAGGCGCACGCTAATGAAGTCACCCTTTCTATTGAAAAGCCTGAATCAGGATGGACAATTATTACAAAACACAATGCGCTGGCCTTCGCAATTGTTGCTGCGCTTGGGCTCACCAGTTCGCTGGCTATGGCCGATAATCCGGTGTCCTACATTGACGGAGCTGACCACGACCTGAACGCAGAAACGTCGCCGATTTCTTATTCAGGTACCGGGCAGGGTGTGGCACTGTATCTGGAAGGCCTGGCAACGGATACGGGGGGCTGGCAGGCAACGTTGGGTACAGGCACGGATGTTGTGATTGAAACAGACGGCGGCGGAGACATCCTCCCAGATGGTTCTCATGCGATCGGCACGGCGATTATGCTCGACAAGGGTGCGATGCTTAACCTTACCGACGCACAAATCTCTACGACAGGAATCTACACTGTCGGCATCGATCTCAAAGAAAAAAGTAGCATGACACTAACGCGTGGAAGCATCCTGGTCGGGGGGAATTATGGTGCCCTGACGCTCTATGGCGAGTCAAAAGCAACCTTGATAGGGACTGAGATTAAGGCGACAACGGAAAATAGCAGTGACATAGTATCGCAAGAAGGGAGTACGCTGACCATAAAGGACGACAGCATAATCACGCTGACAGACGGCCAGGTGCGCGTGATTGGCGATACGACACTCAACTCCTTTCTGAATGTGACCGAGAGTACAGTGAGTTCCACGGGTACAGACAGTACTGTTATCGCGTCCAACAAGGGCGTTCTTGATATTACGAACTCGACAGTCACGCACGATAATGCCAAAGGCGCCGCCATTGAGGCCTCAAGCGCGTCGACGCTGAACGTTTTCGGTGATGATAAGAGTCAGATGAGCGTCAACTCCAAAGGCATCGGTATTAAAATCCTTGCCTCCAGCGTGGACATTGACGGCGCCACCATCAACGCCGACGGCGACGGCATCTTTATAACCAGCAAAGGTAAAAGCAGTTGGTATGATGATACTAACGCGTTAACCGTCAATAATGCGGACGTCACTTCCAAAACCGCCGCCGCGCTGCACGTTGACAGCAAAACGAATATTAACGACCCTATCGAGCTCAACAACAGCACATTGACCGGCCCGACCGCCATCAAACTGGACAGCGCTGTGACCGTAAAGGCTACTAACAGTACAACGCTTGATGGCAACGTTGACGCGGGAATCACCGCATCGTCCTTGTCACTGACCAATTCTTCACTGCAAGGGAGCGTCAACGGCCTGAACAGTTCATTGACGCTCGACAACACCAGCCAGTGGAACATGACCGACCCGTCAATCGTCGGCAACCTGACCAACGACGGCGGCATTACGCTGAGCAACGCGAGCGGTTCGACAGGTACGCTGCTGACGGTGGACAATACCCTGACTTTGCAGGGCGGCAGCCAGATAAACGCGACGCTGGATACTGCCAACAGCTCGCCAATTATCAAAGCCGCCAACGTCACGCTGGACGGGACGCTGAACCTTAGCTCAACGGCCACCTTTGTCGCGCCCGAAACCGACGAACACTTTGGATCGGTCACGCTGATTGATTCGCAAACCGCGATCACTACCGATTTTGACAGCGTAACGCTGGATGCCGACACCTCCGCTATGCCGGATTACCTTACGATCAACGCGGGCGTTGATGCGAATGATAATACCAACTACGAGTTGTCTACGGGCTTGAGTTGGTACGCGGGCGCAAATTCTGCGCGCGCTGCGCATGGCACTTTTACCGTTGATGCAGACAGTACCTTTACCGTCACCAGCGAACTGGACGAAACCACGGCTACCTCCGACTGGGATGGCAGCAAGCTAACCAAACAGGGCGACGGCACGCTGATCCTCAGCAACACCGGCAACGACTACGGCGACACTGAAATTGTCGGCGGCATTCTGGCCGCCAAAGACGCCGCCTCGCTCGGCACTGGCGATGTGACGATTGCAGAAAACGCAACGCTTGCGCTGAGCCAGGGCACGCTGGATAACAACGTGACCGGCGAGGGCCAAATTGTCAAAAGCGGTAGCGATGAGCTGATCGTGACCGGCGATAACAATTACTCCGGCGGCACCACTATTTCCGGCGGTACGCTGACGGTTGACCATGCGGATTCGTTAGGCAGCGGCGATATCGACAACAGCGGCGTGCTTAAGGTGGGCGAGGGCGAGCTGGAAAATACGCTATCCGGCAGCGGTTCGCTGGTGAAAACCGGCTCAGGCGAACTGACGTTAAGCGGCGATAACGATTACTCCGGCGGCACCATTATTTCCGACGGCACGCTGATTGCAGATAACGCGGATTCGCTGGGCACTGGCGCTGTTGCCAACAGCGGCGTGCTGCAGGTCGGCGAAGGCGAGCTGGAAAATACGCTATCCGGCAGCGGTTCGCTGGTGAAAACCGGCTCAGGCGAACTGACGTTAAGCGGCGATAACGATTACTCCGGCGGCACCATTATTTCCGACGGCACGCTGATTGCAGATAACGCAGATTCGCTGGGTACCGGGGCTGTTGCCAACAGCGGCGTGCTTCAGGTCGGCGAAGGCGAGCTGGAAAACACCCTTTCCGGCAGCGGTTCGCTGGTGAAAACCGGTACCGGCGAACTGACGTTAAGTGGCGATAACAGCTACAGTGGCGGCACCACCATTACCGACGGTATGCTGACGGCTGACCATGCAGATTCGCTGGGCACTGGCGCTGTTGCCAATAGCGGCGTGCTTCAGGTCGGCGAGGGCGAGCTGGAAAACACCCTTTCCGGTAGCGGCTCGCTGGTGAAAACCGGCACGGGCGAGCTGACGTTAAGCGGCGATAACAGCTATTCCGGCACCACCACTATCACTGACGGCACGCTGATTGCCGCCAACGTTAACGCGCTGGGCGGCGGCAATATCGACAACAGCGGTACGCTGATGCTGGATGCCAACGGCGCATTTGAGCTTGCGAACGTCACCACCCATACCGGCGCCACTACCGCGCTGGCGGCGGGCAGCACCCTTGATGCGGGCCAGCTCACTCAGGAAAACGGCAGTACGCTAAGTATTGACCTCGGCGCGGCCACCGACGACGCCGTGATTACCGCCGACAGCGTCACGCTGGGCGGCACTCTGAATGTTACCGGCATCGGCAGCGTTACAGACAGCTGGACGCCTGAGGCATACACCTATACGCTGATTGACAGCGACAGCGCCATTACGAGCGATTTCGACGATCTGACCATTGCAGGGATGAACCGCGAAGATGTTGACTTCCTGACTATCGACGGAAAAATCGATGAAGCAGACAACACCAACTATGATCTGACGGCCTCCCTCTCCTGGTATGCGGACAGAGACAACGCCACTACCGACGCCCACGGCACCTTTACCCTGAGCGACCCTGACGGCAGCTTTAACGTTGCGGCTACACTGACAGACGTTGATGACACGCTGGATCCGGGTAGCAGATGGGACGGTAAATCGCTGACCAAAGAAGGCGCAGGCACGCTGATCCTCTCCGGCGACAACGACTACAGCGGCGGCACCACCATCAATGAGGGTACGCTGGTCGCCGCCAGTACGACGGCGCTGGGCACCGGTCTGGTAGACAATAACGCTACGCTGGTGCTGGACGCAGACGGTGAAGTCAGCGCGGTGGGCGGCATCACCACTCATAGCGGCGCGACGACCCAACTGGCGCTTGGCACCTCGTTGGATCTCGGCGACAGCGCGTTAATTCAGCAAGATGGCAGTACGCTGAACGTTGAGCTGAATAGTGACTCAGTGCAACCGCTGATCACCGGCGGCAGCGCCACGCTTGGCGGCGATTTGGTCGTCAGCGACGCCAGCCTGCAAGCGCGCGCCTCCGACGCGGAGTTCCAGTCCTTTAAACTGATGGATATGGACAGCGATATCAGCGGCGACTTTACCAGCCTGACGATGAACCTCACTGACCAGCCGGACTATCTGACCGTAACCGGGACAATCAATCCTGAAGATGCGTCAGAATATCTGCTTACCGAAGGGTTGAGCTGGAATGCGACCGCCACGTCAGCGACGCCAGCACACGGCACCTTCACTCTGGGCGCAGGCGATAGCTTTGAAGTCACCAGCGTACTGGGCGATAAAACCGGCAACGGCGACTGGGATGGTAAAACGTTGACCAAACTGGGCGCGGGTAAACTGACGCTGAGCGGCGTGAACACCTACACCGGCGATACTAACGTACAGGAAGGCACGCTGTGGCTGGCCGGAGACGGTACGATTGGCGAAGTGGGCAGCCAGCAGGCGGTGAACGTCGCCTCCGGGGCGACCTTCGGCGGCAGCAATGGTACGACCGTTAACGGTAAGGTGACCAATGAAGGGACGCTGGTCTTCGGCGACAGCGAGGAGACAGGCGCTATCTTCACCCTCAATGGCGATCTGGTCAACATGGGGACGATCGCCAGCGGCAGCACCTCCAGCACGCCGGGCAATACGCTTTATGTTGATGGCAATTACACCGGCAACGGCGGCTCGCTTTATCTGAATACCGTCCTGGGCGACGATGATTCGGCGACCGATAAGCTGGTGATTACCGGCGATGCCTCCGGCACCACCGATCTGTACATCAACGGCATCGGCGATGGAGCACAGACCACTAACGGTATCGAAGTGGTGGATGTTGGCGGCGTATCGACCAGCGATGCGTTTGAGCTAAAAAATGAGGTTAACGCCAGTCTGTATACCTACCGTCTGTACTGGAATGAAAGTGACAACGACTGGTATCTGGCGTCAAAAGCACAGTCTGATGATGACGACAGCGGCGGTGATGACACGCCTTCGGATGGCGGTGACGATGGCGGTAATGTCACGCCTCCGGACGACGGCGGCGACGGCGGCGATGTCACGCCTCCGGACGATGGCGGCGATGTCGCACCGCAGTACCGTGCGGATATCGGCGCGTACATGGGCAACCAGTGGATGGCGCGCAACCTGCAAATGCAGACCCTCTATGACCGCGAGGGCAGCCAGTATCGTAATGCCGATGGCAGCGTATGGGCGCGCTTCAAAGCGGGTAAAGCGGAATCCGAGGCTGTCAGCGGCAATATCGATATGGACAGCAACTACTCCCAGTTCCAGTTAGGCGGCGACATTCTGGCCTGGGGCAACGGCCAGCAGAGCGTTACCGTTGGCGTCATGGCGAGCTACATCAACGCCGATACCGACAGCACCGGTAACCGTGGCGCGGACGGTAGCCAGTTCACCAGTAGCGGCAACGTAGACGGCTATAACCTTGGCGTCTATGCCACCTGGTTTGCCGATGCCCAAACGCATAGCGGCGCGTATGTCGACAGCTGGTACCAATATGGTTTCTACAACAACAGCGTAGAGAGCGGTGATGCGGGATCTGAATCTTATGATTCAACCGCTAACGCCGTCTCGCTGGAAACCGGTTATCGCTACGATATTGCGCTTAGCAACGGCAATACTGTCAGTCTGACGCCGCAGGCGCAGGTTGTCTGGCAGAATTACTCAGCGGATAGCGTGAAGGATAACTACGGCACCCGGATCGATGGTCAGGATGGCGACAGTTGGACAACTCGTCTGGGTCTGCGTGTTGACGGCAAGCTGTACAAAGGCAGCCGTACGGTTATCCAGCCGTTTGCTGAAGCTAACTGGCTGCACACCAGCGATGATGTGTCGGTATCGTTTGATGATGCCACGGTGAAACAGGATCTTCCGGCTAACCGTGCGGAGCTGAAAGTGGGTCTGCAGGCAGATATCGATAAGCAGTGGAGCGTTCGCGCTCAGGTTGCCGGGCAGACTGGCAGCAATGACTTTGGCGATCTGAACGGTAGCCTCAATCTGCGCTATAACTGGTAAGTTAGACAAAACCGGGCGGGTGTTCCCTGCCCGGTTTTGAGGCGAATGACAAACCGGTTGATCGTCAGATTATGGCTACACCTTATCCGACGTGGCGCGTAGGTTGGCTGAGGCGAAGTCGAAACCCAACATCGCGCTGCAAAGGGTGGGGGAGTGTTGGATTACGTGCCCGGCGTGACGGATTTGACTTCACTTTCAAGCCAGCCGTCCTCCAGTCTCGTGGTCATGATATCGCCTGCTTTGACCTGTTTGATCTTTTTCAGCACCTTGCCGTCCGTTGTCGTCGAAACCGTATAGCCGCGCGCCAGCGTGGCTAACGGGCTGACCGCTTCCAGATGCGTGACCGCGTTGCCGAAACGCTCGCGCTGTTCGCTTAACCGTGAGCGGATATTCTCCGTCAGACGATATTCCAGCTGTTGGATGCGCGACTGCGCGCGGTGAATGCGTGGCTGCGGATTTTGCTGGCTCAGGCGTTGACTTACGCGCTGTTGGCGCTGAGTGGCCTGCTTAATCCTGGCCTCAAGCGCAAATCCCATCCGTTGGCGTAGACGTTCCAGCGCGGTTTGCTGACGGGCCAGACGCAGCTGCGGATGTTGCTGTTGCAGACGGTGAAAAATCTGCGTGAAACGGCGGCTGCGGTTGGCGAGGTAGTAGTCCATCGCCATGCCCAGACGCTGCTGGGCGGATTGAATCTGGCGCAACAACTCCTGCTGGTTGCGGCTGACAATTTCTGCAGCTGCTGATGGCGTCGGCGCGCGCAGGTCGGCGACAAAATCAGCTATCGTCACGTCCGTTTCGTGACCGACGGCGCTGACCACCGGAATACGGCTGGCAAAAATCGCCCGCGCCACGCGTTCGTCGTTAAAACTCCACAAATCTTCCAGCGAACCGCCGCCGCGTCCGACGATCAGTACATCACATTCGCCGCGCGCGTTCGCCAGTTCGATAGCACGAACGATCTGCCCCGGCGCGTCGTCGCCCTGGACCGCCGTCGGGTAGATAATTACGGGCAGGGATGGGTCACGACGCTTTAGCACGTGGAGAATGTCGTGCAGTGCCGCACCGGTTTTCGAGGTGATCACCCCCACACAGTGGGCCGGGGAGGGCAACGGCTGTTTATGCTGCTGATCGAACAAGCCTTCGGCCTGGAGTTTGGCTTTTAGCTGCTCATATTTCTGCTGCAACAAGCCTTCGCCCGCGGGCTGCATACTTTCGGCGATGATTTGATAATCGCCGCGCGGCTCGTACAGCGTAATGTTGGCGCGTACTAGCACCTGCTGCCCGTGCTGCGGGCGGAACGTCACCCGGCGGTTGCTGTTACGGAACATCGCACAGCGCACCTGAGCGGTATCGTCTTTGAGCGTAAAGTACCAGTGGCCCGACGCAGGCTGCGTGAAATTAGAAATCTCGCCGCTGATCCATACCTGTCCCATCTCCTGTTCTAACAGCAGACGAACCGTCTGGTTAAGGCGGCTTACGGTAAAAATTGAGGAAGTTTGAGAGGATAACATGTGAGCGGGATCAAATTCTAAATCAGCAGGTTATTCAATCGATAGTAACCTGCTCACGGGGGATCGCAAGCACTATTTGCAAAAAAATGTAGATGCAACCGATTACGTTCTGTATAATGCCGCGGCAATATTTATTAACCTCCCAGGTGAGATATTGCCCATGCTACGTATCGCTAAAGAAGCCCTGACGTTTGACGACGTCCTCCTTGTTCCCGCTCACTCCACCGTTTTGCCGAATACTGCCGATCTCAGCACGCAGTTGACGAAAACTATTCGTCTGAATATTCCTATGCTTTCTGCGGCGATGGACACCGTGACGGAAGCGCGCCTGGCAATTGCCCTGGCCCAGGAAGGCGGCATTGGTTTTATCCACAAAAATATGTCCATTGAGCGCCAGGCGGAAGAAGTTCGCCGCGTGAAGAAACACGAGTCCGGCGTAGTGACCGACCCGCAGACCGTCCTGCCAACCACCACGTTGCATGAAGTGAAAGCCCTGACCGAGCGTAACGGTTTTGCGGGCTATCCGGTGGTGACTGAAGATAACGAGCTGGTGGGTATCATCACCGGTCGTGACGTGCGTTTTGTGACTGACCTGAACCAGCCGGTAAGTGTCTACATGACGCCGAAAGAGCGTCTGGTGACTGTTCGTGAAGGCGAAGCCCGTGAAGTCGTGCTGGCAAAAATGCACGAAAAACGCGTAGAAAAAGCGCTGGTCGTTGATGATAACTTCCATCTGCTTGGCATGATTACCGTAAAAGATTTCCAGAAAGCGGAACGTAAACCAAACTCCTGTAAAGATGAGCAGGGCCGTTTACGTGTCGGCGCGGCGGTCGGCGCAGGCGCGGGCAACGAAGAGCGCGTTGACGCGCTGGTGGCGGCAGGCGTTGACGTTCTGCTGATCGACTCCTCTCACGGTCACTCGGAAGGTGTTCTGCAACGTATCCGTGAAACCCGTGCTAAATATCCTGACCTGCAAATCATCGGCGGCAACGTCGCCACTGGCGCAGGCGCCCGCGCACTGGCGGAAGCCGGTTGCAGCGCGGTGAAAGTCGGTATCGGCCCTGGCTCCATCTGTACCACCCGTATCGTGACTGGTGTGGGCGTTCCGCAGATCACCGCTGTTTCCGACGCGGTAGAAGCGCTGGAAGGCACCGGGATTCCGGTTATCGCTGACGGCGGTATCCGCTTCTCCGGCGATATCGCCAAAGCCATCGCCGCAGGCGCGAGCGCTGTCATGGTGGGTTCTATGCTGGCCGGTACCGAAGAATCCCCGGGCGAAATCGAACTCTACCAGGGCCGTTCTTACAAATCTTACCGCGGGATGGGTTCTCTGGGCGCGATGTCCAAAGGTTCCTCCGACCGTTACTTCCAGAGCGACAACGCCGCCGACAAACTGGTGCCGGAAGGTATCGAAGGCCGCGTAGCCTATAAAGGTCGCCTGAAAGAGATCATTCACCAGCAGATGGGCGGCCTGCGCTCCTGTATGGGGCTGACCGGTTGTGCTACCATCGACGAACTGCGTACTAAAGCGGAGTTTGTGCGTATCAGCGGTGCGGGTATCCAGGAAAGCCACGTTCACGACGTGACCATCACCAAAGAGTCCCCGAACTACCGTCTGGGCTCCTGATTTTCTTCGCCCGACCTTCGCGTCGGGCGATTTATTTAATCTGTTTCACTTGCCTCGGAATAAGCGTCAATGACGGAAAACATTCATAAGCATCGCATCCTCATTCTGGACTTCGGTTCTCAGTACACTCAACTGGTTGCGCGCCGCGTGCGTGAGCTGGGTGTTTACTGCGAACTGTGGGCGTGGGATGTGACAGAAGCACAAATTCGTGACTTCAACCCAAGCGGCATTATTCTTTCCGGCGGCCCGGAAAGCACCACCGAAGAAAACAGCCCGCGCGCGCCGCAGTACGTCTTTGAAGCAGGCGTGCCGGTATTTGGCGTTTGCTATGGTATGCAGACCATGGCGATGCAGCTTGGCGGTCATGTAGAAGGTTCTAATGAGCGTGAATTTGGTTACGCGCAGGTCGAAGTGCTGACCGACAGCGCGCTGGTTCGCGGTATTGAAGATTCCCTGACCGCAGACGGCAAACCGCTGCTGGACGTGTGGATGAGCCACGGCGATAAAGTGACGGCGATTCCGTCCGACTTCGTGACCGTCGCCAGCACCGAGAGCTGCCCGTTCGCCATTATGGCCAACGAAGAAAAACGCTTCTACGGTGTACAGTTCCACCCGGAAGTGACTCACACCCGCCAGGGTATGCGCATGCTGGAGCGTTTTGTGCGTGATATCTGCCAGTGTGAAGCACTGTGGACGCCGGCGAAAATTATCGACGACGCCGTGGCGCGCATTCGCGAGCAGGTAGGCGACGATAAAGTGATCCTCGGTCTCTCCGGCGGCGTGGATTCTTCCGTCACCGCGATGCTGCTGCACCGCGCCATCGGTAAAAATCTGACCTGTGTATTCGTCGACAACGGCCTGTTGCGCCTCAACGAAGCCGAGCAGGTGATGGACATGTTTGGCGACCATTTTGGTCTGAACATTGTTCACGTACCGGCAGAAGATCGCTTCCTGTCCGCGCTGGCTGGTGAGAACGATCCGGAAGCCAAGCGTAAGATCATCGGTCGCGTTTTCGTTGAAGTATTCGACGAAGAAGCGCTCAAACTGGAAGACGTGAAATGGCTGGCGCAGGGCACCATCTACCCTGACGTTATCGAATCTGCGGCGTCTGCAACCGGTAAAGCGCACGTCATCAAATCTCACCACAATGTCGGCGGCCTGCCGAAAGAGATGAAGATGGGGCTGGTTGAACCGCTGAAAGAGCTGTTCAAAGACGAAGTGCGTAAGATTGGTCTGGAGCTGGGCCTGCCGTACGACATGCTGTATCGCCATCCGTTCCCGGGGCCGGGCCTCGGCGTGCGCGTACTGGGCGAAGTGAAGAAAGAGTACTGCGACCTGCTGCGTCGCGCGGACGCTATCTTCATTGAAGAGCTGCGCAAAGCGGATCTGTACGACAAAGTCAGTCAGGCGTTTACCGTCTTCCTGCCGGTCCGTTCCGTTGGCGTCATGGGCGATGGTCGTAAGTATGACTGGGTTGTCTCTCTGCGTGCCGTCGAAACCATCGACTTTATGACCGCGCACTGGGCACATCTGCCGTATGACTTCCTGGGTCGTGTTTCCAACCGCATCATCAATGAAGTCAACGGGATTTCCCGTGTGGTGTATGACATCAGCGGTAAACCACCGGCTACCATTGAGTGGGAATAAGCCGATAATCCTTCCTGTGTTTACATGAACAGGTAAAAATGAATTTAACCCTCTGCTTTTGCAGAGGGTTTTTATTTATGTGCATAGATGAGTTTTCTGTGTAGTGCACAGCTTCTGGCGGCAAAGCACTGCATTGACACAATAGTGGGTTTCACTGGCAGCACACAATCAAATCTGACAGTCGGCTTCGAGCGAGGTGCGGACATTGGTAGCCTCAACAACATGACTAGCATTGAGGTGTATTAATCAACGGGAAGCAGGTCAGTTTATTCCGCCAGCCCGACTTTTACGAAAGGGCTACCATGACTACGCGATTTTTTGATTAGCTTGCCTACGTATAATTCTCTGATTTCTGGTGATGCGATTCGTCCAACAAATTCTGAACGGTTGGTTTCGGGGGGGATGACCAATTCCCGGGTAAAGTATTGCTGAGAGCCTGCCTTCAACCAGCACTGTATCTCGTAAACTTCCATCACCAAACCGCCGTAGGTGGCGTATGCAAATTGTAGGTTTTCATCTTTTGGTACTTTTGCCCAGACGCCACGCGTAGCTTCATATAATGCAAGTGCACTCATGCCAGACTTGTAGGTGCTGTTTAGCAAAAAAGCGAGCCCGGCATGTTCAGGTGCGATTTCCGTCTCTTGCTTAAGAAGAAGATGATTGAGCTCATCCAGCGTGATTCGCCCCATAAGGGAGCTGCTTCCTCGTACTTTGTTGGTCAGTTCTCCAACACCCAAGAGATCAATACATGTTGCTTCAACAAGCTTCGCGGTTGCCTCATCCATGCCATGGCGTAGTATGTCGATACCCAGATTTCCTGTTTTTAACAGATGATTAATTCGTTCTGATTTCGGAGAGTCATCATTATACTTTATATGATCAAGGCAGCGTTCTGACTTGCCTTTGCCTATATAAAACGGCTTCTTAGCTGCATCTTCAGTGTCATAAAATGCATAAACATAGAACTTAGCCATCCCTAACGCTTTTGAGTATTTTGAAAAATCTTTCAAACCTTGCTTCCTTAAGGCAAAAGTACTTAATTTTACTATCGGCACTATAGTTCAGAACTTAAGCGCAAAACAATTAGCGTATAGATTGACCTGCGTCCATTGATGGATATGGGCCAAAGTTAACAACGTCCGCTATTGGCACAGACCTGCCTGTCAGATTAGGTTTAGGTCTGTGCCATAGCTATGTCAGGTCAAATCTGAGCTAATACACATAAATGATTAGCGAAATCAGTTAAACCAGCCGCTTGCCTTTTCCTCACGGGCTTTACCTTCGCTTTGCAGCAGATCGCGACCGCCTTCAGATAGATTTCTGTTTGCATCAGCATGAGATTGAATAACATCTGTCTGGGCAGCTTTACTTTTCAGCTCTTGATCGATGAATTCATTTTCTCTTTTTACCCGGGCCTCTTCCCTGGCCAGCGCCAGTTTTTGTTTCTGAATTTCTAAACGACGAAGCTCATCTTCGTAGCTTTGATCGCGCGCTTTATCTTGCGCGGCTTCCGCTGCCAATTTTGCTTGCCGTGCTTTCCGTTCAGCTTCTGCCGCTTTTGCTCGCTGCTTAGCAACCGCTGCCGCATTGGCTTGCCTTTGTCTTTCCTGTTGAGCCTCTTGATCTCGTTTGGCTTGCAGAGCATCACGCTGTCTGTTTTCTTCATTTTTTCCTTGCTGTTCAGCCTGGGCTACCGCCGCAAGCTGATCCTGCAAAGAAGAAGATAAAACCGAGCCGCTTAGGGTGAATAAAACAGCGCCTAAAATAACTTTCTTCATAAAATCTCCCGATAGTTAGCTTTTCTCAGGACATTTCGTATTGGGTTGAATTCGCGTTTCGTTATCTTTGGTCGATATCACCATAGCCAGACCGGTGGTAAATTGGCACGTTTTTCCCACTTGGGTGGAGGTATAAACCTTCGTTCCTTCTTTGTAAGTCAAAGATACGGCTTCAACTAACGTTTTATCTTTAACTAATGAACCCGCCGCTGCGCCAACGGCTCCGCCGCCAACCGCGCCGGCAGTAGTACCCAAACCGCTACCTGAGCCCACGTTATGACCAGTAACGCCGCCCGCTACAGCCCCAAGAATTGCGCCGAAGGTCTGAGCGGTTTTTTTATTGGCGGTGTTATCTACGGCAACTTTCGCTGGCAAAACAGAGATAATATTGACGGTCTTTGTTTCTTGCTTCGCGTTTAACTGCCCGGTTTGGTAAACATCTGCGGCGTAGTCATCCGCATTGGACTGGCATCCGGCAAGAGAAAAAGAGGCAAACAAAACCAGAGGCAAAGCATTTTTTTTTAAATTCATCACAATTCCTTGTTTAGGTAATAACGCAAAAAGGAATGTATTTAAGACTAATCTTAAAAAAAGTAAACTATTGTTTCTTGTAGTTGATTGTTTTTTTAGACTAAAAAACAAAGCATTAGATAATACGATGCTTTGTTTTTATCGGTTCATGCTAAGCCAGGGAAGGGGATAACAGAGCGCTGGATAACACGGCAAACCTGTGACGATAATACCGCCATCACTATTTTAACGGATAACAGCTTAACGTTGTCCCGGCGTGGTGACAGAAAGCGATGATTGTTGCGCTTCTTTTTTATCCTGATGGTGCTGCCAGGCGCCGATAGAAGAGTAGACGAAACGTCCAAAGAAGAAGAGAAAACTGATAAGCAGTACGATACGGGTCATGCGAGTGTTAAATCGATGTCGTTTTCGCATACTGTTGGCCTGACTCACAAAGGGTTCCTTAACGTTGGCCCAGCGGTATGGGCGGGATCAGGCTGGGTTCTTCAAGGGTATTATCAAGGCGAAGAACGTAACAAGCCTGCGTTCACTCTACATTAAGGCATACTGCGAACCGATGGTCAATTCCTCTTAATGTAAAATTGCGTCAGTTGATTTATCTTATATTGTTATGGAAGATAATTTTAGTATTTACATTAATAATAAATTAATGATAACAAAGAATAAAAAGGCGAATAAAGGCTGCAGGAGAAAGGTAATAATTGACTTAAATCAAATGTTACTTTTGTTTAATAATTACAATCGATGACTATCGTGTGATGTATATCGCATCATCAATTTAAAGTCAGGTGGGATGCCTGTCTGTTAACGCCCCTTTGGGATTGGGGGGTTCTGCTGAGCATCTATGAAACTAAATAAAACTTATATAAATATCAGAGATAAATGGTGGGGACTACCGCTCATCCTTCCTTCGATTTTACTACCTGTTTTAAGTAGCGCAAATACTTATGCGCTTACCAGCACTGGAAATGTGGTTCTTTTTTACCTGCCGTTAGCTTTTATGCTTAGCCTGATGCTCTTTTTCGGCTGGGCAGCACTGCCGGGCATTGTGCTTGCTATCTTCTGGCGCAGATACCCGCAGACAGGGCTGTATGAAACCCTTTCTGTGACGATGCACTTTATCATTACTATCGTGCTAAGCTGGGGCGGCTATCGTGTCTTTTCCCCCCGGCGAAACAATGTTTCCCACGGCGACGCCCACCTGTTGTTTCAACGAATATTCTGGCAGGTATTTTGTTCAGCAACATTATTTCTGGTCATCTACCAGTTTGCCGCTTTTGTTGGCATGTACGAAAGCAAAGCCAGCCTGATGGGGGTAATGCCCTTTAATATCAACACGCTGATTAATTACCAGGCGTTACTGGTCGGTAACCTTGTCGGCGTGCCATTGTGCTATTTTATTATTCGTACTCTCCGCAATCCGCTGCACCTGCGGGGGTATTATCAGCAATTAAAGCTACAGATTGATAGCAAGGCCACTAAAAAAGAGATCGTTATTTGGCTGGCCGTATTGACTACACTAATGTTTATACTGTGTATGCCATTGACTGATAATAGTTCAATATTTAGTACCAACTATACGCTTTCGTTATTATTGCCGGTCATGCTGTGGGGCGCGATGCGCTATGGCTATAAGTTTATTTCAATTATCTGGGCCGTCGTGCTAATTACGTCGATTCATTATTATCAGCGTTATATGCCCTGGTATTCAGGTTATGATACGCAATTAGCGATTACCTCTTCGAGCTATCTGGTTTTTTCTTTTATTGTTAATTATATGGCTGTACTGGCCACGCGTCAGCGCGTAGTGAGTGGTCGCGCACGGCGGCTGGCCTATCTTGACCCGGTTGTACATCTTCCCAATTTACGTGCGTTAAACCGCGCGCTCCAAAATGCGCCCTGGTCTACGATCTGTTTTTTACACGTGCCGGGCCTGGAGCTATTGGGTAAAAATTATGGCGTCATGCTACGCATCCAGTATAAGCAAAAGCTCTCTCACTGGATTACGCCGATGCTGGCCTCAAATGAGTGCGTCTACCAGATGTCAGGGCACGACCTGGTGCTGCGTCTTAATACAGAGGCGCATCAGCAGCGTATTGAAGCGCTGGATAAACATATTAAGCAGTTTCGGTTTATCTGGGATGGACTGCCGCTACAGCCGCCTGTGGGCGTGAGCTACTGCTGCGTGCGTTCTCCGGTTAGCCACCTTTATCTGCTGTTGGGCGAATTAAGCACCAGTTCCGATCTTTCGTTGACGACTAACGCGCCGGAGGATTTACAGCGGCGCGGCGCAATGCACCTGCAGCGCGATTTGAAGGGCAGAATTGCGATGATGAATCGCCTGCAACAGGCGTTGGAGCACGATCATTTTTTCCTGATGGCGCAGCCTATTTTCGGTATTCGTGGGGACGTTTATCATGAAATTTTACTGCGACTCAGGGATGACAACGGCGACGTTATCAACCCGGACAATTTTTTACCCGTGGCGCATGAGTTTGGTTTGTCTTCCGCTATCGATCTCTGGGTGATTGAAAACACGCTGCGGTTTATGGCGGCCAGCCGGGAATATATGCCCGCGCATCGTTTTGCCATTAATCTGTCGCCAACATCGGTATGCCGCGCTCGTTTTCCTGCAGAAGTTAAGCAGCTGCTTACGCAATATCAGGTTGAACCCTGGCAACTGGTTTTTGAGGTAACGGAAAGCAACTCTCTCACCAATGCTGAGCAGGCGCAGTTGACGCTGGGACAGCTACAGCAGTTTGGCTGTCAGATAGCGATTGATGATTTCGGTACTGGCTACGCCAGCTATGCGCGGCTGAAAAACGTTGACGCCGATATTCTTAAAATTGACGGCAGTTTTATTCGCAATATAGTGTCAAACAGTCTCGATTATCAGATTGTGGCTTCTATTTGTCATTTAGCGCGAATGAAAAATATGCAGGTCGTCGCGGAGTATGTCGAGAGCGAAGAAATACGAAGCGTCGTGCTCTCGTTGGGAATCGACTATCTTCAGGGATATTTAATTGGCGAGCCGCAGCTATTATCTGAGATTCAGTAAAGGCAGACGCCGCGGCGCGGCGCGGCGTCTGATCCACAATTTACGCGGCGATCTCCGGCGAGCTTTCTTCCTCAATATTGAGACGCCAGTCAGTTACCGCTTCCCAGTACTGCTGTTCTTTTTCCAGATCAAGCAGTACCAGCGCATTCTGGCTGAACCAGTCATGCGGAAAACATAACGTCCAGTGGCTGTCATCGGTCGTTAGCCGCAGCGTCGGCGGCGTGGTGGTCGCCTGCCGCTGGTTGTTCAGTAATACGCCCAGCCGAAGTAGCTGAATTAACGGCAGATACTGTTTTTTCTTAAACAGCGTAAAGCGGGGCATATCATCCAGTTTTATGGCTTTACGATGATAACGCACCAGCGTCGCCATCATCATTTGCTGCTCCTGATTAAAGCCGGGCAAATCGCTGTGTTGCAGAATATAAGCCGAATGGCGATGTAAACCGCTGTGATTAATATTCAGTCCAACCTCATGCAGCATTGCCGCCCAGCGAAGCAACGCTTCAAGCTGCGGATGCGCCAGTTTTGGCTGCTGGGCCTGCCACTGTTCGTACATCTGCATGGTGGTTTCCAGCACGCGTCTGGCCTGTTCTCTGTCAATGTTGTATTGATTGGCCAGACTTTTTGCGGTACGGCTGCGAACATCCTGATGGCGGAAGCGGCCTTCCATTTCATACAGCACGCCTTCGCGCAACGCGCCGTCGGAAAGGCGAAGCTCGCGGATAGCCAGAGCATCAAAAACGCCGCACAGAATCGCCAGGCCCGGCACAAAGACCGCTTTTCGTTCTTCAGACAGACCCGGCAGGCTGAGCGCATTAAAGGAGCGGTGCTTCAACACTTCTGACTTCAGTTTATCGAGGCGCTCCGGCGTAATGAAGCCATCTTTCTCACCCAGCGCCAGGAGAACTTCATGAGCGGCCTTAATCGTACCGGAAGCGCCCATCGCCACGTTCCAACCCTGAATACGATACTGCCAGGTTAAGGTTTCCAGTTTTTGCGCCGCCGCCATTCGGGCGCGCTGGAAGTTTTCTTTATTGATAACGCCGCCGGGAAAGTAGAGCTGCGCGAAGCTCACGCAGCCCATACGACGGCTTTCAACCAGCCTGGGTTCGAAGTTTTCGCCAATGACCAGCTCTGTTGACCCGCCGCCGATATCGATCACCAGCTTGCGGCCTTTTTCCGGCTGCGTATGTTCTACGCCCATAAAAATCAGGCGCGCTTCTTCGTTACCGGAAATAATCTCTATCGGGTAGGGAATAACCTTTTCCGCGCGTTTGAGAAAATCAGCGGCATTTTGCGCCTGACGTAACGTATGGGTGCCTACGATACAGACGCTGGAAGGGGAGAAACCTTGTAAGCGTTCAGCAAACAGCGACAGACAGCTAAGCCCCCGTTCCATGGCTTCTTCGCTGAGTTTGTTATCTGCGCCCAGCCCGTCCGCCAGATGGACGCGCTGTTTTAAGCGCCCGATAATCTGCATTGCGCCGTCAACCACGCGGGCAATGACCATATGAAAGCTGTTTGAGCCGAGATCGACCGCAGCGAACTCCTGCGGGCGGGGGGATTTATCGTAAATTGGCATAGCGTTAGTCTGGTTGCTCGAGTGATTTGATGTAGTCATAAATTGCCAGCTGCGCCTGGACTTTACGGCGATTGCCGCGCGGTACGTAGCGATTGCTGAGTTCTTTATCGATAAAACGCGCTTTTACCGTGTCGCTAAACAGAATGTCAATGATATCCAGGACGCGCTGTTTAAGCCGCGGGTCGAGGATAGGCGTAGCGACTTCGATACGGTAGTCAATATTACGCGTCATCCAGTCAGCTGAAGAGAGCCAAACTTGCTTATCACCGCCGTTTTCGAAAATATAAACCCGATCGTGTTCCAGATAGCGATCCACGATGCTAATCGCGCGAATATTATCGCTAATGCCTTCCAGTTGCGGAATAAGAGAGCACATACCGCGCACCAGCAGATTGACCTGGACTCCCGAACCCGACGCGGCGTATAGCCTGTCGACCAACCCTTTATCGACCAGGTTGTTAAGCTTTAAGGTAATCCCTGACGGTAAGCCTTGCTGGGCATTGGCGATTTCACGATCGATCATCTCATACAGCAGACGCCGTGAGTTTTGTGGAGAAACCATCAAATAATCGAAAGTGACCGGGCGATAGGGGTTTTCAATAAAATTAAAGACCCGGCGCACTTCATTGGTAATGCGCGCATCGGCGGTCAGCAGCGAATAATCGGTATACAGCCGCGCCGTTTTTTCGTTGAAGTTACCGGTGCCGATATGCGCATAACGCACCACGTCATCGCCCTCTTTTCGTGAGATGAGAAAGAGTTTGGCGTGAATTTTCAGCCCAGGCGCAGAGAAAATAACATGGACGCCCGCTTCGGTTAACCGCTTGGCCCAGTGAATATTCGCCTCTTCATCGAAGCGCGCCTGCAACTCCACCACCACGGTGACTTTTTTGCCGTTATGGGCGGCATGGATCATCGAGTCAATAATGCGCGAGTCTTTCGCTACGCGATAAATATTGATTTTGATCGCCAGCACGCTTGGGTCAAACGACGCCTGACGCAGCAGTTCCAGCACATGTTCAAAGGTGTGATAAGGATAATAGAGCAGCACATCACGTTCACGAATCGCGTCGAAACCGTTACGAAACTTCTCTTTATCAAACCAAAGATGGCGTAACCGCGGTAACGGTTTATTGACCAGGTTGGCTTTACCGACATTCGGAAAATTAATAAAGTCTTTAAAATTGTGGTAGCGCCCGCCGGGTACGATTGAGTCATACCGGGAGATCGTCAGTTTTTCCCGCAGCACGTCGACCAGCGCGGCGGGCATATCGCGTTGGTAGACAAAGCGCACAGGTTCAGCGGTCAGGCGCTGCTTCAGGCTGGAAGACATCAGCTCCATCAGACTGGATTCCATCTCATGCACCAGGTCATATTCGGCATCGCGGGTCATTTTCATCGAATAGGCATTAAGCGCGTCATAGTCGAAGAACCCTTTAAAAATGTCATCCAGGCAGTAGCGCAGAATATTATCCAGAAGAATCATCGGTTTGCGTCTGCGCGGTGTTTCCGGCGGCAGATTAACGAAGCGTGGGACTTTGTCGGACGGTATCTCCAGCAGCGCATAGTTGATGGTGTCGCCGCGGATAATCTCCACCGCCAGATAGGTGTAATCATCCTTTAAAAACTGAACAAGATCCGTCTCCCGGTTAATGAGAATCGGGGTAATATGCTGGCGCAAATAGTGCTTAAAATAGTGGCGCAACCAGCTTTGTTGGTTCACCGAGAGCTGACGCTCGTTGATCAGAAAGATTT
Source organism: Salmonella sp. SAL03688 (assembly GCF_046551895.1). NCBI lineage: Bacteria > Pseudomonadati > Pseudomonadota > Gammaproteobacteria > Enterobacterales > Enterobacteriaceae > Salmonella > Salmonella sp. SAL03688. The sequence goes on from NZ_JBGDVI010000009.1 coordinate 93,814, forward strand.
GATTACGCGCCATTTCCAGCAGTAATTCGTTGTACAGGCCGTCGAACTCCTGGTCTGCTTTCAACACGCGGGACTGAATTTTGCCTAACAAATGGCGTGAATGAGAATTTGAACCCTGTTCTTCGCTGATAATAATACGTCGTTTCAGTTCAGCGAAACGCACTTTGTAGAACTCGTCGAGGTTATTAGAATAGATTCCCAGGAACCGCATCCGCTCAATCAACGGGTTGGATTTGTCCGCCGCTTCCTGTAACACGCGTTCGTTAAATGCTAACCAGCTTAGTTCTTTCTCGATATATAGCTTTTCCTGACCCATTACTACCTATACTCCGTTTTATTCACGGGACACTGCCTGATGATTATGGCGAGCATTACGCGTTAATGTCCAACTGCGCCAGAAAAATATGACAATAAACTGATAGCATAAAGGAAGGGAAAAGAGTAGGCCGGATAGGCATTTATGCCGCCATCCGGCAAGCAGACACAGTCCTGTTCGATGACGTATTATTCGTCAGACGCATAACCTTGCGGCGGCAGACGACGCCCGTCCAGCCAGGCGGCGTTATCGCGCATCTTTAGACGCCCCTGCGCAAACCAGCTAATCACCAGCGGATAAATCGCATGTTCCTGAGTCTGTACGCGTGCGGTGATATCATCTTCGCTGTCGTCGGCAAAAACCGGCACCTTCGCCTGGAGAATGACCGGGCCGCCGTCGAGTTCGTCTGTCACGAAATGCACTGAGGTACCGTGCTCCTCATCGCCGTTTTCCAGCGCCTGGCGATGGGTATGCAACCCCGGATATTTTGGCAGCAGGGAAGGGTGAATATTCAGCAGACGCCCGTAGTAATGCGCGACAAACATCGGACTCAGAATACGCATAAAACCGGCCAGCACGACCACATCGGGCGCATACGCGTCTATCTTGCGAATCAACTCGCGATCGAAGGCGTCGCGGCTGTCAAACCGATCGGCAGTCAGCGCTTGCGCCGGAATGCCGGCTTCTCTGGCGCGTTCAAGGCCGAACGCGTCGGCCTTATTGCTGAATACTGCCCTGAGGGTGCCTTTAATTTTCTTCGCTTCGCAGGCATCGATAATCGCCTGTAAATTGCTTCCATTGCCGGAAATCAGCACCACAATATTCATTATTCAATAACCACACGCTGTTCGGAATCAGAGGCTTTGATGATACCGATTTTCCATGCGTTTTCACCTTTCTCGTTTAGCAGAGCAAGCGCTTTGTCCGCTTCCGGAGCGGAGAGCGCAATCACCATGCCGACGCCGCAGTTAAAGGTACGGTACATTTCATGTCGGCTGACATTACCGGCGGTTTGCAGCCAGGTAAAGATGGCGGGCCACTGCCATGACGACTCATTAATTACCGCTTGGGTATTCTCCGGCAGAACGCGCGGAATATTTTCCCAAAAGCCGCCGCCGGTGAGGTGGGCGATAGCGTGCACATCGACGTTTTCAATCAGTTCCAGAACCGATTTTACGTAGATACGGGTCGGTTCAAGCAGATGATCGGCCAGCGGCTTCCCTTCCAGCAGAGTGGTTTGTGGGTCGCAGCCGCTAACGTCAATAATTTTCCGCACCAGCGAATATCCATTCGAGTGCGGGCCGCTGGAGCCGAGCGCAATCAGCACGTCGCCTTCGGCAACCCGGGAGCCGTCGATGATTTCTGATTTTTCGACTACGCCGACGCAGAAACCCGCCACATCGTAATCTTCGCCGTGATACATGCCCGGCATTTCCGCCGTCTCGCCGCCGACCAGCGCGCAGCCGGATTGCAGGCAGCCTTCGGCAATACCGTTGATCACGCTGGCAGCGGTATCGACATCCAGTTTACCCGTGGCATAGTAATCGAGGAAAAACAGCGGTTCCGCGCCCTGAACGACCAGATCGTTTACGCACATCGCCACCAGATCAATACCGATAGCGTCGTGACGCTTTAAGTCCATCGCCAGGCGAAGTTTGGTGCCTACGCCGTCAGTGCCGGAAACCAGTACCGGTTCACGATATTTTTGCGGCAACGCGCACAGCGCACCGAAACCGCCCAGACCGCCCATAACCTCCGGGCGGCGAGTTTTCTTCACTACGCCTTTGATTCGATCAACCAGAGCGTTACCCGCATCAATATCGACGCCGGCATCTTTATAGCTAAGAGAGGTCTTATCGGTCACTGCCTGGTTCCCCACGTTTTTTCTTGCGGTAAAAGTTAAATTCGGCGCAATTCTAACAGGGAAAGCAAACGTTTGCGAGCGTGGTCTGCGCCCTGGATATCCGGACGATTTTTTTGGCATGGTTTCGGTCGCTGCTTGAAAATTTCTCTGTTGGTAAAAAAGAAAAGGATATCCAGCACTTGGTTTACGACAGGCGGTCGGGACAGGCCATTCATCCTTAAAATTGCTAAGATTCAAACGGTTGTTAGCCTTTATCGCCTGTTTCAACGTGAGTGATTTATACTCACTTTTCCGCTATCTGCGCTTTTGGTTGATCCAGGTCAAGCATACATTGTGTTGCGTCAGAGAGGAAAAGCGGTATAATCCGGCGATTTTTTTTGTGGTTGCCAGTCATCTGAGGATAGGAGAAGAGTATGAAGATCGTGGAAGTCAAACACCCACTCGTCAAACACAAGCTGGGTCTGATGCGTGAAAACGACATTAGCACTAAACGCTTTCGTGAACTCGCCTCAGAAGTAGGCAGCCTGCTGACGTATGAAGCGACAGCCGACCTGGAAACGGAAAAAGTCACCATCGAAGGCTGGAATGGCCCGGTGGAAATCGACCAGATCAAAGGTAAAAAAATTACCGTTGTGCCGATTCTGCGCGCGGGTCTGGGTATGATGGAAGGCGTTCTGGAAAATGTACCGAGCGCGCGTATCAGCGTAGTCGGGATGTACCGTAACGAAGAGACGCTTGAGCCAGTACCTTATTTCCAGAAACTGGTATCGAACATTGATGAGCGCATGGCGCTGATCGTCGACCCGATGCTGGCGACCGGCGGTTCTGTCATCGCGACCATCGACCTGCTGAAAAAAGCAGGCTGTAGCAGCATTAAGGTGCTGGTGCTGGTCGCCGCGCCGGAAGGCATTGCGGCGCTGGAAAAAGCGCACCCGGACGTTGAACTGTACACCGCCTCTATCGATCAGGGGCTTAACGAGCACGGATACATTATTCCGGGGCTTGGCGATGCCGGCGATAAGATTTTTGGTACCAAATAAGTGAATAAATAATTAAAAGCCGACTTTAAGAGTCGGCTTTTTTTTGAATAAAACAACTCATAACAAACACACTTAGAGGAAAACACTATGACGCGCCGTGCTATCGGGGTGAGTGAAAGACCGCCGCTTTTACAGACAATCCCGCTTAGTTTACAGCACCTTTTCGCCATGTTTGGCGCGACCGTGCTGGTGCCAGTTCTGTTTCATATCAACCCCGCGACGGTGCTGCTGTTTAACGGTATCGGAACGCTGCTGTATCTCTTTATCTGCAAAGGTAAAATTCCGGCCTACCTCGGATCGAGCTTTGCCTTTATTTCCCCGGTATTACTGTTGTTGCCGCTGGGTTATGAAGTGGCGCTGGGCGGTTTTATTATGTGCGGCGTGCTGTTCTGTCTGGTCTCTTTCATCGTTAAAAAAGCGGGCACCGGCTGGCTGGATGTGATGTTCCCGCCTGCGGCAATGGGCGCAATCGTTGCCGTCATCGGTCTGGAGCTGGCTGGCGTCGCGGCGGGGATGGCCGGATTGCTGCCTGCGCAAGGGCAGTCGCCGGACACGAAAACAATTATCATCTCCATGGTCACGCTGGCGGTGACGGTGTTCGGCTCCGTACTGTTTCGCGGTTTCCTGGCGATCATTCCGATTTTGATCGGCGTGCTGGCAGGCTATGCGCTGTCATTCGCGCTGGGAGTGGTCGATACCACGCCGATTGCCCAGGCACACTGGTTTGCGCTACCGACTTTCTATACGCCGCGTTTTGAATGGTTCGCGATCCTGACGATTCTGCCCGCGGCGTTGGTCGTGATCGCCGAGCATGTCGGTCATCTGGTGGTGACGGCGAATATCGTCAAAAAAGATTTAGTGCGCGATCCCGGTTTGCACCGCTCAATGTTCGCTAACGGACTATCGACGATCGTTTCCGGTTTCTTCGGCTCCACGCCGAATACCACCTATGGGGAAAATATTGGCGTCATGGCGATCACCCGCGTTTACAGTACCTGGGTTATCGGCGGCGCGGCGATTTTCGCCATTCTGCTTTCCTGTGTTGGCAAACTGGCGGCGGCGATTCAGATTATCCCGTTACCCGTGATGGGCGGCGTCTCGCTGCTGTTGTACGGCGTTATCGGCGCGTCGGGGATTCGCGTATTGATCGAATCAAAAGTCGACTACAACAAAGCGCAAAACCTGATCCTCACCTCGGTGATTTTGATCATCGGCGTGAGCGGCGCGAAAGTGCATATCGGCGCGGCAGAATTGAAAGGGATGGCGCTGGCGACCATCGTCGGGATTTGCCTGAGCCTGATTTTTAAACTGATTAGCCTGTTGCGTCCGGAAGAAGTGGTACTGGAGGCAAATGATGCGGAGCCTCCGCATCAGTAACGGGTTGCCGGGCAGCGATGCTGCCCGGTTCTATCTCAAGGGAATTATGTGGTAAACTCAGCGCGATTTTATGTCATCCTGGGTTGAGGTATCTCTGAACACACCGGCACAGCTCTCTTTGCCACTTTATCTTCCTGACGACGAAACTTTCGCAAGTTTCTGGCCGGGGGATAACGCCTCTCTACTGGCCGCGTTACAAAACGTGTTGCGCCAGGAACATAGTGGATATATCTACCTTTGGGCGCGTGAAGGCGCGGGCCGCAGCCATTTGCTGCACGCCGCCTGCGCTGAATTGTCGCAGCGTGGAGATGCGGTAGGCTACGTCCCGCTCGATAAACGTACCTGGTTCGTGCCGGAAGTGCTCGACGGTATGGAACACCTCTCGCTGGTGTGTATTGATAACATTGAGTGTGTCGCTGGCGATGAACTGTGGGAGATGGCGATCTTTGATCTCTATAACCGCATTCTGGAGTCCGGTAAGACGCGGTTATTGATCACCGGCGATCGTCCGCCAAGACAGTTAAATCTGGGCTTGCCCGATCTCGCTTCCCGTCTGGACTGGGGGCAAATCTATAAACTCCAGCCTCTTTCCGATGAAGACAAACTTCAGGCGCTACAGTTGCGCGCCCGGTTACGGGGGTTTGAACTGCCGGAAGATGTCGGGCGGTTTTTACTCAAACGTCTTGATCGCGAAATGCGTACGCTGTTTATGACGCTGGATCAGCTCGATCATGCGTCGATCACTGCCCAGCGAAAATTGACGATCCCGTTTGTCAAAGAGATTCTGAAACTGTAATACGCCGCGACGGCGGCGTTCAACGGTTAACCGAGGATGTCCAGTACCTGCTCAGGCGGTCGGCCAATGCGCGCCTGACCATTTGCCACCACAATGGGGCGCTCCATCAGTTTAGGGTGTTCAACCAGCGCCTGGATTAACGCCTCTTCACTTAGCTGGCTATCCGCCAGGTGAAGCGTTTTATAGAGATCTTCTTTCTGGCGCATCAGTTCGCGCGCGCTGGACATGCCCAACATACGCAGCAGTTCCCGCACGGTGGCGGCATCGGCGGGCGTATCCAGATAAAGCACCACTTCCGGTTCCACGCCGTTAGATTTCAGCAGGTTCAGCGTGTCGCGGCTCTTCGAGCAGCGCGGGTTATGGTAGATTTTAATCGTGTCGGTCATGAGTTCTCCTTGTGACGCCATCCGGCTAATAAACGGCGATTACATTTTCGTGTATGGCTTGAAGCGTTCCTGTAACTGGCGCAACTGGTCGATACGCGCATCGTAACGCGCCTGTTGCTGGCTACCCAGTTTTGCCTGGGCGCTGGCGCTACTGAGCAGTGAAATTGCCTGATCCAGTCGTCCCGCCAGCGCATAACTTTCAGCGCGCGCCGCCAGCTCCTGATCGCGGTTGTTCAGCGCGGCTTCGGCCTGAGCGAGCAGATCCCAGCCGTTACCGTCATCTTTATGGCTAAAGGTGTAGCGATTCAGAATGGTTTCCGCCGCTTTCGGCTGGCCTCCCTGGAGGTACGCATTGGCGAGGTTTAACTGCAGCACAGGATTAACGCGCAGATCGCGGGCATTTTTCAGGCGATTAATCGCGTCGTTGGCTCTTTTCTGCCCCAGGTCAATATCGGTGGCGAGGTCAAGATACCAGGCATTGTTCGGTTCCGCGCTTAACAGCGGCTGCAACGTTTTGCGCGCTTCATCGTACTTGCTCGCTTCCATCGCCTGCAACGCCCGGCCATATTGCGCCGCATGTTGCTGACGCACGTTGCCTTTAGACCACTGATCCAGCAGGTCGCTGGTGAGCTGGTTACGTCCGGAATTGTACATTCCCAGGGCGCGCGCTTTGGCGAAATAAAAGTCGGCGGAAGATTGCACCACGACCGGGCGCATCTGGTTGGCACGGTTGCGGGCATCCGCAAGGCGGCTTTCCGGTAAGGGGTGAGTGAGCAAAATTTCAGGCGGTCGCGTGGAGTAACGCGCCTGGTCGAGCAGTTTTTCGAGGAAAGAGGGCATCGCCTGTGGGTCAAATCCGGCGCGTTGCAGTACCTGAATACCAATACGGTCGGCTTCTTGCTCATTTTGCTGGGTGAAACTTATCATTCCCTGGCGCGTTCCCGCCAGAGTACCGGTTAGCGCCGCCATACCGGCCTGTGGGCTGGCCATGGCCAGCAAAATGGAACCCAGCGCGCCCACCCAGGTAAGCGGCGCGCTGCGCTTTTGATCTTCCATCGCGCGCGCCAGGTGGCGCTGCGTCACGTGGGAGATTTCATGCGCCATGACTGAAGCTAGCTGGCTTTCGTTATCCGCGTAGCGAAAAAGTGCCGAGTGCAGCACCACATTGCCGCCAAAGAACGCGAACGCGTTGATTTCGTCATTATTGATCAAGAAAAAATGGAAGGGCGTTTTGACGGAGTCGGCGTGCGAGACCAGACGCATACCCAGCGCGTTAATGTATTGCACCAGCAGCGGATCGTTGATTAACGGCGCGCTGCCGCGTAGCTGGCGCACATAAAAGTCGCCCATTTGCATCTCTTGTCCGATAGAAAGCGTGCTTCCTGCCGAGGTTCCCATATCGGGCAGCGTGTCGGCAGGGTCGGCAAATGCGGGCGCGACCTGACCGAGAGCCAATGCTGCAATGAGGGTTGCCACCAGGTTTTTTTTCAACTGCCTGAACATAACCTCTATCCTGTTGTTTTGAGATAGCCCTTTGACCAACGTCGTGAAATATCGTTCCACGCTCCGACACTTCATAAGTGTAACTGTGATGAGCACAGACTCACTATTTTAGTTTCCTGAATCAACGATAAAAAGCGAAGTCTTTTTTGTGACATTTCGATACAATTCGGCATCACAATCCCGCAGTTGAGTTCTGGGAAGGGTTTTATGCTCGAAATGTTAATGCAATGGTATCGCCGTCGCTTCAGCGACCCGGAGGCGATTGCCTTGCTGGTCATTCTGGTGGCTGGTTTTAGCATCCTCTTTTTCTTTAGCGGCCTGTTAGCGCCGCTGCTGGTCGCTATCGTACTGGCCTACCTGCTGGAGTGGCCGACGGCGCGCCTGCAGGCGATTGGCTGTTCCCGGCGCTGGGCAGCCTCCATTGTCCTTATCCTCTTTGTCGGCATTCTGTTATTAATGGCGTTTGTGGTGATGCCGATTGCCTGGCAGCAGGGTATTTACCTGATTCGTGATATGCCCGGTATGCTGAATAAACTGTCCGATTTTGCCGCGACCTTGCCGCGACGCTATCCGGCGCTGATGGATGCGGGCATTATTGATGCGATGGCGGAAAACATGCGTACCCGGATGCTTAACATGGGCGATTCGGTGGTGAAGTATTCGCTGGCTTCGTTAGTCGGGCTACTGACGCTGGCGGTATATCTGGTGCTGGTGCCGCTGATGGTCTTTTTCCTGGTAAAAGATAAAGAGCAGATGCTGAATGCCGTGCGCCGCGTGCTGCCGCGTAATCGCGGGCTGGCGGGGCAGGTGTGGAATGAGATGAATCAGCAGATCACCAACTATATCCGCGGAAAAGTGCTGGAGATGGTGGTGGTGGGCGTGGCGACCTGGCTGGGCTTTTTGCTGTTTGGCCTCAACTATTCGCTACTGTTGGCGGTACTGGTGGGCTTTTCGGTCCTGATCCCCTATATCGGCGCCTTTGTGGTGACAATTCCGGTGGTGGGCGTCGCGCTGTTTCAGTTTGGCCTGGGGACGGAATTCTGGAGCTGTTTTGCCGTTTATCTGATTATTCAGGCGCTGGATGGCAATCTGCTGGTACCGGTACTTTTCTCCGAAGCGGTGAATTTGCATCCGCTGGTGATTATTCTGTCAGTGGTGATTTTCGGCGGTCTGTGGGGTTTCTGGGGAGTGTTTTTCGCCATTCCATTGGCGACGCTGATTAAAGCCGTTGTCCATGCCTGGCCGGATGGTCAGGTGACAGATGCCTCATCCTGAGCGGCCTGTACAAAAGTTGTAAAGCGTGAACGACATCATAGTGCCCTGCCGCCATTTTGCGCACGCCTGATGAGGGACAAGCGCTTAGAAAGCCGCTCTTTTTTTAATGCCGCACCGTGTTGCGGCATTTTTATTGTCGGAACCTACAAAATTCTCGCTGTAAAGCCGCCAAAATTTGGTGACTTAGCCTAAGCATTCTTCTGAGAAATTCGTTAATAAGTGACATCATTGATGCGAGATTGTTTTTTTAATGTGAAGCGATAACGAAACAGGGAATGAGTGTGTTGAGAAAACATTACTTGAAAGGGTATACCGCGCGGCAAATTGTACAGCGAGCCATGAAAATTATTCCTTACTCGGTAAACGTCATGGATGAACATGGCGTCATTATCGCGTCTGGCGAACCTTCGCGGCTTCGCCAGCGTCATGAAGGAGCCATTCTGGCGCTGAAGGAAAACCGTATTGTAGAAATTGATTCCGCTACCGCCAATCAGCTAAAAGGCGTGCGATCCGGCATTAATCTTCCCATCTCTTTTCATGAACAGCTTATCGGCGTGGTCGGCATTACCGGCGAACCGGAGGAGGTTCGCGCGTATGCCGAGCTGGTTAAAATGGCGGCGGAGCTGGTGATCGAGCATATGGTGCTGATCGAACAGCGACAGTGGGATAAACGCTATCGCGAAGAGCTGATCAACCAATTGATTTTGCGAGAAAATTCAACAGAGTCGTTGCGCTCTATGGCGGCCTATCTGGGCATTGATCTGGCGGTTCCCAGAGTGGTGCTGATTATTGAACTTTCCCAGCCGGATCGCGAAGCGCTGCGCAATGTAATGGATTATTTCGAGAATCACGCGCGCAACCATTTGGTGACGTTTACCGAATTTAATGAATTAATCATTATTAAGCCTATCACGTTAAAAGAGGGAAAGTGGAATACCCGCCAGGAAATGGGTGAATTGCAGATTTTTAAATCATGGGCTGCATCATCGGGCTTTAGCCGTATTTTGGTTGGGGGCTATTTTGCCGGCGAGACGGGATTGCACCGATCTTTGCTCACTGCGAGAGCCACGCAGGCGATGGCGAAAAGACAAAAGCTGCGCAGCCAGTACATTTTTTATCATGACCACGCGCTTCCCGCGCTGCTAAGCGGGCTGTCTGAAAGTTGGCAAGTGCAGGAGTTATCGCGTCTGTGGCTGCAACTGGCGCAACATGACGCGAAAGGCGTATTGCAACAGACGCTGCGGACCTGGTTTGAACATAATTGTGACCTGACGCAAACGGCCAAAGCATTGCATATTCATGTGAATACATTGCGCTATCGCTTACAGCGCTGTGAGGATATTACGCACATAAAAATCAATGAGTTAAAAAGTACGCTTTGGCTTTATATCGGTATGGAGCTCCAGGCCGAATCTGTACCGTCCGACAAGTTACCGCTGCCAGGTCGAATCGAAATTTGTTGAAAGCTCCAGCGGATTTTTAGGCGGGTTTTTCCATACTGCGCGCTCCATGTTAAAGGAGGCGCAGTATATGACGTCGATATCCACCCTGGGAGCCATTGCCGCATTGGTTGTGGCCATCGTATTAATTTTAAGAAAAGTGTCGCCAGCCTACGGCATGATGGCGGGCGCGCTGGTCGGCGGTTTGATTGGCGGCGCCGATCTTCTGCAAACCGTGTCGTTGATGGTGTCAGGCGCGCAGGGCATCGTTAATGCCGTATTGCGTATTCTGGCCGCAGGCGTACTGGCGGGCGTATTAATTGAGTCCGGGGCGGCGAATACGATTGCTGAGACGATTGTCCGCAAAGTGGGGGAAACCCGGGCGTTATTGGCATTAGCCATTGCCACACTATGTCTGACCGCCGTCGGCGTATTTATTGATGTGGCGGTGATTACCGTCGCGCCGATTGCGCTGTCGATTGCGCGTAATGCAGGGCTGTCAAAAAGCGCTATTCTGCTGGCGATGGTCGGCGGCGGCAAAGCGGGTAACGTGATGTCACCCAACCCGAACGCTATTGCCGCCTCCGATGCGTTTCATGTTCCTCTTACCTCTATTATGCTGGCGGGCGTGGTTCCGGGCATCGTTGGGCTTATTATCGCCTATCTGTTAGCGAAACGGCTGAATAATAAAGGCGCGGGCGTCGCCGATCATGAAGTGACTCACCATGATGACTCCGTCGCCAGACCCGGCTTTCTGGTGGCGATTAGCGCGCCGCTGGTCGCTATTTTCCTGCTTTCTCTCCGTCCGTTTGCCGGCATTTCCATTGACCCGTTAATTGCCCTGCCCGTAGGGGGATTGGTCGGTCTGCTGTTGATGGGACGCGCGCGCCACTGTAACCAGTACATGGTCGCCGGTCTGATGCGTATGGCGCCTGTCGCTATTATGTTGCTGGGAACCGGTACGCTGGCCGGCATTATCGCTAATTCCGAACTTAAAGATGTCCTGATTCATGGCCTCACCGCTTCGGGATTGCCGTCCTGGCTGCTGGCGCCCGTGTCTGGCGCCATGATGTCAATGGCGACGGCCTCAACCACGGCGGGAACGGCGGTGGCGTCCGGCGTTTTCTCTCCCACGTTACTTGAACTTGGCGTTTCCGCCCTGGCGGGAGCCGCTATGATCCATGCGGGCGCCACGGTGCTGGACCATCTGCCGCACGGCAGCTTTTTCCACGCGACGGGCGGCAGCGTCAATATGCAAATTCATGAACGTTTAAAGCTAATGCCGTATGAAACGCTGGTGGGGTTAGCCATTACCTTTATTTCTACTCTGATGTTCGGTTTCTTTGGTTTTGCAGGATAATCCCTATGAAAATTGTTATTGCTCCTGATTCATTTAAAGAAAGTTTGTCCGCAATGGCGGTCGCTGAGGCGATAGAAAAGGGGTTCCGCGAAATTTATCCTGACGCCGACTACGTTAAAGTGCCCATGGCGGATGGTGGGGAAGGAACCGTACAATCAATGGTGGAGGCCAGCGGCGGGCGTTATGTCGACCAGTGGGTACAAGGCCCGCTTGGGCAACCGGTGGCCGCGCGCTGGGGAATGCTGGGCGATAGCGATACCGCCGTGATTGAAATGGCGGCGGCATCCGGGCTGCATCACGTTTCGCCTGAATTGCGCAACCCGCTTAATACCACCAGCTACGGCACCGGCGAGTTAATCGTCGCGGCGCTGGAGCGTGGCGTAAAGCGTATTATTCTGGGAATTGGCGGCAGCGCGACGAATGACGGCGGCGCGGGGATGATGCAGGCGCTTGGCGTTATATTGCGCGATAAACAGGGGCGCTCGCTTTCTCCGGGCGGCGAGGCGCTGGCGGCGCTGGCCTCTATCGATCTGTCCGGTTGTCACCCATTGCTGCGTAAGGTATCGATAACCGTGGCGTGCGATGTCAACAATCCGCTGTGTGGTCCCCAGGGCGCATCGGCCATTTTTGGCCCACAAAAAGGGGCGACAGCGGAAATGGTGAACACCCTGGACGCGGCGCTGGAAAACTGGGGCCGGCATATTTATCAGGCTACGGGACGTGAGGTGATTAATGCTCCCGGCGCGGGCGCGGCAGGTGGAATGGGCGCCGCGCTTTTAGGGTTGCTCAATGCGGAATTACGCGCCGGCGTAGAGATTGTCGTGGAAACGCTACAGCTTGAGCAGGCGGTTAAAGATGCCGATCTGGTGATTACCGGAGAAGGTCGGCTGGACAGCCAAAGTATTTGCGGCAAGACGCCGATTGGCGTCGCCAGAGTGGCGAAGCGGTATCATAAACCGGTTATCGCGCTCGCCGGTGGGCTGCAACACGATCATCACGTTGTGTATCAGCAGGGTATCGATGCGGCGCTGTCGATTTTGTCGCATATCGTTACGCTGCCGGAAGCCTTACACGAGGCGGAATATAACCTGAGCCTGTCGGCGCGCAATGTGGCGGCGATATGGCGTCTGGCGCGGCAAGCCTGACGGCGCATTCCCTTTCCAGGCCGCACATCAGCGCGGCCTGAGGCTTTTACGCGTTTTCTTTCAGCCAGTTCAGCACCACATCATGGTGATTGCTGGTTTTAAAATCATTAAAGACGTGCTCAATCTTACCATCAGCGTCAATCAAAAAGCTGATGCGGTGAATGCCGTCATACGTTTTGCCCATAAACGACTTTTCGCCCCAGACGCCGAACTGTTCACACACCTGATGGTTTTCATCGGACAAAAGGGTAAAGTTCAGCAGCTCTTTTTCAGCGAAACGGGAGAGTTTTTCAGGTTTATCGGTGCTGATGCCCAGCACGTCCACGCCTGCTTTTTTGAGCTCGTCCATGTTATCGCGTAAGCCGCAGGCCTGCACGGTACAGCCGGGTGTCATGGCTTTTGGGTAGAAATAAACCAGAACGCGCTGTCCCTGGAAGTCGGTCAAATTTACTTGTTCCCCGTCTTGATCCGGCAAGCTAAATTTCGGTGCGATATCACCGGCTTTCAGTGGATTCATTACTTAACTCCATCCTGTTCATCATGTTGTGAGTAATTGACGACGTTTATACTGCCTTGCGCATTGAGTTCTGTACATAGTGCTTTAAAGGCTTGCTCAATATTTGCGGAATTTTGCGACGCCGGGCTATGTGCGGTGATTTGAATAAATAATTGCGCAGCTTTATCACCTTCAGCCGGCTGCGTGCGGGAGACCAGCTCCGCAATATTCATTTCATGACTATTAAACAGCGCGGTGAATCGCTCAATTAAATGCGGGGAGTCGGCGACCTCAACCTGAACCCATACCGTCGCGGGCATTGCCGGGCGGGGACGGTCGGACGTCCGTTTCATCACAATCAGCAGATCCAGCTCCGCGCCTTTTAACGGCAATGTCGATTCAATCAAGGTAATCGCGTTCCACGTGCCGGACAACAGCATAATAAACGTGAATTCATCGCCCAGCATCGCCAGTCGGCTGTCTTCGATATTACAGCCGCAACTGCTGACATGGCGAGTAATGGTATTCACAATACCGGGCCTGTCGGCGCCCAGCGCAGTGATAACCAAATAGTGTTGTGATGACGGTGTCAAACCAGTTATTCCTTTGAGCGGTGAGGTAATCTTAAGGAAACCATAAAAAAAACCTGCATACAACAATCAGAACGGCTTTGGTCGCTTGCTTTTATTGCCATACCAAACGTACCATTGAGAGACTTGTTTGCACAGAGGATGGCCCATGTTCACGGGAAGTATTGTCGCGCTTGTTACGCCGATGGATGAGAAAGGTAACGTCAGTAGGTCTTGCCTGAAAAAACTCATTGATTATCATGTCGCCAACGGTACCTCGGCGATTGTTTCGGTTGGCACTACCGGCGAGTCTGCCACGCTAAGCCATGATGAACATGGCGATGTCGTGATGATGACGCTGGAACTGGCTGACGGACGTATTCCGGTTATCGCCGGCACGGGCGCAAACGCGACCGCGGAAGCGATTAGCCTGACGCAGCGTTTTAACGATAGCGGTATTGTAGGCTGCCTGACGGTAACGCCGTACTACAATCGTCCCACGCAGGAAGGTTTGTTCCAGCATTTCAAAGCCATCGCGGAACACACTGACTTGCCGCAAATTCTGTATAATGTGCCGTCCCGTACCGGTTGCGATATGTTGCCGGAAACCGTGGGTCGTCTGGCGGAAATAAAAAATATTATCGCTATCAAAGAGGCGACAGGGAACTTAACCCGCGTTCACCAGATCAAAGAGCTGGTTTCAGACGATTTTATTCTGCTTAGCGGCGATGACGCGTCTGCGCTGGACTTTATGCAACTGGGTGGTCATGGCGTGATTTCCGTTACGGCTAACGTAGCGGCGCGCGAGATGGCTGACATGTGCAAACTGGCGGCGGAAGGGCAATTTGCCGAGGCGCGCGCTATCAACCAGCGTCTGATGCCGTTACACAACAAACTATTTGTCGAACCCAATCCTATCCCGGTGAAATGGGCATGTAAGGCATTGGGTCTTGTGGCGACCGACACGCTGCGCCTGCCAATGACGCCTATCACGGACCATGGTCGTGACATCGTCAAAGCAGCGCTTCAGCATGCTGGCCTGCTGTAAAGTTTAGGGAGATTTGATGGCTTACTCAGTACAAAAGTCGCGCCTGGCGAAGGTTGCGGGTGTTTCGCTTGTTTTGCTGCTCGCTGCCTGTAGTTCCGATTCGCGCTACAAGCGCCAGGTAAGCGGCGATGAATCCTATCTGGATGCCGCGCCGCTTGCTGAACTTCACGCCCCGGCAGGAATGATCCTGCCGATAACGACCGGCGACTACGTTATTCCGGTCACGAAGGGGAGCGGCGCGGTTGGTAAGGCGTTGGATATCCGTCCGCCAGCGCAGCCGTTAGCGTTAGTGAGCGGCGCGCGTACCCAGTTCTCTGGCGATACCGCTACGCTATTGGTGGAAAATGGTCGTAGCAGCACGCTGTGGCCGCAAGTCGTCAGCGTGATTCAGGCGAAAAATTATCCGATTGAAAAACGTGACGATGCCAGCCAGACCCTGACGACCGATTGGGTGAACTGGAACCGCCTGGATGAAGACGAACAGTATCGTGGACGTTATCAAATCTCGGTGAAGCCGCAGGGCTATCAGCAGGCGGTAACGGTAAAACTGGTTAATCTGGAACAGGCTGGCAAGCCGGTCGCTGACGCGGCGTCGCTGCAGCGCTATAGCACTGAAATGATGAACGTCATTTCCGCCGGTCTGGATAAGACCGCTACGGATGCGGCAAATGCCGCGCAGAACCGTTCCGCCGCAACGATGGATGTGCAGAGCGCCGCTGATGATACCGGTTTACCTATGCTGGTCGTTCGCGGTCCGTTCAACCTCGTGTGGCAGCGCCTCCCGGCCGCGCTGGAAAAAGTGGGCATGAAAGTCACCGACAGCACTCGCTCTCAGGGCAGCATGGCGGTAACGTACAAACCGTTGTCTGACAGCGACTGGCGGGATCTGGGCGCTAGCGACCCGGGCCTGGCATCCGGAGACTATAAATTGCAGGTTGGCGATTTAGATAACCGCAGCAGCTTGCAGTTTATCGATCCTAAGGGGCATACTCTGACGCAAAGCCAGAACGACGCGCTGGTTGCCGTCTTCCAGGCAGCGTTCAACAAGTAATTTAACAGGGCTGGAGTAATCCGGCCCTTTTTTCTGATAAGATACGCAAACGTGTGCGTCGGTACAAAAACGCGATTTAACCGCTATTTCGCACCACAATTACAGGCCGGCGTCTCCGGCAGGCGTAGCAGGAAATGAATACTTATCGTTAATTCACACCCAGGAGTGTTAAAGATGCAAAAGCAAGCTGAGTTGTATCGTGGTAAAGCGAAAACCGTATACAGCACGGAAAACCCGGACCTGTTGGTGCTCGAATTCCGCAATGATACGTCAGCAGGGGATGGCGCGCGCATTGAACAGTTTGATCGCAAGGGCATGGTAAATAACAAATTCAACCATTTCATTATGACCAAACTGGCCGAGGCGGGCATCCCGACCCAGATGGAACGTTTGCTGTCTGATACCGAGTGTCTGGTGAAGAAGCTGGAGATGGTGCCGGTTGAATGTGTGGTGCGCAACCGTGCGGCTGGGTCGCTGGTCAAGCGTCTGGGCGTGGAAGAAGGCATGGAGCTTAACCCGCCGATATTCGATCTGTTCCTGAAAAACGACGCGCTGCACGACCCGATGGTGAATAGTTCCTACTGTGAAACGTTCGGTTGGGTAAGTCAGGAAAATCTGGCGCGTATGAAAGAGCTAACCTACAAAGCCAACGACGTACTGAAAAAACTGTTTGATGACGCGGGTCTTATCCTGGTGGATTTCAAACTGGAGTTTGGCCTGTATAAAGGCGAAGTGGTGCTGGGCGATGAGTTTTCGCCGGACGGCAGCCGCCTGTGGGATAAAGAGACGCTGGACAAAATGGACAAAGACCGCTTCCGCCAGAGTCTGGGCGGTCTGATTGAAGCCTATGAAGCCGTCGCGCATCGCCTGGGCGTGAAATTAGATTAATTCCGCTTCTGACCGGGGGGCAACCGCTCTCCGGTATCATCCTTTCCTCATTCTGATAGCGTTTACCTGTGGTAATCCTGCGCCTGACCGCCTACGATCATCTGTATAACAAAGAGAGAATGAGGTGATTATGCGCTGGCAAGGGCGTCGTGAAAGCAACAATGTAGAGGACAGACGTAATCGGCCTGGCGGCCCTTCGCTGGGGGGCCCTGGCTTTCGTCTTCCGCGCGGGAAAGGCGGCATCATTCTGTTGGTGGTGGTGTTGGTCGCAGGGTACTATGGGGTGGATTTAACCGGTCTGTTGACCGGTCAGCCGGTTTCGCAGCAGCAGTCGACGCGTTCGATAAGCCCCAATGATGATGAAGCGGCAAAATTTACCTCGGTGATCCTGGCGACGACCGAAGATACCTGGGGGCAACTCTTTCAAAAAATGGGCCGCGGCTATCAGCAGCCAAAACTGGTGATGTACCGTGGTATGACGCGTACCGGCTGTGGTGCGGGTCAGTCCGTGATGGGGCCGTTTTACTGCCCGGCGGACGGCACCGTTTATATCGATCTCTCATTTTACGATGATATGAAAAATAAGCTGGGCGCGGACGGTGATTTTGCCCAGGGTTATGTCATCGCCCACGAAGTCGGCCACCACGTACAAAAACTGTTAGGTATTGAGCCGAAAGTACGCCAGTTGCAGCAAAACGCGTCGCAAACGGAGGTGAATCGCCTTTCGGTGCGCATGGAGCTACAGGCGGATTGCTTTGCTGGCGTGTGGGGACACAGTATGCAGCAGCAAGGCGTACTGGAGGCGGGCGATCTGGAAGAGGCGCTCAATGCCGCACAGGCTATCGGCGACGATCGCTTACAGCAACAGGGGCAGGGGCGCGTCGTGCCGGATAGTTTTACCCACGGCACCTCAGAACAGCGCTACAGCTGGTTTAAGCGTGGATTTGACAGCGGTGACCCGGCGCAATGTAATACGTTTGGCAAAAACTTTTGATAAACTGGGGCAGGGATGTCTGATATCGATGCGCTACAGGCGTTAACGTCGCAAATGACACAGGAAGGCATTCGCCGTTTACTGGTCATCAGCGGCGATGCGGCGTGGTGCCGGGAGCGGGCCGAGGCGATACGCGCTGCATTGCCCGGTGACTGGCTGTGGGTCGCGCCAGACGCGCCCGCACAGCCGCGCTGTACGCCACAGGCGTTACAAACGCTGCTGGGCCGTGAATTTCGTCATGCGATATTTGATGCCTGGCAGGGCTTTGACGCCGCAGCGTTTGCCGCCCTGAGCGGGACCTTGCGGGCCGGAAGCTGGCTGCTTCTGCTGATGCCGCCGTACGAGACGTGGGAAAGCAGGCCTGATACCGATTCACTGCGCTGGAGCGACTGCGCGCAGCCTATCCCTACACCGCAGTTTGCACAGCATCTTAAACGGACTCTTTCCCGCGATCCGCAAACGCTGCTGTGGCGACAGCGCCAGCCGTTTTGCTGGCCATCTTATCCTTCCCGTGAACGCTGGCGACCCGCCACCGGCGAGCCGCAGCCGGAGCAGGCGGCTATCTTATCGCGTTTACGTGAAATGCCGCCCGGCGTGGCGACGGTGATTGCCCCCCGTGGGCGCGGCAAATCGGCGCTGGCCGGGCAATTCATCTCCCGGATGGCGGGCACGGCTATCGTGACCGCACCGGCGAAAACGGCAACGGATATCCTGGCAGCGTTTGCCGGTGAGCGGTTCTGTTTTATGGCGCCGGATGCGTTGCAGGCGAGCGGGGCAAGAGCCGACTGGCTGGTGGTTGACGAGGCGGCGGCAATCCCCGCGCCGCTGCTGCTGCAACTGGTTTCGCGCTTTCCCCGCATACTACTCACCACCACCGTTCAGGGCTACGAAGGCACCGGACGCGGTTTTTTACTTAAGTTTTGCGCCCGTTTTCCGCAGCTTCACCGCTTCACGCTTCGTCAGCCTGTCCGCTGGGCGCCAGAATGCCCGCTGGAAAATATCGTCAGCGAGGCGCTGATATTCGACGATGAAGCGTTTGCGCAGGCGCCGCATGGCGCGATAGCAATCTCGGCGTTTTACCAGCAGACCTGGAGGGAGACGCCCGTGTTGCCGAGGGCTGTGTATCAATTACTGTCGGGGGCGCACTATCGTACTTCGCCGTTGGATCTGCGCCGAATGATGGATGCGCCAGGGCAGCATTTCTTGCAGGCTACGGCGAATAACCGTGTGGCGGGCGCCCTCTGGCTGGTCGAAGAGGGCGGGTTATCCGCAGAACTCAGTCAGGCTGTATGGGGCGGTTTCCGGCGGCCGCGTGGAAATCTGGTGGCGCAGTCGCTGGCGGCGCACGGTAGCGACCCTTTAGCCGCGACGCTGGTCGGGCGTCGCGTAAGCCGTATCGCGGTGCACCCCGCCCGCCAGCGCGAAGGCATCGGTCAGCAGTTGATTGCCTGCGCGTGCGAGCAGGCGGCGCAGTGTGATTATCTTTCCGTCAGCTTTGGCTATACGCCGGAGTTGTGGCGCTTCTGGCAGCGCTGCGGTTTTGTGCTGGTACGGATGGGCAACCATCGGGAGGCGAGCAGCGGTTGCTATACGGCGATGGCGTTATTGCCGCTGAGCGACGCGGGAAAACGGCTGGCGCAGCAGGAACACCGACGTTTGCGCCGCGATGCGGATATCCTGACGCAGTGGAACGGCGAGGCGATACCGCTGGCGGCGTTAGATGAACAGGCGCTTAATGATGAAGACTGGCGTGAGCTGGTCGGTTTTGCGTTCGCGCACCGCCCGCTACTGACATCGTTAGGTTGCCTGCATCGTTTACTGCAATACAGCGCATTGCCATTACCGGCGCTGAGAGGGCGGCTGGAAGAAAAAGCCAGCGATGCCGAACTGTGCGCCCGGCTACGCATTTCAGGCCGTAAAGCTCTGCTGGCGTTGCAGCGTGCGCAGGCGGCGCAGGCGCTGATTGCGCTGGATGCCGGACGAACGCAGCGTTTACGCGACGTAATGCCCGGCGGTGGGGACCATGCCGGATAGCGATACCTGTCCGGCATGTTATCCGGTTACTTTTTCGGCTGATCTTTCTTCGGCCAGTCGTCTTCATCGTCCCACTTATCGTTAAAATCGCGATGCGGGGGCAGCTCAGGTTTATTGGCAAGGAATTTCTTATGGTCGATGCGTTTGAGATCTTTGATCACATTCAGCAGTACGCCTACCAGAAACACCAATACCAGAATCCACCAATATTTTGCCAGCCAGTCCATGCTTATTTCCTCTTACCGGAACGCTCATCAGGCGACGAGCTGTTCCATAATGCGTTGATACATACGGGCCAGTAGCTGGAGATCGGCGGCATTCACACATTCATTAATTTTATGAATGGTGGCGTTCACCGGCCCCAGTTCTACCACCTGCGCTCCCATACGGGCGATAAAACGTCCGTCGGACGTACCGCCCGTCGTCAGTAATTGCGGTTTAATTTCATTATAGTGCTCAATGGCGTTTACCACCGCGTCCACCAGCTTGCCGCGTGCGGTCAGGAACGGCTGGCCGGAAAGCCACCAGTCTACGGTATAGCGTAGCTGATGCTTCTCAAGCAGCGCATGTACCCGCTCTTTGATCATCTCATCGGTCAGTTCCGTGCTGAAACGGAAGTTAAACTGCACGAACAGTTCGCCGGGAATGACATTATTGCTGCCGGTGCCTGCCTGGATATTGGCTACCTGCATACTGGTGGCCGGGAAAAAGTCATTGCCCCGATCCCACTCGATAGCGACCAGTTCATTAAGAAAAGGCGCGGCGCGATGAACAGGGTTATCCGCCAGATGCGGATAGGCGACGTGCCCCTGAACGCCATGAATAGTGAGGTTACAGGTGAGGGAACCGCGGCGCCCGTTTTTGACGACATCGCCCACAATTTCAGTACTGGAAGGTTCGCCGACCAGACAGTAATCCAGCCGCTCGTTACGGGCCATCAGCGCTTCAACCACCTTTACGGTGCCATTTTTTGCGCTGGCTTCCTCATCAGAGGTAATCAAAAACGCGAGGCGGCCCCGGTGATGAGGATGCTGCGCAACAAAACGTTCAGCAGCCACCACCATGGCCGCCAGTGAACCTTTCATATCCGCCGCGCCGCGACCGAACAACATTCCGTCGCGAATCGTAGGCTCAAACGGCGGATTGATCCAGCGATCGACATCGCCAGCCGGTACGACGTCAGTATGCCCGGCGAACGCCAGCGTTTCGCCACGCCCACTCCATGCCCAAAAATTTTGCGTGTCGCCAAAATCCATATGCTCAATGGTAAAACCGATTTTACGCAGGCGTTCAATCATTAATGCCTGACAGCCTGCGTCATCCGGACTCAGGGAGGGGCGACGAATAAGTTGCTGTGTCAGCTCAATAACCGGGCACGACATAGACTACACCTCATCAAAAAACTGCTGATAACGGGATTCACTGAAACCAAGCAGCATAGGCTTCCCGGGCGCGCAGAGCAATGGGCGTTTGATGATTGCCGGCTGTTCAACCATGAGAGCAGCGGCGGAGTCGGCATCGGTAATCCCGCTGCGGTCGCCTTCATCCAGTTTGCGCCATGTTGTGCCGCGCGTATTCAGTAACGGCTGCCAGCCGAGTTCGGCAATAAAGGTATTAAGAAGAGGGAGGTCTATGCCATCCACACGGTAATCGTGAAAACGATAATCAATGCCATGCTCCTCCAGCCAACGGCGCGCTTTTTTGATCGTGTCGCAATTCTTAATGCCATAGAGGGTAATCATATTGAATCCTTTAACGCGAAATTCGAATAAATAATCAATAGTATCGTCTGCGGGATAATAAGTGTGGCTGTTAATGGTTATTTATCCAGCGCTGATCGGCAATCAATATAACATTGTTGAGTGAATGTGAATAATGATTCCAAAACGTTCCAGATGTGGCTTGTTTATAATTCGCGAGGAAAATCCTATTTTGCGCACATGCAATTGATTGTTTTTTAACCCGATTTGATAAAGTAGTAGAAAAGGTATTAATGTTGCTAAATATTGCAGTAAGTCACATAAAATTTACGGCTACAGCGCCATAGTAATATCATAGACAGCATAACCAGAGGATATCGCAACAATCGGTTAAATGAACTTCTCTCTATACCGCTAACTACGTAGAATACCCATAATAATAAGAGAGGCTATTATGATTGAACGTGAACTGGGGAACTGGAAAGATTTTATCGAAGTCATGCTTCGTAAATAAATGCCTGGAAGGCACCGCGCTCCCATAGGGGATAAGAAAAGGCGACTCAACGAAAGTCGCCTTTTTTGTGCCCGACACCTCGTATCAGGCTGGCCGGGAGCTTATTCCGGGCGCGGCTTCAGCGGGAAGCGGCGACGTATCAGCACGAAAAACAGGGGTACAAAGAAGATAGCCAGAATGGTTGCTGAGATCATTCCCCCCATCACGCCGGTTCCGACAGCATGTTGGCTACCCGAGCCTGCCCCGGTGCTGGTGGCCATCGGCAATACGCCAAAGATAAACGCCAGCGAAGTCATCAGTATCGGTCGCAGGCGCTGGCGGCTGGCGTACAGCGTGGCGTCTAACAGCGCGTGTCCCTTCTGATTCATTTCGTTGGCGAATTCCACAATCAGAATCGCGTTTTTCGCCGAGAGGCCGATAACGGTCAACAGCCCCACCTGGAAGTAAACATCGTTTTCCAGCCCGCGCATCCAGGTAGCGAGTAGCGCGCCAATGACGCCGAGCGGCACAACCAGCATCACCGAGAAGGGCACCGACCAGCTTTCATACAATGCCGCCAGACACAGGAAGACGACTAATAGCGAAATAGCGTACAGCGCGGGCGCCTGCGCGCCGGAGAGCCGTTCCTGGTAAGACATGGCTGTCCATTCCAGGCCAAAACCGCCCGGTAGCTGATGCACCAACGACTCCATGACATCCATCGCCGTCCCGGTACTAACCCCCGGCGCGGCCTCTCCGACAATTTCTACCGCCGAATAGCCGTTATAGCGTTCCAGACGCGGCGAGCCGGTTTCCCAGCGCGAGGTGGCGAAGGCGGAGAAGGGGACCATGCCGCCATCTTTGTTACGGACATACCAAAGATTAATATCATCCGGCAACATACGATATTTCGCTGCGGCCTGAACATAGACCTTCTTCACGCGGCCCCGGTCCATAAAGTCGTTGACGTAGCTCGATCCCCAGGCTGTTTGCAGGGTGTCGTTGATATCGTCAATTGATACGCCCAGCGCCTGCGCTTTCCGTTGGTCAATATCAATTTGCAGTTGCGGGCTGTCGTCCAGGCCGTTGTGGCGCACGCGGGTCAAGGAACTGTTTTTCCCGGCCAGCTCAATGAGTTGATCTCGTGCGGCCATCAGCGCGTCATGGCCTGCTCCGGCGTGATCCTGTAATTCCATATCAAAACCGGCGGAGCTGCCCAGACCGCTAATTGCCGGCGGGCTGCTGGCGAAGACGCGAGCTTCTTTAATCTGGTTAAACGCTTTTGTCGCCCGCTCAATAATGGCGAACGAGGAGCCGGTGGTGGGATCGCGCGCGTCCCAGTCTTTCAAGCGAACAAACATGCGCGCGACGTTTTGCCCATTCCCGCCGGGGCCGGAACCTACCGTCGAGAAGACCGACATAATGTTGTCTTTCTCATGGGTGAAGTAATAGTTTTCAACCTTTTCAACGACTTTCAGGGTCTGCTGTTGCGTAGAACCGCTCGGTAGCTGGATAGACGTAGTGAACATGCCCCGATCTTCTTGCGGTAGAAAGGAGGTGGGGAGACGCAAAAACAGGAACACCATGCCGCCAAGCAACAGAACATAAATCAGAATCCAGCGCAGGCTGCGATGCAAAATTTTCGCTACGCCTTTCTCATAACGTTCGGCATTACGATTGAAGGTACGGTTAAACCAGCCGAAAAATCCGCGTTGCCCGTGCTGTTCGCCTTTGTGCAGCGGTTTTAATAACGTTGCGCACAGCGCCGGTGTCAGGATCATGGCGACCAGCACCGACAGCACCATTGCCGAGACAATGGTGATAGAAAACTGACGATAAATCGCCCCGGTGGTACCGCCAAAGAACGCCATCGGCACGAATACCGCAGACAGCACCATCGCGATACCGACCAGCGCCCCCTGGATTTGTCCCATGGATTTGCGCGTCGCTTCACGCGGCGTGAGCCCTTCTTCGCTCATGATACGTTCGACGTTTTCCACCACCACGATGGCATCGTCGACCAGGAGCCCGATCGCCAGCACCATCGCGAACATGGTTAATGTGTTAATACTGTAGCCGAACGCGTAAAGCACGGAGAAGGTGCCCATTAATACTACCGGCACGGCGATCGTCGGAATCAGCGTGGCGCGAAAGTTTTGCAGGAACAGGTACATCACCAGGAAAACCAGCGCGATAGCCTCCAGCAACGTTTTGACCACATCGATAATCGAGGCTTTGACAAAGGAGGTGGTTTCATACGCGATCTTGTATTCCAGCCCTTGAGGGAAGTACTGCGCCAGCTCGTTGAGGCGATCCAGCACCAGCTTCGCGGTCGCCATTTCGTTCGCGCCGGAAGCCAGCTTAACGCCAAGACCGGAAGCCGGCTTGCCGTTAAAACGGCTGAGGTAGTCATACTTTTCCGCCCCCAGCTCCACGGTGGCGACATCGCCCAGTTTGACCTCGGAACCGTCCTGATTAACGCGCAGGGTGATATCGCGAAATTGTTGCGGCGTTTGCAGCAGTGACTGCGCATTAATGGTGGCGTTCAGCGCCTGTTTGTCGACCGAAGGCGTACCGCCAAGCTGCCCGACGGCGATTTGCGCATTCTGCGACTCAATTGCATCGGTCACGTCTTTCGTGGTCATCTGAAAACTATTCAATTTGGCCGGATCGAGCCAGATACGCATAGAGTACTGTGAACCATAAGCGTCAATATCGCCGACGCCGTTGACGCGGCTGAGCGGGTCCTGAATATTACTGGCGACGTAGTCGGCGATATCCTGCTTGTCCATAGAACCGTCGGTAGAGACGAAAGCGATGGTCAAAATATTGGTATCGCCCGTTTTGCGTACCGTGACGCCTTGATCCTGTACCGCCTGCGGCAGTTTACGCATCGCGGACTGTAACTGGTTTTGCACCTGCTGAACCGCCTCATCAGGATCGGTTCCCGCAATAAAGCTCAGGGTGATGGTCGCCTGTCCGGTTCCGCTGCTTTGTGATGACATGTACATCAGATTATCGAGGCCCGTCATATTCTGCTCAATAACCTGGGTTACGGTATTTTCCAGCGTTTGCGCCGACGCTCCCGGATAATTCGCGGTAATACGTACGTTGGGCGGCGCCAGATCGGGATATTGTTCAACAGGTAAAGAGAAAATGGCTAACGCCCCTGTCAGACACAACAGGATAGCCAGCACCCAGGCAAAAATGGGGCGATCGATAAAAAAATTCGCCATTAAAGGGAAACCTCGTGTTTCTACATATCGTTATAGATTTGAACTGCTTCACTGTAGCGGCAAGCTACGAGCCAAACGTGGAGAAATAAAGGAGATAATGTAAATTATCATGCGCTTTTACAGCATACTTTTTGTGCCAACGCCGGAAAGCCTGACATCTGGCCTTCCGGCGATTTGCCGTTCTTTACGTTAACTGACTCTCTTCCTTGTTGGAGGAGCGAAAACTGATACTGACCAGTGTGCCGCCGCCGGAGGGTTGCGAAAAATTCAGCGTGCCGCCAAGGCGCTCCGCGCGCTCACGCATTATATTCAGACCATAGTGTCCGGCAGGCTCATGCGGTTCGCCGATACCAATGCCATTATCGCGAATATAAACGGTATGATCGCCGTCAGGCGCGGTGACGCAGCTCACGGCGATTTCGCTCGCGTTGGCGTGTTTAATGGCGTTCAGGACCGCTTCGCGCACAATTTGCAACAAATGCACCTGCATTTGCGCATCCAGCGCCAGCGTGGGTAAACGGCAATCCAACGTGAGTTTGGCCGGGGTCTGACTCTGTAAATCTTCCAGCATCTCATGCAATGCGGAGGGTAAATCGGCCTGCTGTAACGTCAGACGGAACGTGGTGAGTAGCTCGCGAAGCTGACGGTAGGCGTCGTTCAGCGCTCTGGAAAAATCCGCCATGATGCTTTGCGCGCCGGCGTTATCCTCAGGAATAGCGCGCTTCAAAAGCGTTAACTGAATACGTAAATAAGAAAGTACCTGCGCCAGCGAATCGTGTAGCTCACGGGCAATCGTCGCGCGCTCTTCCATTAACAAAAGTTGCTGGAAGTGTTTTTGCGCCTGATTAAAGTACAAACCACGCCCCAGCATCGTGGAGACGCTGTTCAGCAGCGGCGTAGAGGCATTAACGTTGGGGCTTTGCCAGTGGAGTTCGCCATAGACCGTGTCCTGCATCGTCACTGGCAGCATTTGCATCGGCAGGTCGGGGCTTTGCGTGCCTTCGCTAATCCGCCAGTTATCGCCCACGGTTAACTCCAGATACCAGGCGGCGTCATGTTCACGGACAATTTGCAAAATATGGCGAAAACAGTGGACGTCGATTTGGCTGGTATTCAGCGCCTGAGAGCACTGGTATAACACCTCCAGGCGGCGGTGCGCTTCGTGCAGATCGTGCGTTTTTTCTTCCACCGAGGCTTCCAGCGAACGGTAAAGTTTATGCAGCTCGCTCGACATCTGGCTAAACGTTTTCGCCAACAATCCCAGCTCATTGGGTAAGCTGGTATCCAGCGGCAGCGGGGCGAACTGACCATGTTCAATACGCTGACTGGCGGTGACCAGTTGATTCAGCGGGCGAACGACCTGCTGGCGAATACGCCGTAGGGTAAAAAAGACCAGAGTAAATATGCCGATACCGCCCGCCAGCGATATGGCGACGACCAGCATGACTTTACGCTCGGCGTAATGCTGTAACGCCAGAACGAAGAGATCAATTTGATCGACATAATTGTTGATATTGGTCTGATACCAGGCAATGTCGCCGTCCTGTAGGCGGCTATTCATCTCCAGCCAGTTGGCGTGCAGGCGCGCGTAGCGAGTTTTCACCGCCTGCGGCACATACCAGGCGTTGAGATTTTGCAGTACCGGCGAGTTGAGCGCGTGCTGGAAAAGTTGACGATGCGCATTAATCTGCGGGCTACGGCTTTGCAGATCGTAACCCAGCCGATAGCTCTGCATTCGTAGCGAACCGGCGATATTGATCGCTTCGGCATCCCGTAAACTGCTGGTCAGCGTCAGTAATGCGCTGCCGGTGGACAGAATAGACAACAGCACAATATAGAAAAAAGCCTTAGCCAGACTGGCTGAGACCGGGCGTTTAACCGTCACGCTGGCACTCCCCGCATTTAGCTGAATCGCAATTGCATTTGCTTTGAAATAAATTGATCTGCCACAGGTTCTGGACAGATAGTTGTGCTTCCTGGGCAGATGAACATTGCCGACCCCGCCTTCGTCAGTTAATAACAATGCTCATATAAAGAATAAGGTTTTTACAACCAAAACAGAAGGATGCCATGAATCGTTTTATTATGGCCAATAGCCAGCAGTGTCTGGGCTGCCATGCCTGCGAGGTCGCCTGCGTAATGGCTCACAATGATGAGCGACATGTCCTGACGTCACAGCGCTATCAGCCCCGAATTACTGTCATTAAACATCAGCACCAGCGCAGCGCGGTCACATGTCACCATTGCGAAGATGCGCCCTGCGCCCGTAGCTGTCCGAACGGCGCGATCGCGCATATTAACGACAGCGTGCAGGTCAATGCGCAGAAGTGCATCGGCTGTAAATCCTGCGTCGTCGCCTGCCCATTCGGCACCATGCAGATGGTATTGACGCCTGTCGCGCCAAACCAGTTCAAAGCCAGCGCGCATAAATGCGATCTGTGTCAGGGACGTGAACAGGGTCCGGCCTGCGTGGAAAATTGCCCGGCGGATGCGTTGCAACTGGTCACCGAAGACTCGTTGACCCGTCTGGCTAAAACGCGACGGCTGCGTACCGCCCGGCAGGAGATTCGCCCCTGGCATACCGTGGATACACAACACAGTGGGGCAGCAAGCAGCAAAGCCGAGCGTATGCAGGCGACGCCGCCGCGCGGCGAACCGGATAAACTGGCGATTGAAGCGCGTAAAACCACCTTTGAGGAAATTTATCTGCCGTTTCGCGCCGCGCAGGCCGAGCGTGAAGCGGCCCGCTGCCTCACATGCGGGGAACACAGTATCTGCGAATGGACCTGTCCGCTGCATAACCATATTCCCCAGTGGATCGAACTGGTGAAAGCCGGCGATATTGATGCGGCGGTAGAGCTTTCTCACCAGACCAACTGCCTGCCGGAAATTACCGGGCGCGTCTGTCCGCAGGACCGGCTATGCGAAGGCGCGTGTACACTCCGCGATGAGTATGGCGCGGTTACCATCGGCAACATTGAGCGCTATATCTCCGATCGCGCTCTGAGCAAAGGCTGGCGTCCCGACCTGTCGGACGTACAGAAGAGCGACAAGCGCGTGGCGATTATCGGCGCGGGGCCGGCAGGTCTTGCCTGCGCTGACGTGCTGGCGCGCCATGGCGTAAGCGCCACCGTCTACGATCGCCATCCGGAAATCGGCGGTTTGCTCACCTTTGGTATTCCGGCTTTCAAACTGGATAAATCTCTGCTGGCGCGCCGTCGGGAAATCTTCAGCGCGATGGGGATTCGTTTTGAGCTTAACTGCGAAGTGGGGAAAGATATTTCTCTGGAGACGCTGCTGGAGAGTTATGACGCCGTCTTTGTCGGGGTAGGGACCTACCGTTCCATGAAGGCTGATTTACCGAATGAAGACGCGCCGGGGGTATATGATGCGTTGCCATTCCTCATCGCCAATACCAAACAGGTGATGGGCCTTCCGGCGTTGCCTGACGAGCCGTTTATTGATACTGCGGGTCTTAACGTGGTTGTGCTGGGCGGCGGTGACACCGCAATGGACTGCGTACGTACGGCGCTGCGTCATGGCGCTGCTAACGTCACCTGCGCTTATCGCCGCGATGAGGCCAATATGCCGGGGTCGAAAAAAGAGGTGAAAAACGCGCGGGAAGAGGGCGCGAACTTTGAATTTAACGTTCAGCCGGTTGAGTTGGTGCTGGATACGCACGGGCGCGCCAGCGGTATTCGCTTTTTGCGTACGCGGCTTGGCGAACCGGATGGTCAGGGGCGACGCCGCCCGGTACCTGTACCGGACAGCGAGTTCGTGATGCCGGCGGATGCGGTCATTATGGCGTTTGGTTTTCATCCGCATGGTATGTCGTGGCTGGAATCGCATGGCGTGAAGGTGGATAACTGGGGACGTATTGCCGCCAGCGTCGAGAGCGAGTTTCGTTACCAGACGTCCAACCCGAAAATTTTCGCCGGCGGAGATGCGGTGCGCGGCGCCGATCTGGTGGTGACGGCGATGGCAGAAGGCCGACATGCCGCGCAGGGGATACTCGACTGGTTAGCTAAATAAGCATATTTGTAGGCCGGTTAAGGCCTGGAACGGTTAAATGATTGAGTGATAAAAAATCTTAAACTTATTGGCTAACCTTACTCCGTTTGCAGAAATGTTGACGCTCGCAGGGCTGGACGCCCTGCGATAAACATTTTCCCGTCGGGTCGACGTTTAACAGGCCTGATGAGGCCAATCTTAGTATTGAAAATAGAGTGTAAATTGAAGGAAGGGACGCTATCAGAATCCCTTCTTAGAGCCTATCCCATTAGGGCTATTTTACTTGCCATTTTGGTCCTGGGCAGTGCTCGCCAAAACGCGTTAGCGTTTTGAACGCCGCTTGCGGCGGCCCGAAGGGCGAGCGTAGCGAGTCAAACCTCACGTACTACGTGTACGCTCCGGTTTTTGCGCGCTGTCCGTGTCCAAACTGGCTGCGCCAATAACGCCTGGTGGGACAGGCTCTTAATTTTTATTTTAAGGAACCATATATCTGGTCAACAATCCAGCCATATGTCGCCGCAGGTAATAATCCACTGACAAAAACATTCGGATTCACTTTAGGATTTGCTACCGGCGAGTGCGGCCTGTTACCTAAAATCACAATCGCCATATGATTAACCGGATCGATAGACGTCAGCGTTCCGGTCCATCCGGTATGTCCATACGTTTGCGGACTGGCTAATACCCCGAACGTGGGGGTCATTGAGGCGTTGCCGTTAACGCGCCACCCCAGACCAAAGGTAGCGTCTTCTGGCGAGCGGCGAGTAAACTGCGCAACCGTTTTGTCGTCGAATAGCTTCACGTTACCGTAGCCGCCCCCATTGAGCATGACTTGCATTAACACAGCCATATCATGGGTGTCAGAAAACAGTCCGGCGTGTCCTGAAACGCCGCCCATTGAGTACCAGGCTTTTTCGTCATGCACCTGGCCCCATAGTGTATTGGTGCGAATATTGGGGAAATGAATCACGCCGTCACGCGTGTTGCCGTGTAGTTCCGTTGCGGCGATTTGCGGCGGCGTGAAGCCTTTCATCAGCGGGTTAAAGACGGTATGTTTTAATCCGAGCGGTTTATAAATGGTGGTTTCGACGTAGCGATCTAATGGCATTGCCGTTATCGATTCAATGATAAAACCAAGAATCATATAATCCACGTCGCTGTAGATATGCTTCGACCCAGGTTGATATTCCAGCGGTGTCTTTTTAATCATCTCCAGAGTAGTGCTTTTACTCTGTGAAAATAATTTACCGGCGACGTTTTTATTGGGATATTGTGGGTCGGCAGGAAAGCCCGCGACGTGATGAAGAATATCAATAATGCGGAGTTTATCTTTGCCTTTTATTTTATCCCCAGGCATATCCTTAAAGCCGGGGATATATTTTGATACCAAATCATTGACATCTATTTTTCCTTCATACACTAGTTTTTGCAATGCGAAGTTAGTGGCATACATTTTTGTGTTTGAAGCCAGATCATACATCGTATTAGTGGTCGCCCGAATGGGATGGGCTAACAGCGTGGAACCGTCATATTTTTTGGCATAGCCCCAGGCTTTTTGTAGAACAATATGATTATCTTTTATCACCAGAAGATTGATGCTGGGATATCCGGCATCAATTTGATTTTGAATCCAGCCATCAAGTCGGTGAAGTTTTTGGCTATCAAACCCTACCTGATCAGGGCTCGCGGTGGTCAATACCGGATACTCAACGGCAAAAGCTGAAAGGGAAAACGTCAGTAGAACCGTCGCAACGAGAGTAAATTTCATGATGATTCCCTCAGTCTCACTCCGGCCGTCAAATCATATCGCGAGCATGGACTCTGCGGCCCGGAGAAGCAGAATATAGTCATGGCAGTGACAGAAAAATATGGCTGTACGTCCGTTCAGTCGGCATTAAGGATTAACCCTTCAGCAGACAAAACCGACCTCACGGCGTAATATTAATGCTCTTTTTACACCCTGGAGCCAGCATGTCGCAAACCATTACGCTTATTAAGGATAAAATTCTTTCTGATAATTATTTTACTCTGCGCAACATTACCTATGACCTGACCCGTCGTAATGGCGAGGTTATCCGTCACAAGCGTGAGGTTTACGATCGCGGGAATGGCGCAACTATTCTGCTTTACAACTCAACTAAAAAAACCGTGGTTCTGGTTCGTCAGTTTCGCGTGGCGACATGGGTCAACGGTAATCAAGACGGTATGTTAATTGAAACCTGCGCTGGCCTGCTTGATAACGACGAGCCGGAGGTCTGTATCCGTAAAGAGGCCATTGAAGAGACAGGGTATGACGTTGGTGAGGTACGCAAGATATTTGAGCTTTATATGTCGCCAGGCGGCGTCACGGAGCTGATTCATTTCTTCATTGCCGAATATCATGATAGCGAGCGTGCCAACATCGGCGGCGGCGTGGAGGACGAAGAGATTGAGGTGCTTGAACTGCCGTTTTCCCGGGCGCTGGAAATGGTGCGCTCAGGCGAGATTCGGGACGGTAAGACCGTGTTATTGCTTAACTATTTACAGACGTCTCATCTAATGGACTGAAAAAAAAGAAATATATTTCTTTACACAAAAAAGACCAATCCGATAAATCTGATTGAGAACCCTGAGGCGCGCAAGGAAGATACCGCCTTAGCTGTGTTGTTCTGAATCTGGGGTTGTTCCGTTCATGCGCTACCGCGTTATTCTTTTTTGTCTGTTTGGCCTGTTGCCGGTCCAGCTACTGTGGGCTGCGCCAGCGCAACGGACTTTTTCCGACTGGCAGGTCACCTGCAATAACCAAAATTTTTGCGTAGCGCGCAATACTGGCGAACATCATGGGCTGGTGATGACATTAAGCCGCAGCGCCGGGGCGCGTACCGATGCGGTACTGCGTATCGACCGCGGCGGTTTGGCGCCGCCCGACGCTAAAGAAGCCGCAATTGCGCCTCGCTTATTGCTGGATGGCAAACCGCTTTCGTTCAACAGTCCACACTGGCGCGTGTCGCCCTGGCATCTCATGACCGGCGATCCTGCCACCATCACCGCATTTTTACAGACGATTCAGGATGCGCAGGCTATCACCTTAAAAAACGGCGTTCAGACGCTTTCGCTGGCGGGATTAAAAGCGGCATTACTGTTTATCGACGCGCAACAAAAACGTGTGGGCAGCGAAACCGCCTGGATTGAAAAAGGAAACGAACCGCCGCTCAGCGTGCCCCCGGCACCGGCATTGAAGGGGATCGCCGTGATTAATCCAACGCCCGTACCGCTGAGTGAGGAAGAACGCGACGATCTGCTGGACTACGCCGCATGGCGGGTAAACGGCATTCGTTGTTCGCTTGACCCGCTGCGTCGCGAGACGCAGGTCAGCGCGTTGACGGATGATAAAGCGTTATTGATTGTTAACTGCGAAGCCGGCGCCTATAACACTATTGATCTCGCCTGGGTAGTTTCACGCAAAAAAACGCTCGTCTCGCGCGCCGTACGTTTGCGGCTGCCGTTTAATCGCGGCGTCGAAAGTAATGACATGGAGTTGATGAACGCCTTCTTTGACGAGAAAACGCGCGAGCTGGTGACGTTGGCGAAAGGGCGGGGGTTAACCGACTGTGGTATCCAGACGCGCTGGCGTTATGATGGCGATCGTTTTCGTCTGGTACGTTATGCCGAAGAACCGAGCTGCGATAACTGGCACGGGCCGGATGCCTGGCCTACGCTGTGGATCACGCGTTGAATCCTGGTTGTTATCCCCTTTTCAGAATAGGGATACACCTATTGAGGTTTCATTTATGGTATAGAGATTGCTACGTTACGGTAGGATTGTTACTTTACCCGATAGCCTCACCACAGCAGGAAATAGTATGAAAATAAATAATGGCCCCGTATTATGCCCCCATTGTGGCTGCCTGAGCGCTTATTATGAAATAGATCGGCTGGCGGCGATAAGAGAGAAAGTGAATAAAGAAGGCGGATCAGCGGCATGGGATTCAACATTACAGGCGCATAAAAAAAAGGCCTTTTGCCTGATGTGCCATAAATCCATTGATGAGGTCGTCATCGGGCAGTCAGATGCGCCTGAGTCTACGAAGTAATTTTGCACAGCCTACAGAACAGGTCTGCAGACTGTGCAAAGTCTGTGTTGCTAACGCTCGCCTTAGCCTTTGATGTTCAGCACCCGGCGGGCTTTTTCTACAATATTTTCCACGGTAAAGCCAAAATACGGGAACAGTTTGTCAGCCGGAGCGGATTCACCGTATCCCGTCATGCCGATAATTGCGCCTTTTAGGCCAACATATTTATACCAGTAGTCGGCTATACCGGCTTCCACCGCGACGCGGGCGGTCACGTGCGCCGGTAGCACTGATTCGCGATATGCCTCGTCCTGCGCATCGAAAATATCCGTTGAAGGCAACGACACCACGCGAACGTTATGCCCCTCGCCAGTCAATTTTTCCGCCGCCTGGAGGGTAATTTCCATTTCCGATCCGGTAGCGATCAGAATGATATCCGGCTTGCCGCCGCTATCTTTCAGAATATAACCGCCGCGAGCAATCGCTTTCACCTGTTCCGGCGTGCGTTCCACCTGCGCCAGATTCTGTCGCGAGAGAATCAACGCCGTCGGCCCGTGCTGACGTTCAATGGCCAGCTTCCAGCCGACCGCCGCCTCAACCTGATCGCAGGGACGCCAGGTGCTGAAGTTTGGCGTTAAGCGCAGGCTCGCCAGTTGTTCCACGGCCTGGTGCGTCGGGCCATCTTCGCCCAAACCGATGGAGTCGTGGGTATAGACCATAATCTGCCGGGCTTTCATTAAGGCCGCCATACGTGCCGCGTTACGCGCATATTCGACAAACATCAGAAACGTGGCGGTATACGGTACAAAGCCGCCGTGGTGGGCGATGCCGTTGGCAATGGCGGTCATGCCGAATTCGCGCACGCCATAGTGGATGTAATTACCTGCCGGATCCTCTTTCAACGAGGTCGAACCTTTCCAGATAGTCAGGTTGCTCGGCGCCAGATCCGCCGATCCGCCCAACAGTTCCGGCAACAGGGGACCGTAGGCATTGAGCGTATTTTGCGATGCTTTACGGGTGGCGATTTTGGCCGGATTAGCCTGCAAGTCGTTAATAAATTTTTGCGTGGCGGACTCCCATGTCTCCGGCAGTCCGCCGCTCATCCGGCGGGTAAACTCCGCGGCCAGCTCAGGATAAGCCTTCTCATAAGCAGCAAACTTTTCCTGCCACTGCTGCTGCGCTTTCTCGCCTTTTTCACGGCCATCCCACGCGCGGTAAATTTCTTTTGGGATCTCAAACGCCGGATGATGCCATCCCAGCTTCTGGCGGGTCAGCGCCACCTCTTCTTCGCCCAGCGCCGCGCCGTGCGACTCCTCCTTCCCGGCTTTATTCGGCGAGCCAAAACCTATCACCGTCCGACAGATAATTAGCGAAGGTTTATCTTTTACGCTCTGGGCTTCCAGAATGGCTTTTTTCACCGCCTCCGGATCGTGCCCGTCAATGTCATGCACGACATGCCAGTGGTAGGCTTCAAAACGTTTGGCGGTATCGTCGGTAAACCAGCCTTCGGTTTCGCCATCAATGGAGATGCCGTTGTGATCGTAAAAGCCGATCAGTTTGCCCAGTCCCAGCGTACCAGCCAGCGAACACACCTCATGCGAGATCCCCTCCATCAGACAGCCGTCGCCCATAAAGACATAGGTGTAGTGGTCGACAATCTCATGGTCCGGCCGGTTGAACTGTGCGCCTAACGTACGCTCGGCAATCGCCAGCCCGACGGCATTCGCCAGCCCCTGGCCCAGCGGCCCGGTGGTGGTTTCAACGCCGGGCGTATAGCCAATCTCCGGGTGACCTGGCGTTTTAGAGTGCAGTTGACGGAAGTTTTTTAGCTCCTCCAGCGGCAGGTCATACCCGGTTAAATGCAGCAGACTATAGAGCAGCATGGAGGCGTGACCGTTGGAAAGGATAAAACGGTCACGGTCATACCAGGTCGGATCGGTGGGGTTATGTTTAAGAAAATCGTTCCATAGCACTTGAGCGATATCCGCCATCCCCATCGGCGCGCCGGGGTGCCCGGAATTGGCTTTTTGAACGGCATCCATGCTCAGCGCACGAATCGCATTGGCAAGGTCTTTACGGGACATAAATCACTCCATGCAAGGTTTATAGTTTGGCGGCAAGCAGGTCTTCCAGTTTGCGCTGGTCAACAGCAAAAAGACGGATACCTTCCGACAGCTTCTCTACGGCCATCGCGTCCTGATTATGTTCCCAGCGGAACTCCGCTTCCGTCATTGGCGTAGGGCGGTGGAACATCTGCGAGGAAGGCACCAGTTTACGGATCACCGGTTCTTCTTTTTCTTTCAGCTCTTTAAGCAGGTTAGGGGAGATAGTCAGTCGATCGCAGCCGGTTAGCGCGAGGATTTGCTCAGTACGGCGGAAACTTGCGCCCATCACGATGGTTTCATAGCGATGTTGTTTAAAGTAATCGTAGATATTGCGTACCGATTTCACGCCGGGATCTTCCTCCACGACATACGGCTCCAGCGGACTACGCGCCTGATACCAGTCGTAAATTCGGCCCACGAACGGAGAGATTAAATAGACGCCCGCTTCGGCGCAGGCGCGCGCCTGGGCAAAAGAGAACAACAACGTCAGGTTGCAATTAATGCCCTCTTTTTCGAGCTGCTCGGCGGCGCGAATACCTTCCCAGGTCGCGGCGAGCTTGATCAGAATGCGTGATTTATCAACATCCTGCTGCTGGTAGAGATCCACCAGATGGCG
Organism: Salmonella sp. SAL03688; assembly: GCF_046551895.1. Lineage (NCBI taxonomy): Bacteria > Pseudomonadati > Pseudomonadota > Gammaproteobacteria > Enterobacterales > Enterobacteriaceae > Salmonella > Salmonella sp. SAL03688. The sequence goes on from NZ_JBGDVI010000009.1 coordinate 129,608, forward strand.
CGCTTTCTCGATACTTTTTTCTTTATCGAACGATAACCGCGCGTCGACTTCAGTGGAGACGCGACCGGGAATACTTTTCAGTATTTCCGCGCCAAAATTGACCGCCAGTTTATCGCTGGCTGCTGCAACCTGCTGTTCCTGCGTACCGCCGTGTTTTTTCCCCCAGGCAATCGCATCCTCAATCAAATGACCATACTGCTCAAGCCCGGCGGCTTTTAACAGTAAAGAGGGATTTGTCGTGGCATCCTGCGGCTGGTAGTGGCGGATGGACTCAATGTCGCCGCTGTCGGCGACGACGGTAGTGAATTGTTTGATGCCGTCTAGCTGGTTCATAGGAAATACTCCTTGAAAAGTAAAGTGTTAGATGAGTGTGTTGATTCACACTTCTGAAAGATTGATACACTACATAACCAAAAAGCATAGCAGACAGGCATGGTATTGCTGGTATAAGCAGGTAACATGGCCGTTATAAGTTGATAACAAACTCTTGCGCCGTGTCGTGATAGTTTGCAGACCTTCAAAGTTTGTGTTGCGCAGTACGGTGATAATGTGCGGCGCACCAGGCCGCGTCACTTTTTGAACGATACGTGAAAGGAACAACAAGATGGATGAGCAGTTAAAACAAAGCGCCCTTGATTTCCACGAATTTCCGGTACCCGGTAAAATTCAGGTTTCTCCGACTAAGCCCCTTGCCACCCAACGCGATCTGGCGTTGGCTTACTCGCCAGGCGTGGCGGCACCCTGCCTGGAAATCGAAAAAGATCCGCTGGCAGCCTACAAATACACCGCGCGTGGCAACCTTGTCGCGGTCATTTCCAACGGTACAGCGGTGCTGGGGTTAGGCAACATTGGCGCGCTGGCCGGCAAGCCGGTCATGGAAGGCAAAGGCGTTCTGTTTAAAAAATTCGCCGGCATCGATGTGTTTGACATTGAAGTCGATGAGCTTGATCCGGACAAATTTATCAATGTGGTCGCAGCGCTGGAGCCGACCTTTGGCGGCATTAACCTCGAAGACATTAAAGCGCCGGAATGTTTCTATATTGAACAGAAACTGCGCGAGCGCATGAACATCCCGGTTTTCCATGACGATCAGCACGGAACGGCGATCATCAGTACTGCCGCCATTCTTAATGGCCTGCGAGTCGTAGAGAAAAATATTTCCGACGTGCGGATGGTCGTCTCCGGCGCAGGGGCGGCGGCAATCGCTTGTATGAACCTGCTGGTCGCGTTGGGGATGCAAAAGCACAACATCGTGGTGTGCGACTCTAAGGGCGTTATTTACAAAGGCCGTGAGCCGAATATGGCGGAGACCAAAGCGGCCTATGCGGTAGACGACAGCGGCAAGCGCACGCTGGATGAGGTCATTGACGGCGCGGATATTTTCCTCGGCTGTTCAGGCCCGAAAGTGCTGACTCAGGAGATGGTGAAGAAAATGGCCCGCGCGCCAATGATTCTGGCGCTGGCCAACCCGGAACCGGAAATTCTGCCGCCGCTGGCGAAAGAAGTGCGTCCGGACGCCATCATCTGTACCGGTCGTTCCGACTATCCGAACCAGGTGAACAACGTATTGTGCTTCCCGTTTATCTTCCGCGGCGCACTGGACGTCGGCGCGACGGCGATCAACGAAGAGATGAAACTGGCGGCGGTCCGTGCGATTGCCGAGCTGGCGCACGCCGAACAGAGCGAAGTGGTGGCCTCGGCCTATGGCGATCAGGACCTGAGCTTTGGGCCGGAATACATTATTCCGAAACCGTTCGATCCGCGTCTGATTGTCAAAATCGCTCCGGCGGTCGCGAAAGCGGCAATGGATTCCGGCGTGGCGACGCGCCCGATTGCTGACTTTGATGCCTATATCGATAAACTGACCGAGTTTGTCTACAAAACTAACCTGTTCATGAAACCGATCTTCTCGCAGGCACGCAAAGATCCGAAGCGCGTAGTGCTGCCGGAAGGGGAAGAGGCGCGCGTGCTGCACGCAACCCAGGAGTTGATAACCCTGGGGCTGGCGAAGCCCATCCTGATCGGGCGTCCGAGCGTGATCGAAATGCGTATCCAGAAACTGGGGCTACAGATCAAAGCGGGCGTTGATTTCGAGATCGTGAATAATGAATCCGATCCGCGCTTCAAAGAGTACTGGAGCGAGTATTACCAGATCATGAAGCGTCGCGGGGTAACTCAGGAACAGGCGCAGCGTGCGATGATCGGCAACCATACGGCCATTGGCGCGATCATGGTGCAGCGTGGGGAAGCGGATGCGATGATCTGCGGCACCATCGGCGACTACCATGAGCATTTCAGCGTCGTGAAAGCCGTCTTTGGCTACCGTGACGGCGTGCATACGGCAGGGGCGATGAACGCCTTACTGCTGCCAAGCGGCAACACTTTTATCGCCGATACTTATGTTAACGAAGATCCCACGCCGGAACAGTTGGCGGAGATCGCCGTAATGGCGGCGGAAACCGTTCGCCGCTTTGGTATTGAGCCGAAAGTCGCGCTGTTGTCGCACTCTAACTTTGGTTCCTCAAATTCGCTGTCCGCCAGCAAAATGCGCGAAACCCTTGAGCGGGTACGCGAACGAGCGCCCGATCTGATGATTGACGGTGAGATGCACGGTGATGCGGCGTTGGTGGAAAGTATTCGTAATGACCGGATGCCGGATAGCCCGCTGAAGGGAGCCGCCAATATTCTGGTGATGCCGAATATGGAAGCCGCCCGCATTAGTTACAACTTACTACGCGTCTCCAGTTCCGAAGGCGTCACGGTCGGTCCGGTCCTGATGGGCGTGTCTAAACCGGTACATGTATTAACGCCGATCGCCTCTGTACGCCGTATCGTGAATATGGTGGCGTTAGCGGTAGTTGAAGCGCAAACCACGCCGCTTTAATAACGCATTACTCTCTCTTCTGGCGCAGGTTCTCCTGCGCTTTTTTTATGCGCCGCTGGGCTTCGCCATGGCATGAAAGGCTCGGGTGGGGATATTCTGGAACCTATTGCGTTACCCCTACTTATTTCACTGAATCTGTACTATGCACAAATCGAGTGATACGCATTATTTTTATCAATGGTAGTAATACAAAGAATAGTCGGTGAGTATTTATTGCGGAACAGGCTTAAATTCAGAATGACGCCTGAAAATGTGATGCACCACGATATTTATCGTTAACACCTTCGACAGAAGTCCCTTTTATTTTCTTTCTCTTAGTGATCTACCTCACCTTTTACATCACCTTGCCGAATTTTGTTATTTACTCCGACAAAAAATTGCCACGATGACGGCAGTTTCAGTGGAGACGGTGAGCAATGAATAAAGAACGCATTATTCAGGAATTTGTGCCGGGCAAACAGGTCACGCTGGCGCATCTCATTGCGCACCCTGGTGAAGAACTGGCGAAAAAGATCGGCGTTCCCGATGCCGGCGCGATTGGCATTATGACCTTAACGCCGGGGGAAACGGCCATGATCGCTGGCGATTTAGCGATGAAGGCTGCGGATGTACACATCGGTTTTCTCGACAGATTTAGCGGCGCGCTGGTGATTTATGGCACCGTCGGCGCAGTAGAAGAAGCGCTATTACAGACGGTCAGCGGGCTGGGGCGATTATTAAACTTTACCCTGTGTGAGTTAACAAAAAGTTAATTGGTGGCGGTAATGAAACGTATTGCTTTTGTCGGCGCGGTCGGCGCCGGAAAGACAACGCTTTTTAACGCGTTACGGGGAAATTATTCCCTCGCCAGAAAAACGCAGGCCGTGGAATTTAATGATCATGGCGATATCGATACGCCGGGTGAATATTTTAGCCATCCCCGTTGGTATCACGCCTTAATTACCACGTTGCAGGATGTGGACACGCTGATTTATGTCCACGCGGCAAACGATAAAGAAAGTCGCTTACCTGCCGGGTTATTGGATGTTGGAACCCGTAAACGACATATCGCCGTTATCAGCAAAACGGACATGCCGGATGCCGACGTCGCCGCTACGCGGCAGTTGCTTTGCGAGATTGGGTTCCGGGAGCCGATTTTCGAGCTCAACGGCCACGACCCGCAAAGCGTGCGGCAGTTGGTGGATTATCTGGCGGCTTTCAGTGAACAGGAGGAAGAGGCAGGTGAAAAAACTTATCACAGCTAACGATATTCGTGCGGCCCACGCCCGCGGCGAACAGGCGATGTCGGTAGTGCTGCGCGCCAGCATTATTACCCCGGAGGCTCGCGAAGTGGCGGAACTACTGGGCTTCACGATTACCGAATGCGACGAGTCCGTCCCGGCATCCACATCGGCGCAGGCGTGTAAAAGCGAAAGCCAGCGCATTCGGGAAGCCATCATCGCGCAGCTCCCGGAAGGGCAGTTTACTGAAAGCCTGGTGGCGCAGTTGATGGAAAAAGTGCTGAAGGAAAAGCAGTCGCTGGAACTGGGGACGATGCAGCCGAGCTTTACCTCCGTCACGGGTAAAGGCGGCGTGAAAGTCATTGACGGCAGCAGCGTGAAATTTGGCCGCTTCGACGGCGCCGAACCGCACTGCGTCGGCTTAACCGATCTGGTTACAGAGCAGGATGGCAGCAGCATGGCCGCCGGGTTTATGCAGTGGGACAACGCCTTTTTCCCGTGGACGCTGAACTACGACGAAATCGACATGGTGCTGGAGGGCGAATTGCACGTACGCCATGAAGGCGAAACCATGATTGCCAAAGCCGGAGATGTGATGTTCATCCCTAAAGGCTCCAGCATTGAATTTGGCACGCCAACGTCCGTGCGCTTTCTGTACGTCGCCTGGCCTGCAAACTGGCAATCCGTATGAACGATTTCATCACCGAAACGTGGCTCAGAGCGAATCATACGCTCAGCGAAGGATCGGAGATCCATCTGCCCGCTGATGCACGACTGACGCCCTCGGCCCGGGAACTGCTGGAAAGCCGCCGCCTGCGCATTAAGTTTCTGGATCCGCAAGGCCGGCTGTTTGTCGATGATGACGAACAGCAGCCGCAGCCGGTACATGGCTTAACCAGTAGCGATACGCACCCACAGGCCTGCTGTGAACTGTGCCGCCAGCCGGTGGTGAAAAAGCCCGATACGCTGACCCATCTGACGGCGGACAAAATGGTCGCCAAAAGCGACCCGCGCCTCGGCTTTCGCGCCGCGCTCGACAGCGCCATCGCGCTAACCGTGTGGCTACAAATCGAACTGGCGGAACCCTGGCAGCCGTGGCTTTTCGATATCCGCTCGCGGCTGGGCAACATTATGCGCGCCGACGCTATAGATGAACCACTGGCGGCGCAGTCTATCGTCGGGCTGAACGAGGATGAGCTGCATCGGCTTTCCCACCAGCCGCTGCGCTATCTCGACCACGATCACCTGGTGCCGGAGGCCAGCCACGGTCGCGATGCGGCGCTGCTTAATCTCCTGCGAACCAAAGTCCGCGAAACGGAAACCCTCGCCGCACAAGTGTTTATTACCCGTAGTTTTGAGGTCTTGCGCCCGGACATTTTACAGGCGCTGAACCGTCTCTCCAGCACGGTTTACGTGATGATGATTTTGAGCGTGGCGAAACATCCGCTGACGGTCGCCCAAATTCAACAACGGTTGGGAGAGAAGCCATGATCATTGAACGCGCCCGCGAACTGGCGGTACGCGCCCCCGCCAGAGTCGTCTTTCCCGATGCGCTGGACGAACGCGTGCTGAAAGCGGCGCATTACCTGCAACAGTACGGTCTGGCTCGCCCCGTTCTGGTCGCCAGTCCGTTTGCGCTGCGTCAGTTTGCCCTGAGTCATCGTATGGCGATGGATGGCATTCAGGTCATCGACCCACACAGCAACCTGAGTATGCGCCAGCGTTTTGCGCAACGCTGGCTTGCCCGTGCCGGAGAAAAAACGCCGCCGGACGCAGTGGAAAAGCTTAGCGACCCGCTAATGTTCGCTGCCGCCATGGTGAGCGCCGGTGAGGCTGATGTGTGTATCGCAGGCAACCTGTCGTCAACGGCGAACGTGCTGCGCGCAGGGCTGCGGGTGATTGGCCTGCAACCCGGGTGCAAAACATTGTCGTCTATTTTCCTGATGCTGCCGCAGTATGCTGGTCCGGCATTAGGGTTCGCCGATTGCAGCGTAGTGCCGCAGCCGACGGCGGCGCAGCTGGCGGATATCGCTATCGCCAGCGCCGACACCTGGCAGGCCATTACCGGCGAAGAGCCGCGCGTGGCGATGCTGTCATTTTCAAGCAACGGCAGCGCCCGTCACCCCAATGTTGCCAACGTGCAGCAGGCGACAGAGCTCGTTCGCGAACGTGCGCCGCAACTGCTTGTGGACGGTGAATTGCAGTTTGACGCCGCTTTCGTCCCGGAGGTCGCCGCGCAAAAAGCGCCTGACAGCCCGCTGCAAGGCCGCGCCAACGTGATGATTTTCCCGTCGCTGGAGGCGGGCAATATTGGCTACAAAATAGCTCAGCGTCTGGGAGGCTATCGCGCGGTTGGGCCGCTAATTCAGGGGCTTGCCGCGCCGATGCACGATCTCTCCCGAGGCTGTAGCGTGCAGGAAATTATCGAACTGGCGTTGGTGGCAGCCGTGCCGCGCCAGGCTGACGTGAGCCGCGAACGCAGCTTACACACACTGGTTGAATGAACGGTCCCGTTCTGGACCCCTTTAATGAGAGGAAAACACGATGGAAGCATTAGGAATGATTGAAACCCGGGGCCTGGTTGCGCTGATTGAGGCCTCCGATGCGATGGTAAAAGCCGCACGCGTGAAGCTGGTCGGCGTGAAGCAGATTGGCGGTGGCCTGTGTACGGCCATGGTGCGTGGCGACGTGGCGGCGTGCAAAGCCGCAACCGATGCTGGCGCCGCTGCGGCGCAGCGCATTGGCGAGCTGGTCTCCGTACACGTGATTCCACGCCCGCACGGCGATCTGGAAGAAGTGTTCCCGATCAGCTTCAAAGGCGACAGCAACATTTGATGGTAGGCCGGATAAGACGCGCAGCGTCGCCATCCGGCATGAATGCGCGCCATTGCCTGATGGTGCGCAGATTCAAGGCCTACGACCCAACGGGCAATCCATGGAGGCGGATATGAAACTGGCAGTCGTCACAGGACAAATCGTATGTACCGTCCGCCATCAGGGACTGGCGCATGACAAATTGCTGATGGTGGAAATGATCGATGCCCAGGGCAACCCCGACGGGCAGTGTGCCGTCGCTATCGACAGTATCGGGGCGGGAACCGGAGAGTGGGTACTGCTGGTCAGCGGCAGTTCCGCACGCCAGGCGCATCGCAGCGAATTATCACCGGTCGATCTGTGCGTCATTGGCATCGTCGATGAAGTGGTGGCTGGCGGGAAAGTGGTTTTCCATAAATAGGACTGAACATCATGAATCAACAGGATATTGAACAGGTGGTGAAAGCGGTACTGCTGAAAATGAAAGACAGCAGCCAGCCGGCCAGCACTGTTCATGAGATGGGCGTTTTTGCCTCCCTGGATGACGCAGTGGCGGCAGCAAAACGGGCCCAGCAGGGGCTGAAGAGCGTGGCGATGCGCCAGCTTGCTATTCATGCCATTCGCGAGGCGGGCGAAAAACACGCCCGAGAATTAGCGGAGCTTGCCGTCAGCGAAACCGGCATGGGACGCGTTGACGATAAATTTGCTAAAAACGTGGCGCAGGCGCGCGGCACGCCGGGCGTCGAGTGTTTATCTCCGCAGGTGCTGACCGGCGATAACGGCCTGACGCTGATTGAAAATGCGCCGTGGGGCGTGGTGGCCTCGGTCACGCCGTCCACCAATCCGGCGGCGACGGTGATTAATAACGCCATCAGCCTGATTGCCGCAGGCAACAGCGTCGTGTTTGCCCCGCATCCGGCGGCGAAAAAGGTCTCTCAGCGGGCAATCACCCTCCTCAATCAGGCGGTGGTCGCCGCCGGCGGCCCGGAAAATCTGCTGGTCACCGTGGCGAACCCGGATATCGAAACCGCCCAGCGGTTGTTCAAATATCCCGGTATTGGCCTGCTGGTGGTGACTGGCGGCGAAGCGGTGGTGGACGCGGCGCGTAAACATACTAATAAACGCCTGATCGCCGCCGGTGCCGGTAATCCCCCGGTGGTGGTGGATGAGACCGCCGACCTGCCGCGCGCTGCACAATCCATCGTCAAAGGCGCGTCGTTTGATAACAACATCATCTGTGCCGACGAAAAAGTGCTGATTGTGGTGGATAGCGTCGCCGACGAGCTGATGCGTCTGATGGAAGGTCAGCACGCGGTGAAACTGACCGCCGCTCAGGCCGAACAGCTCCAGCCGGTGCTGCTGAAGAATATTGATGAGCGCGGCAAAGGCACCGTCAGCCGTGACTGGGTCGGTCGTGACGCGGGCAAGATCGCCGCAGCCATCGGCCTGAACGTCCCGGATCAAACGCGCCTGCTGTTTGTGGAAACGCCCGCCAACCATCCGTTTGCCGTCACTGAAATGATGATGCCGGTACTGCCGGTGGTGCGGGTCGCCAACGTCGAAGAAGCCATCGCCCTGGCGGTACAACTTGAAGGCGGTTGCCACCATACGGCGGCGATGCACTCGCGCAATATCGACAACATGAACCAGATGGCGAACGCCATCGACACCAGCATTTTCGTCAAAAACGGGCCGTGCATTGCCGGGCTTGGATTGGGCGGAGAAGGCTGGACCACCATGACTATCACCACGCCAACCGGCGAAGGGGTGACCAGCGCGCGCACCTTTGTGCGGCTGCGTCGATGCGTGCTGGTGGATGCGTTTCGCATTGTATAAGGGATGACTCATGGCGCACGACGAACAACTCTGGCTCACCCCAAGACTGCAAAAAGCGGCGGCCCTGTGTAACCAGACGCCCGCCGCCAGCGATACACCGCTGTGGCTGGGCGTCGATTTGGGCACCTGCGACGTGGTGTCGATGGTGGTCGACGGCAACGCCCAGCCGGTGGCGGTGTGCCTTGATTGGGCCGACGTTGTGCGTGACGGCATCGTCTGGGATTTCTTCGGCGCCGTCACCCTCGTGCGCCGCCATCTCGACACCCTTGAACAGCAGCTCGGCTGCCGCTTTACCCACGCGGCGACCTCGTTCCCGCCGGGCACCGACCCGCGTATTTCGATCAACGTGCTGGAGTCTGCCGGGTTAGAAGTCAGCCACGTACTGGATGAACCGACGGCGGTGGCGGATCTGCTGGCGCTTGATAATGCAGGCGTGGTGGATATTGGCGGCGGCACTACCGGCATTGCCATCGTCAAACAGGGCAAGGTGACTTACTCCGCCGATGAAGCCACTGGCGGGCACCATATCTCCCTGACGCTGGCGGGCAACCGCCGTATTCCCCTGGAAGAGGCGGAACAGTACAAGCGCAGCAATGCGCAGGAGATTTGGCCGGTAGTGAAGCCGGTGTACGAAAAGATGGCGGAGATCGTTGCTCGCCACATTGAAGGGCAAGGAATTGCTGATTTATGGCTGGCGGGCGGTTCCTGTATGCAGCCGGGCGTGGAGGCGTTATTTCGCCAGCGTTTCCCGGAGTTACAGGTGCATTTGCCGCAGCACAGCCTGTTTATGACCCCGCTGGCGATAGCCAACAGCGGGAGAGCGAAAGCGGAGGGACTCTATGCAAGCTGAACTACAGACGGCGCTATTTCAGGCATTCGACACCCTGAATCTGCAACGGGTGAAAACGTTCAGCGTACCGCCGGTCACGCTGTGCGGGCTTGGGGCGCTCGGCGCCTGTGGACAGGAAGCGCAAGCGCGAGGCGTAAGCCATTTGTTTGTGATGGTCGACAGCTTCCTGCATCAGGCGGGAATGACCGCGCCGCTGGCACGCAGCCTGGCGATGAAGGGCGTGGCGATGACGGTCTGGCCGTGTCCGCCTGGCGAGCCGTGCATCACCGACGTCTGCGCGGCGGTCGCGCAACTGCGTGAGGCGGCGTGCGACGGCGTAGTGGCCTTTGGCGGTGGTTCGGTGCTGGACGCGGCGAAAGCGGTCGCCCTGCTGGTGACTAACCCTGACCAGACGCTGAGCGCCATGACCGAGCACAGTACATTACGCCCGCGTCTGCCGCTGATTGCGGTGCCGACCACCGCCGGAACCGGTTCTGAAACCACCAACGTGACGGTGATTATCGACGCGGTCAGCGGGCGCAAGCAGGTGCTGGCGCACGCGTCACTAATGCCGGACGTGGCGATTCTTGATGCTGCCGTGACCGAAGGCGTTCCGCCAAACGTGACGGCGATGACCGGTATCGATGCGTTGACGCATGCGATTGAGGCCTACAGCGCGCTCAACGCCACGCCGTTTACCGACAGCCTGGCGATTGGCGCGATAGCGATGATTGGCAAATCGCTGCCGAAAGCCGTGGGTTACGGCCACGATCTGGCGGCGCGTGAAAATATGTTACTGGCCTCCTGTATGGCGGGAATGGCCTTTTCCAGCGCCGGTCTGGGGCTGTGTCATGCGATGGCGCACCAGCCAGGGGCGGCGCTGCATATTCCGCACGGCCAGGCCAACGCTATGCTGCTGCCAACGGTCATGGGCTTTAACCGGATGGTATGCCGCGAACGCTTCAGTCAAATCGGCCGGGCGCTAACCAATAAGAAATCGGACGATCGCGATGCGATTGCGGCGGTGAGCGAGCTGATTGCCGAAGTGGGGCAGAGCAAACGGCTGGCTGACGCTGGCGCCAAACCCGAACACTACAGCGCATGGGCGCAAGCCGCGCTGGAGGATATTTGTCTGCGCAGTAACCCACGCACCGCCACACAGGCACAGATTATCGACCTGTACGCGGCTGCCGGGTAATGCCTGTAGGCCGGATAAGGTGCTCGCACCGCCATCCGGCAATAACACGGCGTTAATGCCGGAGGCGACGTAAACGTCTTATCCGGCCTACAAATCATAAATGGCAGGGAGTAAGGGCTATGGGAATTAACGAAATCATCATGTACATCATGATGTTCTTTATGCTGATTGCCGCCGTGGACAGAATCCTGTCGCAGTTCGGCGGGTCGGCGCGCTTCCTCGGTAAATTCGGCAAGAGTATCGAGGGGTCTGGCGGCCAGTTTGAAGAGGGCTTTATGGCGATGGGCGCGCTGGGACTGGCGATGGTCGGTATGACCGCGCTGGCGCCGGTGCTGGCGCATGTACTGGGGCCGGTTATTATCCCGGTATACGAAATGCTGGGCGCGAACCCATCCATGTTTGCGGGTACGCTACTGGCCTGTGATATGGGCGGATTCTTCCTCGCCAAAGAGCTGGCCGGCGGTGATGTCGCGGCGTGGCTATACTCAGGATTAATACTTGGGTCGATGATGGGGCCGACCATTGTGTTCTCCATTCCGGTGGCGCTCGGCATTATCGAACCGTCTGACCGCCGCTACCTGGCGCTTGGCGTACTGGCGGGTATCGTCACCATTCCGATTGGCTGCATTGCGGGGGGACTGATCGCCATGTACTCAGGCGTGCAGATCAATGGTCAGCCAGTGGAGTTTACCTTCGCGCTGATCCTGATGAACATGATCCCGGTATTGATCGTCGCGGTGCTGGTAGCGCTGGGGCTGAAGTTCATCCCGGAAAAAATGATCAACGGTTTCCAGATTTTCGCCAAATTTCTGGTGGCGCTGATCACCATCGGTCTGGCGGCTGCGGTGGTTAAATTCCTGTTGGGCTGGGAGTTGATTCCGGGACTCGACCCGATCTTTATGGCGCCAGGCGACAAACCCGGCGAAGTGATGCGCGCCATTGAAGTGATCGGCTCTATCTCCTGCGTGCTGCTCGGCGCGTATCCGATGGTGCTGTTACTGACCCGCTGGTTTGAAAAACCGTTGATGAATGTCGGTAAGCTGCTGAACGTAAATAATATTGCGGCGGCAGGCATGGTAGCGACCCTGGCGAACAATATCCCCATGTTCGGCATGATGAAGCAGATGGATACCCGCGGCAAAGTGATTAACTGTGCATTTGCCGTCTCTGCGGCGTTCGCGCTGGGCGACCATTTAGGCTTCGCCGCCGCCAACATGAACGCCATGATCTTCCCGATGATTGTCGGCAAGCTGATCGGCGGCGTGACGGCGATTGGCGTGGCGATGATGCTGGTGCCGAAAGATGACGCCGCCCAGGTGAAAACCGAAGCGGAGGCGCAATCGTGAACACTCGCCAGCTACTGAGCGTCGGTATCGATATCGGCACCACCACCACGCAGGTGATCTTCTCGCGCCTGGAGTTGGTTAACCGTGCGGCGGTGTCGCAGGTGCCGCGCTACGAATTCATCAAACGCGACATTAGCTGGCAAAGCCCGGTCTTCTTTACGCCCGTGGATAAGCAGGGCGGTCTGAAAGAGGCCGAACTTAAAGCGCTGATTCTGGCCCAGTATCAGGCCGCAGGCATCGCGCCTGAATCGGTGGACTCAGGGGCTATCATTATCACCGGCGAAAGCGCCAAAACCCGCAACGCCCGTCCGGCGGTCATGACGCTCTCGCAGTCGCTGGGCGACTTTGTGGTCGCCAGCGCCGGGCCGCATCTGGAATCAGTCATTGCCGGTCACGGCGCCGGAGCGCAAAGTTTGTCTGAGCAGCGGATGTGCCGGGTGCTGAATATTGATATCGGCGGCGGCACGTCTAACTACGCGCTGTTTGACGCGGGAAAAGTCAGCGGCACCGCCTGCCTTAACGTCGGTGGTCGCCTGCTGGAAACCGACGCTCAGGGGCGCGTGGTTTATGCCCATCAGCCGGGGCAGATGATTATCGATGAGGTGTTCGGTTCGGGTACTGATGCTCGCGCCTTAGCTGCCGCACAGTTGGGGCAGGTGGCGCGGCGGATGGCGGATCTCATCGTCGAGGTTATCACCGGCGCGCTCTCGCCGCTGGCGCAATCGCTGATGCAAACCGGGCTGCTGCCCGCCAATATTACGCCGGAGGTGATCACCCTTTCCGGTGGGGTAGGTGAATGCTACCGCAACCAACCTGCCGATCCGTTCTGCTTTTCTGATATCGGGCCGCTGCTGGCGACCGCGCTGCATGAGCACCCGCGTCTGCGCGAGATGAACGTGCAGTTTCCGGCGCAAACCGTACGCGCCACGGTCATTGGCGCTGGGGCCCATACGCTCTCGCTTTCCGGCAGTACTATCTGGCTTGAAGACGTCCAACTGCCGCTGCGCAACCTGCCGGTGGCGATCCCGCAGGATGACGCCGATCTGGTGAACGCCTGGCGGCAGGCGCTTCTCCAGCTTGATCTCGACCCGCAAACCGACGCTTACGTGCTGGCGCTTCCCGCCACGCTTCCGGTGCGTTACGCCGCATTACTCACGGTCATCAACGCGCTGACGGCTTTTGTCGCGCGTTATCCCAATCCACATCCCCTGCTGGTGGTGGCCGAGCAGGATTTTGGTAAAGCGCTGGGCATGTTATTGCGCCCACAGTTACCGCAACTTCCGCTGGCGGTCATCGATGAGGTGGTCGTGCGGGCGGGAGACTATATCGACATTGGTACGCCTCTTTTTGGCGGATCGGTTGTGCCGGTGACGGTGAAATCACTCGCATTTCCTTCCTGAGGGAACGACTTATGAAACTAAAGACCACATTGTTCGGCAATGTTTATCAGTTTAAGGATGTAAAAGAGGTACTGGCTAAAGCCAACGAACTGCGTTCGGGGGATGTGCTGGCCGGGGTTGCCGCGGCAAGTTCGCAGGAGCGCGTAGCGGCAAAACAGGTACTGTCGGAAATGACGGTGGCGGATATCCGCAACAATCCGGTGATTGCCTATGAAGAGGACTGCGTGACGCGCCTGATTCAGGACGACGTCAACGAAACGGCCTATAACCGGATTAAAAACTGGAGCATCAGCGAACTGCGCGAATACGTGCTGAGCGATGAAACCTCCGTGGACGACATCGCGTTTACCCGCAAAGGCCTGACCTCCGAAGTGGTGGCGGCAGTGGCGAAAATCTGCTCCAACGCCGACCTGATCTACGGCGGCAAGAAAATGCCGGTGATCAAAAAAGCCAATACCACCATCGGTATTCCGGGCACCTTTAGCTGCCGTTTGCAGCCGAACGATACCCGTGACGATGTACAGAGTATCGCCGCGCAAATCTACGAAGGGCTTTCTTTCGGCGCAGGCGATGCGGTGATCGGTGTTAACCCGGTGACCGATGACGTGGAGAACCTGACCCGCGTGCTCGACACCGTTTACGGCGTTATCGATAAATTCAATATTCCGACCCAGGGCTGCGTGCTGGCGCACGTCACCACCCAGATCGAAGCGATTCGTCGCGGCGCGCCGGGCGGACTGATTTTCCAGAGCATTTGCGGCAGCGAGAAGGGCTTAAAAGAGTTCGGCGTGGAACTGGCGATGCTCGACGAAGCGCGGGCTGTGGGGGCGGAGTTCAACCGCATCGCCGGGGAAAACTGCCTGTACTTTGAAACCGGGCAAGGCTCGGCGCTGTCGGCTGGTGCGAACTTTGGTGCCGACCAGGTGACGATGGAAGCGCGTAACTACGGGCTGGCGCGCCACTACGATCCGTTCCTGGTGAACACCGTGGTGGGCTTTATCGGGCCGGAGTATCTCTACAACGACAGGCAGATTATCCGCGCCGGTCTCGAAGATCACTTTATGGGCAAGCTGAGCGGCATCTCGATGGGCTGCGACTGCTGCTATACCAACCATGCCGACGCCGACCAGAACCTTAACGAAAACCTGATGATTCTGCTCGCCACTGCCGGCTGTAACTACATCATGGGGATGCCGCTCGGCGACGACATCATGCTCAACTACCAGACCACCGCTTTCCACGATACCGCCACCGTCCGTCAGTTGCTGAATTTACGGCCATCGCCGGAGTTTGAACGCTGGCTGGAAACGATGGGCATTATGGCAAACGGTCGTCTGACCAAACGGGCGGGCGATCCGTCACTGTTCTTCTGATGACGCGGGGATAACACCATGGATCAAAAACAGATTGAAGAAATTGTACGTAGCGTGATGGCGTCAATGGGACAGGACGTACCGCAGCCCGCCGCGCCGTCAACGCAGGAAGGCGCAAAGCCGCAGTGCGCCGCGCCGACGGTGACCGAAAGCTGCGCGCTGGATTTAGGTTCCGCAGAGGCAAAAGCCTGGATTGGCGTCGAGAACCCACATCGTGCGGACGTGCTGACCGAACTGCGTCGCAGTACCGCTGCTCGTGTATGTACCGGGCGCGCTGGCCCACGTCCACGTACCCAGGCGCTGTTGCGCTTCCTGGCGGATCACTCCCGTTCGAAAGACACCGTGCTCAAAGAAGTGCCGGAAGAGTGGGTCAAAGCGCAAGGGCTGCTGGAAGTACGTTCGGAGATCAGCGACAAAAACCTGTACCTGACGCGCCCGGATATGGGGCGTCGCCTGAGCCCGGAAGCCATTGACGCGCTGAAGTCACAGTGTGTGATGAACCCGGATGTGCAGGTAGTGGTCTCCGATGGCCTCTCTACGGATGCGATCACCGCCAACTATGAAGAGATCCTGCCGCCGTTGCTTGCCGGTCTGAAGCAGGCCGGGCTGAACGTCGGCACGCCGTTCTTTGTGCGCTATGGCCGCGTGAAGATTGAAGATCAGATTGGCGAAATTCTCGGCGCGAAGGTCGTCATCCTGCTGGTGGGCGAACGTCCGGGGCTGGGGCAGTCGGAAAGTCTTTCCTGCTACGCCGTCTATTCCCCGCGCGTGGCGACCACCGTCGAGGCCGACAGAACCTGTATTTCAAACATTCATCAGGGGGGGACGCCGCCAGTAGAAGCTGCCGCCGTGATTGTGGATTTGGCCAAACGGATGCTGGAGCAGAAAGCGTCCGGCATCAACATGACCCGTTAAGGAGACATCATGCCTGCATTAGATTTGATTCGACCTTCAGTGACTGCCATGCGCGTGATTGCCTCCGTGAATGACGGCTTTGCGCGGGAACTTAAATTACCGCCACATATACGTAGCCTCGGACTCATCACGGCAGATTCTGATGATGTGACCTATATTGCCGCTGACGAAGCGACCAAACAGGCGATGGTGGAAGTGGTCTATGGCCGCTCCCTCTATGCCGGGGCGGCTCACGGGCCGTCGCCTACCGCTGGTGAGGTGTTGATTATGCTGGGCGGACCGAACCCGGCGGAAGTGCGCGCCGGTCTGGATGCAATGGTCGCCAGCATTGAAAACGGCGCGGCGTTCCAGTGGGCGAACGATGCGGAAAATACCGCATTCCTGGCGCATGTGGTTTCGCGTACCGGCTCGTACCTCTCGTCTACCGCAGGTATCGCGCTGGGCGATCCGATGGCCTATCTGGTGGCGCCGCCGCTGGAAGCGACATTCGGCATTGACGCGGCGATGAAATCCGCTGACGTTCAACTGGTGACTTACGTGCCGCCGCCGTCGGAAACCAACTATTCGGCCGCGTTCTTAACGGGAAGCCAGGCCGCGTGTAAAGCCGCCTGCAACGCCTTTACCGACGCCGTGCTGGATATCGCCCGTAACCCTGTCCAGCGTGCGTAACGGAGGCTGCCAATGATCAATGCCCTGGGATTACTGGAAGTGGACGGAATGGTCGCCGCCGTCGATGCGGCGGATGCCATGCTGAAAGCGGCCAACGTGCGTTTGCTTAGTCATCAAGTGCTCGACCCTGGCAGGTTAACGCTGGTGGTGGAGGGCGATCTGGCGGCGTGTCGTGCGGCGCTGGATGCCGGAAGCGCCGCCGCGCAGCGCACAGGCCGTGTGATTAGTCGCAAAGAAATTGGTCGTCCGGAAGAGGACACCCAGTGGCTGGTTGGCGGGTTTGCGCGTGCGACAACGCCGACTGAGAAAGCGCCCCAGGTACCCGCAACGCCTGAGTTCGCTGAAGCGTTACTGGCGCTGCTGGCATCAGTACGCCAGGGAATGACGGCGGGAGAGGTGGCCGCGCATTTTGGCTGGCCGCTGGAGCAGGCCAGAAACGTGCTGGAACAACTCTTTTCTGACGGAGCGTTGCGTAAACGCAGTAGTCGCTATCGCATCAAAAATTAATCTGTCGGAGGGCCGGGCGTCCTGGCGGGCGTCCGGCATAGAAGATCATGAAAAAGACCCGTACAGCGAATTTGCACCATCTTTATCATGAAGCGTTACCCGAAGACGTTAAACTTACGCCCAGAGTCGAGGTGGACAATGTTCATCAGCGACGGACGACGGATGTCTATGAACATGCTCTGACTATCACCGCCTGGCAGCAGATCTACGATCAGTTACACCCGGGTAAATTTCATGGCGAGTTCACGGAAATCCTGCTTGATGAGATTCAGGTGTTCCGTGAATACACCGGCCTGGCGCTGCGTCAGTCGTGTCTGGTTTGGCCAAACTCTTTCTGGTTTGGTATTCCGGCGACGCGCGGCGAACAGGGATTTATCGGCGCGCAGGGGCTCGGCAGCGCCGAGATTGCCACCCGACCGGGAGGCACCGAGTTTGAACTGAGCACGCCGGATGATTACACCATTCTGGGCGTCGTTATCTCGGAAGATGTTATTTCCCGTCAGGCCACGTTTTTGCATAACCCGGAAAGGGTGCTGCATATGCTGCGTAACCAGTTAGCGCTGGAGGTAAAAGAGCAGCATAAAGCGGCGCTGTGGGGCTTTGTGCAGCAGGCGCTGGCCACCTTCAGCGAGAGTCCTGAAACCCTGCATCAACCTGCGGTGCGTAAGGTCTTGAGTGATAATTTATTGCTGGCGATGGGCACGATGCTGGAAGAGGCGAAGCCGATTCATAGCGCCGAGAGCATCAGCCATCAGGGATATCGTAGGCTACTGTCGCGGGCGCGGGAATATGTGCTGGAAAATATGTCGGAGCCGCTGACGGTGCTCGACTTATGTAACCAGCTACACGTTAGCCGCCGCACGCTGCAAAATGCGTTTCACGCCATTTTGGGCATTGGCCCCAATGCGTGGCTGAAACGTATTCGCCTCAATGCAGTGCGCCGGGAGTTGATTAGCCCGTGGTCGCAGAGCACCACGGTCAAAGATGCCGCGATGCAGTGGGGATTCTGGCATCTGGGGCAATTTGCCACCGATTATCAGCAATTATTTGCCGAAAAACCGTCGTTGACGCTGCATCAACGGATGCGGCAGTGGGCTTGATATTGATGGGTAGGCTCTCCGGTTGCTGATAACGTGCGCGTGTCGGGAATTACCCGGTGGCGGCTGGCGCCTTACCGGGCCTACGGATTCGCTGCCGTCTGTGGTTGGTAGCCCGGACAAGGCGCGCCAGCGCCGCCTCCGGGGAACCGCGCGCACAACGTGCAAAACAGTTTTGTCATCAGGTCATGAGGATGAACGTTTATGTTTGCTGATAAGACGTTGCCGTTGTTTGGCAGGAGGGGCAGATAAACCCGTAAAGCATTCCTTCCGCATATTCCTCTTCCTCAATATCTTCATAGCTTAGCTGCGCAAGAAACATCATCGTTTGCGCGCACGTTGGGCACGTGGGGTAGTCTGCATCCTGAACCCATGCGGGATGGCCGCCGAGCTGTGAGAAGGTGGTGGGTAAAAATATTTCAGCAGCGAATAGCGGCAAACGGGATTCCCCGGGGTGCAGAACATCAAGCGGTAGCGTTATCCAGTCAGAGGAATTCTCCACCGCCAGCGTCGAGAGCGCATTTTTTTCGTACCATCGCGGCTGGCCTTGCGGATCGACGGTGGCGAAAACGGTGTTATATGCCGTACAACACTGACAGGTCAGAATACGAATTTGACCGGGCCAACCCTGCGTGCTGAGGCCGACGGCGCTCGGCGCAACCTCAAACAGATTGATTAGCGGCAGGGAACAGTGTGGGCAGTTTTCACCATATTCTGCGACGGCGCGAAAAACGGCAGGCTGTTCAGGTGCCTGTTTTACCAGATGGGTACATTGCGTAAAGTAAAGATCGCGCCTGCGGCCATTTTCAGTGAGCTCCCATCCCGCCTGGTGAGCATAGCGATGAGGGAGGATATGAAGTGAAGCACTCCACGCAGGTGGTTCCTGGCGCCAGCGGTTAAAATGCTCAACGACAACCTCATCGCCAATCCAGGCCAGGGCGCAAAGAATGCCGTCACGGTTTTCGTCATCGGTTTCCACCTTCTGCAAAAGCGCGTCGCGTACGTCAGGCGGCGCACGGTGAAAAGGTAGGGGTGAAGAGAGCTCCAGTTCCTCTTCATTTATTACCTGGCGCAGGAAATTATCCAGATTGGCCTGGGTAAATGCCGCCAGGCACAGCGCAATTTCCTGAGCTTCCTCCTGCCATCCGGAATCAAATAATTCTTCTGCATAATCGACCATGTCGCGGCTTTCATCATCGGAGAGCTTTTTGTAAAGCTCATCGGTCGGAATGGGGCAGGGAATCCACTCGATTAACGGATCGTGTTCCCGGGGTTCATGAACGAGTTTAAGCATTTCAACAGGGTTGGTAATGCCACTGAACGCGTCGATCGTTTTTCTGTTTTTCCGGATATATTCTTCCTGCTCTTGCCGATAGCGCGCCTGGACGCAGGGCATGCAATAGCCCTCCGTGCGGGCAGCCGTTGCTGGCAGGATGAAATGTGAGCATTGCGGGTTTTTACAAGGAATACGCTCGTCCATGTGGTAGTGCTCCACTGCAAATTCTACGAGTGCTTACTGTACTGTTTTACTAATGATAACGGCAGCGGGCGGTTATCCGAATTCTTTATCTACAATGAACTCGTTTATTTCTACGAGCCTGCTTTTACTCAACGGCCAACCGGATAGGCGATAAACAAACCGGCTATCGTCAGAATACATGCCAGTATGCATAGCAAGATACAG
Source organism: Salmonella sp. SAL03688 (assembly GCF_046551895.1). Taxonomy (NCBI): domain Bacteria; kingdom Pseudomonadati; phylum Pseudomonadota; class Gammaproteobacteria; order Enterobacterales; family Enterobacteriaceae; genus Salmonella; species Salmonella sp. SAL03688. The sequence goes on from NZ_JBGDVI010000009.1 coordinate 149,380, forward strand.
TTAACGCTTTTACGCGGAATATGAATAATAAAGCAGAGTAATGCTATCAGGGCCATGACCACAGGGATGGTCACCATATTGATAACCAGAAGCACGATCAGACCGAAGCTCACCCCTCCGCTATGAGGGATGAATATTCTTTCTTCAAAATATATTTCTAGCGTAATGGCAAGCAGGCAGCCAATAAAACTTATACCCAGATGGGGATGCCATTTGGCGTCACTGGTTACTACTTTCCGTGTATTTGTTTGCATTGTTTTACTTTATAAATAAGTTAAATCCAGTCGCGTACCTGAATAAACTCGCTCAGCGCCGCTTCCGGGCTACCCGCTTCCGGCTGCCAGTCGTACTCCCAGCGCACCAGCGGCGGCATCGACATCAGGATAGATTCAGTGCGCCCGCCGGTTTGCAGACCAAACAGGGTGCCTCTGTCCCACACCAGATTGAACTCCACGTAGCGACCGCGGCGATAAAGTTGAAAATTACGCTCCCGCTCTCCCCAGACCATCGCTTTGCGTCGTTCGACAATCGGTAAATACGCCCGGGTGTAGCCGTTGCCGACCGCCTGCATAAAGTCGAAGCAGTAGTCGAAATCCGGCGTATTCAAATCGTCAAAAAACAGGCCGCCGATACCGCGCTGCTCGTTACGATGCTTGAGGAAAAAGTAGTCATCGCACCACTTTTTATAGCGCGGATACACATCGTCACCAAACGGCTGGCACAGGTCGCGGGCGGTGCGGTGCCAGTGAACGGCATCCTCTTCAAAGCCGTAGTAGGGCGTTAAATCGAACCCGCCGCCAAACCACCATACCGGATCGGCGCCCGGTTTTTCGGCAATAAAAAAGCGCACGTTAGCATGGCTGGTGGGAATATACGGATTGTGCGGATGCACCACCAGCGATACGCCCATCGCTTCAAAACTACGCCCGGCCAGTTCTGGCCGATGTGCGGTGGCGGACGCGGGCATTGCATCGCCGTGAACGTGAGAGAAATTAACGCCCGCCTGTTCGAAAATTCCGCCGTTGCGTAATACCCGGCTGCGTCCGCCGCCGCCCGCTTCGCGTCGCCAGCTATCTTCGACAAAGTTTGCGCCATCCACAGCGGATAACGTTTGGCAAATATCATCCTGCAGGCGTAGCAGAAACTGTTTTACGTGATGTGCATCGGGTTTCATGATTACCGTTTCTTCGTGTGTGCTTTCTGATTATCAAACCAGTGAAAATAACTGATGATGCCGTTGGCGATCGCCGTAGCGATTTTCTGGCGAAACGCCGTCGTGCCCAGCAGGCGTTCTTCTTCCGGATTGGTAATAAACGAGGTTTCGACCAGTACCGACGGAATTGACGGTGATTTTAGCACCACGAAAGCCGCTTGTTCGGTAGTGCGGCTGTGTAATTTATGTATCGGTTTGATTTTCTTGAGAATATGCGAACCCAGCGTCAGACTGTTTTTAATCGTATCGGTTTGCACCAGATCAAACAAAACTTGTTGTAATAGATGATCCCGGTCAGTGGCTTTTTTACCCGCCACTTCGTCCGCGCGGTTTTCACGCTCGGAGAGATACTTCGCCATGGCGCTACTGGCCCCGCGGTTGGAAAGCGCAAAAACGGAAGCGCCCGCCGCTTTCGGGTTGGTAAAACCATCGGCATGAATGGACATAAATAGATCCGCGCCGTGCTTATGGGCGATTTCCACCCGATCGTACAGCGGAATAAAGGTATCCCCTGTCCGGGTTAAACGCGCATCGATTCCGTGATTTCGCAAAATAGCGCGTACGTTTTTGGCAATTGCCAGTACGACGTGTTTTTCCTGAGAACCGTTGCGGCCAATCGCGCCGGTATCGATGCCGCCGTGTCCGGGGTCGAGCATCACCAACCGTTTACTGCCGGTTTTTTTGGTTTTGGGTTTGCTGTGACCATTACTGGTTTTTAGCGTTTCTTCTTTGGCTATTGCGTGCGACATACCTGACAGCGTCAGGGCCGCCAGACCTGTTTTGAGTACCTGGCGGCGCGAAGTGAGAGTTTTTAGGAGTTTAAAAGTGCTCATACGGCCTGAGTTGTGAAAATTAAGTTCAAGATGTTATATCGTATCGCGTAATCCGTTACGACGGTTGGTGATGAGAATTGTTTTACTTTTCATTTCAATACGTGACACATCGCCATTATGCCATTTTTTCCGCTACATCGCGTCAGATATTGGCTGAATCAGATGTTTGCGCCATAATCTTGGTTTTTCCACCCGAAAAGGCAACGAATACCATGGAAATACGCGTTTTTCGCCAGGAAGATTTCGAAGAGGTGATTACCCTCTGGGAGCGTTGCGACCTGCTGCGTCCATGGAACGATCCTGAAATGGATATTGAACGCAAGGTGAATCACGATGTCAGCTTGTTCCTCGTTGCGGAAGTTAGCGGCGAAGTCGTCGGTACGGTAATGGGCGGTTATGACGGGCATCGCGGCTCGGCGTATTACCTGGGCGTTCACCCGGAGTTCCGCGGGCGCGGCATTGCGAATGCGTTGCTTAACCGGCTGGAAAAAAAACTCATCGCCCGCGGGTGTCCGAAAATCCAAATTATGGTGCGCGATGATAACGATGTTGTGCTGGGCATGTATGAACGTCTGGGGTATGAGCATTCTGACGCCCTAAGTTTGGGTAAACGCCTGATTGAAGATGAAGAGTACTGAGTTTCATCCAGCCGATTATGATGTACACGGACGTTTACGCCTGCCGTTTCTGTTCTGGTGCGTACTGCTACTTCAGGCGCGCGCCTGGGTACTCTTTGTCATTGCCGGTTCATCCCGTGGACAGGGTAATACTTTGTTAAACTTTTTTTATCCCGACCATGATAATTTTTGGCTGGGGCTGTTGCCCGGCGTTCCGGCGGTAGTGGCATTTTTACTCAGCGGGCGGCGTGAAGCGGTTCCTGGTGTGTGGCGCTGGCTGCGCGGACTCCTGATCCTTGCTCAACTGGTGTCGTTGTGCTGGCTGCCGGCGATGTGGCTGGGGGGCGACCCGGTCAACGGCGTCGGGCTGGCGCTGCTGCTGGCGGACATTGTCGCGCTGATCTGGCTGTTAACCAATCAACGTTTGCGTGCCTGTTTTTCCCTTGAGAAAGAATAACGGCACTTTTTGGCGAACCCGCACTCCAACCAACGTTAATTAATAAAAGAAAGGAAGTGAGATGAAATCGCTGCGTTTGACTTTACTCGCACTGCCGCTGGCGCTGACCGGCTGCTCGACGCTCTCCTCGGTCAACTGGTCTGCCGCAAATCCATGGAACTGGTTTGGTTCTTCGACAGAAGTCACTGAGCAAGGCGTGGGAGCGCTGACCGCCGCCACGCCGCTGGAAGAGCCGGCTATTGCAGAGGCATTAGATGGCGATTATCGCCTGCGTAGCGGTATGAAAACCGATAACGGCAACGTGGTGCGCTTTTTCGAAGCGATGAAGGGCGACAACGTCGCGATGGTGATCAACGGCGAGCAGGGCACCGTGAGCCGTATTGATGTGCTGGACAGCGACATCCCAACCGCCGCGGGGGGCAAAATCGGTACGCCGTTTAGCGACCTTTACAGCAAAGCGTTTGGTCACTGCGAGCCGGTTTCCAGCGATAGCCATACCAGCGTCGAATGTAAAGCCGAGGGAAGTCAGCATATTAGCTATGTTTTCTCCGGCGAGTGGAGCGGACCGGAAGGCTTAATGCCTCCTGATGACGTCTTAAAAAACTGGGACGTGCGCAAAATTATCTGGCGTCGTTAATTTGCGCCTGAACAAACCGCTTCGCTTAAAAACAAGGTAAAATAGCCTCCATTAATGCCACGACTGCGTGGCATTCTCATTTTCAGGAGGAATCATGTCTCAGGTTCAAAGTGGCATTTTGCCGGAACATTGCCGTGCGGCAATTTGGATTGAAGCCAATGTGAAAGGCGACCTGGACGCCCTGCGCGCGGCCAGCAGAACATTTGCCGATAAACTGGCGACCTTCGAAGTCAAATTTCCGGACGCCCATCTTGGGGCCGTTGTGGCGTTTGGCAACAACACCTGGCGCGCCCTGAGCGGCGGCGTCGGGGCGGAAGAACTGAAAGATTTTATTCCTTATGGTAAAGGGCTGGCGCCGGCCACGCAGTATGACGTGCTGATCCATATCCTTTCCCTGCGCCACGATGTGAATTTTTCTGTTGCCCAGGCGGCGATGGAAGCCTTCGGCGACTGTATCGATGTGAAAGAAGAAGTTCACGGCTTCCGTTGGGTGGAAGAACGCGATCTGAGCGGCTTTGTCGACGGGACAGAGAACCCGGCAGGCGAAGAGACGCGTCGTGAAGTGGCGGTGATCAAAGATGGCGTGGATGCCGGCGGCAGTTATGTGTTCGTGCAGCGTTGGGAACACAATCTCAAGCAACTTAACCGGATGAGTATTCACGATCAGGAGATGATGATCGGGCGTACCAAAGAAGCCAATGAAGAGATTGACGGCGATGCGCGTCCGGCAACATCTCACCTGAGCCGCGTCGATCTCAAAGAAGATGGCAAAGGGCTGAAGATTGTGCGTCAGAGCCTGCCATACGGCACCGCCAGCGGTACTCATGGTCTCTATTTCTGCGCTTACTGCGCACGCCTGCACAATATCGAACAGCAGCTTCTGAGTATGTTCGGCGATACCGACGGTAAACGCGACGCAATGCTGCGCTTCACCAAACCGGTGACTGGCGGCTACTATTTTGCGCCGTCGCTGGATCGCCTGTTAGCGCTATAAGGTAAAACCCTGTCGGATGGCAGCGCAAACGCTTTATTCGACCTACGATTGGTAGGCCTGATAAGCGCAGCGCCATCAGGCAGAACAGCATAAAAATGCCCATCCCCGCCTCCGCGGGGATTTTTTTACCTAATATTTACCTGAATTAGTGAGCTATTCCTCAGCACTTATTTGTTATTACTGTATTTTCAGTGTTAATGGAGTGTAAGACTCCATATTCAAAAGGAGACATTGAAAATGGGTAAACTCACGGGCAAGACAGCATTGATTACGGGCGCATCGCAGGGCATTGGCGAAGGGATCGCTCGCGTATTCGCACGCCACGGCGCGAACTTAATCTTGCTGGATATCTCCGATGAGATTGAAAAGCTGGCGGATGAGCTGGGCGGGCGCGGACATCGCTGTACTGCCGTTAAGGCTGACGTCAGAGATTTTGCTTCGGTGCAGGCGGCGGTTGCGCGCGCCAAAGAGACTGAAGGTAGAATTGATATTTTGGTGAATAACGCTGGCGTGTGCCGTCTGGGCAATTTCCTCGATATGAGTGAAGAAGATCGCGATTTCCACATTGATATTAATATTAAAGGTGTCTGGAACGTCACCAAAGCCGTCCTGCCGGAGATGATTAAACGTAAAGATGGCCGCATTGTGATGATGTCTTCCGTTACGGGAGATATGGTGGCGGACCCGGGTGAGACGGCCTATGCGCTGTCAAAAGCCGCCATTGTCGGTTTAACCAAATCGCTGGCGGTAGAGTACGCGCAGTCCGGTATTCGTGTGAATGCCATTTGCCCCGGTTATGTAAGAACGCCGATGGCGGAAAGCATTGCCCGTCAGTCTAACCCTGACGATCCGGAATCGGTATTAACGGAAATGGCAAAAGCCATTCCGCTACGCCGTCTTGCCGATCCGCTGGAAGTAGGGGAACTGGCGGCATTTCTGGCTTCCGATGAGTCCAGCTATCTTACCGGAACGCAAAACGTCATTGATGGCGGCAGTACCCTGCCTGAAAGCGTAAGCGTAGGCGTCTGATTGATGCCGGTCTCCTCCTCACGCCGCGTGGGGAGGGATTCTCTTATTCCCTTTTCAACTTTCAAATCATCAAACGGTATATAAAACCGTTACTCCTTTAGCGCTGGTTATAAATATGATGACCATAAGAAAGTCATTAAATTTATAAGGGTGCGCAATGGCCGTTAACTTACTGAAAAAGAGACCCCTGACGCTGGCAGCAATGCTGTTACTGGCAGGGCAGGCGCAGGCAACGGAGCTGCTGAACAGCTCATACGATGTCTCCCGCGAGCTGTTTGCCGCCCTTAACCCGCCGTTTGAGCAACAATGGGCGAAGGATAACGGCGGCGATAAGCTGACGATTAAGCAGTCTCATGCCGGGTCATCAAAACAGGCGCTGGCGATTTTGCAGGGACTGAAGGCAGACGTCGTGACCTACAATCAGGTGACCGACGTACAGATTCTTCATGATAAAGGCAAACTGATCCCTGCCGACTGGCAAAGCCGTCTGCCGAACAACAGTTCGCCATTCTATTCCACTATGGGCTTCCTGGTGCGCAAGGGGAACCCGAAAAATATTCACGACTGGAGCGATCTTGTACGTTCCGACGTGAAGCTGATTTTCCCTAACCCGAAAACCTCCGGCAACGCCCGTTACACGTATCTGGCGGCATGGGGCGCGGCGGATAACGCGGACGGCGGCGATAAAGCCAAAACCGAACAGTTTATGACCCAGTTCCTGAAAAACGTCGAAGTGTTTGATACCGGCGGTCGCGGCGCTACGACTACCTTTGCCGAGCGTGGTCTGGGCGATGTGCTGATTAGTTTTGAATCGGAAGTGAACAACATCCGCAAACAATATGAAGCCCAGGGATTTGAAGTGGTGATCCCGAAAACGAACATTCTTGCTGAATTCCCGGTTGCCTGGGTGGATAAAAACGTGCAGGCCAACGGCACAGAAAAAGCCGCCAAAGCTTACCTGAACTGGCTGTATAGCCCGCAGGCGCAGACCATCATTACCCATTACTACTACCGCGTGAATAACCCGGAAATCATGGGCAAGCAAGCAGATAAATTCCCGCAGACCGAACTGTTCCGCGTGGAAGACAAGTTTGGCACGTGGCCTGAGGTGATGAAAACGCACTTTGCCAGCGGCGGCGAGCTGGACAAACTGTTGGCGGCGGGGCGTAAGTAATGCTTGCCGTTTCTTCCCGACGCGTGCTGCCCGGCTTTACGTTAAGCCTCGGCACCAGTTTGCTGTTTGTCTGCCTGATCCTACTGTTGCCGTTGAGCGCGCTGGTGATGCAGCTCTCACAGATGAGCTGGGCGCAATACTGGGATGTCGTGACCAACCCTCAGGTGGTGGCTGCCTATAAAGTGACGCTACTGGCGGCATTTGTAGCGTCGATTTTTAACGGCGTGTTTGGCCTGTTGATGGCGTGGATTTTAACCCGCTACCGTTTTCCAGGGCGCACGTTACTGGATGCGCTGATGGATCTGCCATTTGCGCTGCCGACAGCGGTGGCGGGGTTAACGCTGGCCTCGCTGTTCTCAGTGAACGGTTTCTACGGTCAGTTTCTTGCGCAGTTTGATATCAAAGTGACCTATACCTGGCTCGGTATTGCGGTGGCGATGGCCTTTACCAGCATTCCATTTGTGGTGCGCACCGTCCAGCCGGTACTGGAAGAGCTGGGGCCGGAATATGAAGAAGCGGCACAAACGCTGGGGGCCACCCGCCTGCAAAGTTTTCGCAAAGTCGTGCTGCCTGAGCTGTCGCCTGCGCTGATTGCCGGCGTGGCGCTCTCTTTTACCCGTAGCCTTGGCGAGTTTGGCGCGGTGATTTTTATCGCTGGAAATATCGCCTGGAAAACAGAAGTGACCTCGCTGATGATTTTTGTGCGTTTGCAGGAGTTTGATTACCCAGCCGCCAGCGCCATTGCCTCGGTGATCCTTGCGGCGTCACTGCTGCTGCTGTTCTCAATTAACACTCTGCAAAGTCGCTTTGGTCGACGTGTGGTAGGTCATTAATGGCGGAAGTGACTCAATTGAAGCGATACGACGTCCCCCGTATTAACTGGGGAAAATGGTTTCTGATTGGCGTCGGGATGCTGGTTTCGGCGTTTATCCTGCTGGTGCCGATGATTTACATCTTCGTGCAGGCGTTCAGCAAAGGGTTAATGCCGGTACTGCAAAATCTGGCCGATCCGGACATGCTGCACGCCATCTGGCTGACGGTGTTGATTGCCTTGATCGCAGTGCCGGTGAATCTGGTGTTCGGCATTCTGCTGGCGTGGCTGGTGACGCGCTTTAACTTCCCCGGACGTCAGCTATTGCTGACCCTGCTGGATATTCCCTTTGCCGTCTCACCGGTGGTGGCCGGTCTGGTTTATCTGCTGTTTTATGGCTCCAACGGCCCGTTGGGCGGCTGGCTGGATGAGCATAATTTGCAAATGATGTTCTCCTGGCCGGGGATGGTACTGGTCACTATTTTTGTCACCTGCCCGTTTGTGGTGCGCGAACTGGTGCCAGTGATGCTCAGTCAGGGCAGTCAGGAAGATGAGGCGGCGATTTTACTGGGCGCATCCGGCTGGCAAATGTTTCGCCGCGTGACGTTGCCGAATATTCGCTGGGCGCTACTCTACGGCGTGGTATTAACCAACGCCCGCGCGATTGGCGAGTTTGGCGCGGTGTCGGTGGTGTCCGGCTCGATTCGCGGCGAAACGTTATCGCTACCGTTACAGATTGAATTACTGGAGCAGGACTACAACACCGTCGGCTCCTTTACCGCCGCCGCATTGTTGACGCTAATGGCGATTATTACCCTGTTTTTGAAGAGCATGTTGCAATGGCGTCTGGAGAATCAGGAAAAACGCGCGCAACAGGAGGAAAATCATGAGCATTGAGATCGCCAGAATTAAGAAATCGTTTGGTCGTACTCAGGTACTGAATGATATCTCGCTGGATATTCCTTCCGGCCAGATGGTTGCCTTGTTGGGGCCGTCAGGTTCCGGCAAAACGACGCTGCTGCGCATTATTGCCGGGCTGGAACATCAGTCCAGCGGCCATATTCGTTTCCACGGTACGGACGTTAGCCGCCTGCACGCGCGTGAGCGTAAAGTCGGTTTTGTGTTTCAGCACTATGCGCTGTTTCGCCATATGACGGTGTTTGACAACATCGCTTTTGGCCTGACGGTGTTGCCGCGACGCGACCGCCCAACTGCGGCGGCGATTAAAACGAAAGTGACGCAATTGCTGGAGATGGTGCAACTGGCGCACCTCGCGGATCGCTTCCCCGCCCAGCTTTCCGGCGGACAAAAACAGCGCGTGGCGCTGGCGCGCGCGCTTGCCGTAGAACCGCAAATTCTACTGCTGGATGAACCGTTTGGCGCGCTGGATGCCCAGGTACGTAAAGAGTTACGTCGCTGGTTGCGCCAGCTACATGAAGAACTGAAATTCACCAGCGTCTTTGTCACCCACGATCAGGAAGAAGCGACGGAAGTGGCGGATCGGGTGGTGGTGATGAGTCAGGGCAATATCGAACAGGCTGATGCGCCGGATCGGGTGTGGCGTGAACCGGCAACCCGCTTCGTACTGGAGTTTATGGGCGAGGTGAACCGCCTGACAGGCACCGTCCGCGGCGGGCAGTTTCACGTTGGCGCGCATCGCTGGCCGCTGGGTTATACGCCCGCGTACCAGGGGCCGGTCGATCTGTTCCTGCGTCCGTGGGAGGTGGATATTAGCCGCCGCACCAGCCTGGATTCTCCGCTACCAGTACAGGTCATTGAGGCCAGCCCGAAAGGTCACTATACACAGTTAGTGGTACAGCCGCTGGGGTGGTATCACGATCCGCTGACGGTGGTGATGGCGGGTGACGACGTCCCGCAGCGCGGCGAGCGTTTGTTTGTCGGCTTACAGAACGCACGTCTCTATCATGGCGACCAGCGTATTGAGCCCCATGAGGTGCTTGCTCTTGCGGAGTCTGCCTGATAGGTTAATTTGCATAGTTATCGCCCGGTGGCGCTTCGCTTACCGGGCCTACAGCGTATATCGTGATTTTGTAGGCCGGGTAAGCACAGCGCCACCCGGCATTTTTATTGAGCTGAAAACGTGAATACATTAGAACAAACCATCGGCAATACGCCGCTGGTCAAATTACAACGGCTGGGGCCGGATAACGGCAGTGAAATCTGGGTCAAGCTGGAAGGCAATAATCCGGCAGGATCGGTGAAAGATCGCGCGGCGCTATCGATGATTGTCGAGGCGGAAAAGCGCGGGGAAATTAAACCGGGCGATGTCCTGATTGAAGCGACCAGCGGCAACACTGGCATTGCGCTGGCGATGATCGCCGCGTTGAAAGGTTATCGCATGAAGCTGTTGATGCCGGACAACATGAGCCAGGAGCGTCGGGCGGCAATGCGGGCCTATGGCGCGGAACTGATTCTGGTCACTAAAGAGCAGGGAATGGAAGGGGCGCGCGATTTAGCGCTCGCTATGTCTGAACGAGGCGAGGGCAAACTGCTCGATCAGTTTAATAATCCTGATAATCCCTACGCCCACTACACGACCACCGGCCCGGAAATCTGGCGGCAAACGTCAGGTCGCATCACCCATTTTGTCTCCAGCATGGGCACGACCGGCACCATTACCGGCGTGTCGCGTTTTCTGCGCGAGCAGAAAAAGCCGGTGACGATTGTCGGTTTGCAGCCGGAAGAGGGCAGCAGTATTCCGGGCATTCGCCGCTGGCCTGCCGAGTATATGCCAGGGATTTTCAACGCCAGCCTGGTGGACCAGGTGCTGGATATTCACCAGAATGATGCCGAAAACACCATGCGTGAACTGGCCGTTCGTGAAGGCATTTTCTGCGGCGTGAGTTCCGGCGGCGCGGTAGCGGGCGCGTTACGCGTCGCACGAGCCACGCCCGGCGCGATAGTGGTGGCGATCATCTGCGATCGCGGCGATCGTTACTTGTCTACCGGCGTGTTTGGTGAAGAGCATTTCAGCCAGGGGGCAGGGATTTAAACGAGGTGCCATCGTCGTATGACACCCGTGTGTTATAGCGTTTTATCCGTTTCCGCAATAAGCGCATGTAAATAAGGCTGCGCGTTTTCATCGCTTTTACCGGGAATTTTAACGATATAGGGTTTTCCGGTGATGGACGACGACGACGCGACTTTATCGATAAACTGTTCGGCGGTGTCGATACGATTGCGTGTGTTACCCAGTTTTAAGCGCAGGTGCGATACGGCTTCCTCGCAGTTATGCGCATCACCGTTACGAACGAATGTCAGATCCTTTTTCTGCGCCAGCGCATTCAGCATGGCGTTAATGCGCGCTTCTTCATGGGCGTTTAGCTTCGCCCAGGCGGGTAGGGTCAGCAGGAGCGCAACGACGGCGCAGACAATTTTCTTCATGGTAAAATCCTTTTTCATGCGATAATCACTGCACCTCAGACCGTTAGCCGGGTAATAAGTTGCACTCCTGGTGTGGTTATTTCTGTGAGTGCGCCAGCGTGAGTTCATCCAGAAAACGCCACAGCTTTTCATTCATTTGCTGGTAATCCCATGCGCGCATCTCGGCAACCGAGCGGATAAAACGCTTCCCTTGCGCGTCAGCCAGCTCCTGCTGCGAATGTTGGATTAATCCTTCAACCGCCTCGACGGTAAATTCCATATGACACTGGAAGCCGTAGACAAAATTGCCGTACTGCACTATCTGACGTGGACAGCCTTCGCTTTCGGCCAGCACGGTCGCCTGATCGGTGAGTCCTGGCATATCGTTGTGCCAGTGGCCGACGGTTAACGGGGGGCCAAAGTGGGCGATAAGCGGATGCCGCAGACCGGCTTCAGTGAGCGTAATAGGGTAGTGACCAATCTCTTTTTCCGGACTTTGGCACACAGCGGCGCCCAGCGCCTCGCCAATGAGCTGTGAACCAAGACAAATGCCGATAACCATTCGCCGGGCCGAAATCGCCTGATTAATTAAGTGCTGTTCGGCGCGAGAGTCAAAGTACGGGCACTCTTCGCGGGTGGTGCGCGGCGACTGCGGACCGCCAAATACCACGAGCATATCGAACTCATCGGCATTGGGCGGTAGCGCTTCTCCGGCATAGACGCGCGACCATGAAATGGTATAACCGCGATCTTCAGCCCATTTCAGATAAGCGCCAGCGGATTCAAACGACTCATGGACAACAAAATGAACTCGCACGTTATTTTCTCCTGTTAGCGATTTAGCGCCTGATGGATATCAGCCGCCAGCGTGTTGATCTCGCTGTCATTTAATGTCGACAGCGTGATACGTAGACCGTGAGACGGCGCGCTTACGCCAAAGGCTTCTCCCTCACGTACCAGCCAGCCGGATTTTGCCAGCGTAAACGCGGTAGCCTGGCTATGGGTGTCCAGCGGGAGCCAGGCATTCACGCCGTCGCCGGGAGAAATGGCGATGCCATATTGCTGTAGGGCGCGGGCCAGTTTTTGTTGCCGGGTGGTGTAAAACAGCCGCGTTTGCGCCAGCCTGTGCTGATACTCAGGGTCGGTCAGGCAGGCGTAGACCAGATCCTGTAACAGATGGCTGACCCACTGACTACCGGCATTTAGCCGTAGCCGAAGTTTTGCCGAGGTCGCGCTGTCGCTGGCGACAATAGCAAGACGTAAATCAGGGCCGAGGGCTTTGGAAACGGAGCGTATCACCGCCCAGTGTTGCGTTGTCTGCGCAATAACCGACTGCCAGGGCGACGAAGAAAGTAGAGCGAAGTGATCGTCGATAATGACCAGTACCTGAGGGTAACGCGCCAGTATATTTTGCAGCGCAGCGGCACGGCGAGCGCTCAGGCTACAGCCGGTAGGGTTGTGTGCGCGCGGCGTTAAGATCACTGCCCGCGCGCCCTGGTTTAGCGCCTGTTCCAGCTTTTCAGGCTGCATTCCTTCGCTATCCACACTGACCGGGCTGGCGCTAAAACCGGCATAGCGCAGCATATTGATACTGCTTAAAAAACAGGGATCTTCCACCGCGACGCTGTCGCCCGGCAGCAGATGCGCGCAAAGCAGTCTTTCGATAGCGTCGATAGCTCCGCTGGTGATATCAATTTCGCCTGCGACGGGGGTGGCATCCCGTAGCCAGCGCGCCGCCCAGGCGTGTAGTTCAGGGGAAACGGGCGCATCGCCGTAGAGATGCGGCGTGCGGCTGAGACGAGCAAAATAACGGCTAAGGTCAGGCAGACGCTGCGGATCGGGATTGCCGCCGGAAAGGTCGTGCAGAGGCGTATGCGGATCGCCGCCTTCCAGCGCTACGGGAGACGGACTGCCTTTAATCACCGTCCCATTGCGGCCTAAACTTTGCGCCAGTCCCGCCGTTATCAGCCGTTTATACGCCGCTGCGACGGTATTGCGGTTCACCTTTAATTCGCTTGCCAGCTCCCGTACCGGCGGGAGCGAATCCTCCGCCCGTAACGTGCCGGCGATAATGTGTTGACGGATACTGTCAAAAATTTCGTTAGCGGTTTTTCCGTCGATCATTATTGACCTATGACAAAATGAATTTTAGCATATGACAATGATAATGAGGCGGTAGCCTGCTGTCCAGCGAGAGGAAAATTTTATGGGACAAGAGAGTGATATTCAGTCAGTGCTCTTCGACGACAACCATCGGGCGTTACAGACCGATATCGTCGCCGTCCAGTCACAGGTCGTGTACGGCAGCGTAGGCAACAGTATCGCTGTTCCGGCCATTAAAGCGCAGGGACTACGCGTGACGGCGGTCCCGACGGTGCTATTCAGCAATACGCCGCACTATAAAACCTTTTATGGCGGCATTATTCCCGCCGAGTGGTTTGCAGGCTACCTTACGGCGTTGAATGAGCGCGATGCGCTACGTGAATTAAAAGCGATTACCACCGGTTACATGGGCAGCGCAGACCAAATTGTCTTGCTTTCGAAGTGGCTAATGGCGATCCGGGCTTCGCATCCGGAGGTGTGTATTCTTGTCGATCCGGTCATTGGCGATACCGACAGTGGAATGTATGTGCAGGCGGAAATTCCGCAGGCTTATCGCACACATTTGTTGCCGCAGGCGCAGGGGCTAACGCCGAACGTATTTGAGCTGGAGATGCTGAGTGGTAAACCGTGTCGCACGCTGGAAGAGGCGGTGGCGGCGGCGCAATCGCTGCTTTCCGATACGCTGAAATGGGTGGTTATCACCAGCGCGCCGGGCGAATCTCTGGAGACCATAACGGTTGCGGTCGTTACTGCGCAGGTCGTGGAGGTCTTTGTCCATCCGCGGGTGGCGACGGAATTAAAAGGGACGGGAGATCTCTTCTGCGCCGAGCTGGTCAGCGGTATTGTGCAGGGAAAAAAACTGACGACCGCGGCAAAAGATGCGGCGCAGCGCGTGCTGGAGGTGATGACCTGGACACAGCAGTGTGGCTGTGATGAGTTAATTCTGCCGCCGGCAGGGGAGGCGCGATGAAGAGTTATCGGCTGGTGGTTCGCCAGCAGGGACGTATCGTGGGGCATTTTGAAACGAGCGGGCTGGACGCGCTGGAAGATATTTGCGTAGCGCGGGCGATGTTTGGCATCACTGGCGGCTATCAGTGCGAGTTGCAAGTGTCCGATTCCGAACGCAGGATGCTGGAGAGTGGCCCGAATGGGATGAAGATCCTGATGCGCGAGAAGTGCTTTCGCCCGGTGACCTCGCAGTTGTAACCCGTGGATTGGCGCTGAAATGTTCGCAACCTTGTAGGCCTGATAAGCGTAGCGCCATCAGGCAGTGCGCCGCACCATCGCCGGATGGCGGCGCAAGTACAGGCAAAAAAAATGGCGCCCAAAGGCGCCATTCTTCACTGCGGCAAGAATTACTTCTTAATGCGGATAACCGGAGTTTCACCCACGGTCACGCTACCGGACAGTTTGATCAGTTCTTTGATTTCATCCATGTTGGAGATAACAACCGGAGTCAGGGTAGACTTGGCTTTTTCTTCCAGCAACGGCAGATCGAACTCGATGACCGGATCGCCAACTTTCACGCGCTGACCTTCTTCAGCAATACGCTTGAAGCCTTCGCCTTTCAGCTCAACGGTGTCGATACCGAAGTGAACGAACAGCTCAATGCCGCTATCGGATTCGATAGAGAACGCATGGTTGGTTTCAAAGATTTTGCCGATGGTACCGTCAACAGGGGCGACCATTTTGTTACCGGTTGGTTTGATAGCGATGCCATCACCAACGATTTTTTCAGCAAAAACTACATCCGGCACGTCTTCGATGTTGACGATCTCGCCAGAGAGCGGGGCAACAATCTCAATAGTTCCGGTGTCTTTCTTATCATCAGAAACCAGAGATTTTAGTTTATCGAACAAACCCATGATCTTCTCCTAAGCAGTAAATTGGGCCGCATCTCGTGGATTAGCAGATTGTTTTTTCTTCAATGAACTTGTTAACCAGCGTCATTAACTCGTCCGTTGTCGGTTGAGCAAGAGCCTGCTCTGCTAACACCTTCGCATCTTCGAAGTTCGTGTTACGGATAATCTTCTTAATGCGCGGGATAGAAATGGCGCTCATAGAGAATTCGTCCAGACCCATCCCCAGCAACAGAAGTGTAGCACGTTCGTCGCCTGCAAGCTCACCACACATGCCAGTCCATTTACCTTCTGCATGAGAAGCATCAATAACTTGCTTGATCAAGTTCAGTACGGACGGTGACATTGGCTGGTAAAGGTGTGAAATCATATCATTACCACGGTCAACTGCCAGGGTGTACTGCGTTAAATCATTGGTGCCGATACTAAAGAAATCAACTTCTTTGGCTAAATGACGCGCAATTGTCGCCGCAGCCGGTGTTTCCACCATCACGCCAATCTCAATGCTTTCGTCAAATGCTTTACCTTCGTCACGCAGTTCCTGTTTGTAGATTTCAATCTCTTTGCGCAGCGCGCGAACTTCTTCAACAGAGATGATCATCGGGAACATAATGCGCAATTTACCGAAAGCGGAGGCACGCAGAATCGCGCGAACCTGGTCACGCAGGATCTCTTTGCGATCCATGGCGATACGCACGGCGCGCCAGCCCAGGAACGGGTTCTCTTCTTTCGGGAAGTTCATGTACGGCAGCTCTTTGTCGCCGCCAATGTCCATGGTACGGACGATAACCGCCTGCGAGCCGCACGCTTCAGCGACCGCTTTATAGGCGGCAAACTGCTCTTCTTCCGTTGGCAGCGCGTCGCGATCCATGAACAGGAATTCAGTACGATACAGACCAACGCCTTCCGCGCCGTTACGCTCAGCGCCTTCAACGTCGCGAACGGTACCGATGTTGGCGCAAACTTCGACCTGATGTCCATCCAGCGTGATTGCCGGCAGATCTTTCAGTTTTGCGAGTTCCGCTTTCTCGGTCGCAACCTGCTCCTGGACGGCGCGCAGTTGCTCAATAACATCGTTGGTCGGGTTGACGTAAACCTGGTTGTTTACGGCATCCAGAATCAGATAGTCGCCGTTTTTCACCTGAGAGGTGACGCTACCGGTACCTACGATCGCTGGCAGTTCCAGAGAACGCGCCATGATGGAGGTATGAGACGTACGTCCGCCCGCGTCGGTGATGAAGCCCAGCACTTTCTGCAGGTTCAGCTGTGCGGTTTCTGACGGCGTCAGGTCAGCGGCAACCAGGATAACTTCTTCCTGAATCGCGCTCAGATCGATAATGGCCAGACCCAGGATGTTGCGCAGCAGGCGCTTACCGATATCACGTACGTCAGCCGCACGCTCTTTCAGGTATTCGTCATCCAGTTCTTCCAGGGCAGTAGCCTGACCTTCGATAACTTCATGTGCGGCTGCGTCAGCCGTCATGTGCTTATCTTTAATCAGGGCTATGATTTCCTGCTCCAGCTCCTCATCTTCGAGCAGCATAATATGCCCTTCAAAGATGGCTTCTTTTTCTTCACCGAACGTTTTACCAGCTTTTGTCTTGATCGCTTCCAGTTGCGCAGATGCCTTGGCACGACCGCTCAGAAAACGTTCAACTTCCTGATCAACCTTGTCGGCAGAAATTTTTTTCCGGTCAATGACGATTTCGTCTTCTTTCAGCAGCAGTGCTTTGCCGAAAGCGATACCCGGGGATGCTAAAATGCCTGAAATCATAACCCTACCTTACTTGTGACTGATTTTTAAAAGAACCCGGAAAAAAACTTACTCGAGTTCCGCCATCAGTTTGACCAGATGTTCAACCGCTTTCTGCTCATCTTCACCTTCTGCGGAGATGGTGACGACGGTGCCTTGAGTCAGGCCCAGAGTCTGCAGTTTAAACAGGCTTTTCGCGCTGGCGCTTTTGCCGTTGGAAGTCACAGTAATCTCAGAAGTGAAGCCTTTTGCTTCTTTAACAAACTGAGCAGCAGGGCGGGTGTGCAGACCGTTCGGAGCGGTAATGGTAACTTCTTGCTGGAACATTGTATTTCCCCAACTTATAGGTTTAGTGTTGTGGAACTAAAGTCTAGCCTGGCGGCTCAACTTTAGCCTGTATTGTTAGCGCCGGCGTAAACGGGACGCGACACAAAAGGTGTTCTACGCAATCCGTTGCTGGCAACTTATGGCCGCTGACGTTTCGCTCGTCATTAAACATTATGCCGCGAAAGGAAGATTTGAACCAAATCATAAAATCGATTCAGCTAACGCTTTTCCTGTAACGATTAATTTCGCGCATCAAAATAATTAGTCTGGTTAAATACCAGTTCCGGCAGGGTGAATCAATGCCAGGTGAGGTGAAAGTTTGAAGCAGGCCACAAAAAAGCACCCAAAAAGGTGCTTTTTTACGCGTTTTTAACATGTTGGCATCACTGTTGCAGTTCTTTCTCAGTAAAGAGATCGGCGAACAACGCGGTGCTCAGATAACGCTCACCTGATGAGGGTAGGATAACCACAATATTCTTATTGGTAAAGCTTTCATCTTCCTGCAGCTTAAGCGCTGCAGCAACCGCGGCGCCGGAAGAAATTCCCGCCAGAATACCTTCCTCTTCCATCAGACGGCGCGCGGTAGAAATGGCTTCTTCATTGGTGATGCCAACCACTTTATCAATCAGTTTCAGATCCAGGTTGCCCGGGATGAAGCCTGCGCCGATGCCCTGAATTTTATGTGGGCCCGGTTTGATTTCTTCACCAGCCAGCGCCTGGGCGATAACCGGGGAGTCAGTGGGTTCTACCGCAACGGTGATAAGATCGGTTTTACCCTTCGTCCCTTTGATATAACGCGTGACGCCGGTTAACGTACCGCCAGTACCGACGCCGGAGATAAACACATCCACCTGACCATCGGTGTCTTCCCAGATTTCCGGGCCGGTGGTTTTTTCATGGATTTCCGGGTTGGCAGGGTTGCTGAACTGCTGGAGCAGGAGATATTTTTGCGGATCGCTGGCGACAATTTCTTCGGCTTTCTGAATAGCGCCTTTCATCCCTTTCGCCCCTTCGGTCAGCACCAGATTCGCGCCTAATGCTTTGAGTAGCTTGCGGCGTTCAATGCTCATGGTCTCCGGCATGGTCAGGGTGAGTTTGTAACCGCGCGCGGCGGCGACATACGCCAGCGCAATACCGGTGTTGCCGCTGGTCGGCTCCACCAGTTCCACGCCAGGTTTCAGTACGCCACGCTTTTCGGCATCCCAAATCATATTGGCGCCGATACGGCACTTGACGCTGAAGCTCGGGTTGCGCGACTCCACCTTCGCCAGAATGCGTCCATTACCGATACGGTTCAGTCGAACCAGCGGCGTATGACCGATAGTCAGCGAGTTATCTTCATAAATCTTACTCATGGCCTGTCCTTAACTGTATGAAATTGGGATACCTTCCCAGCATACCTTCCAGCCAGATATGGGGAAGTAAGGATTTCGCATATCTATATGCTGATGGGGAATAATGGTTATCAGTATGGAATAAGAGACAGCATAAGCCATCTCTTATTTATACATTTTTACGTTATTTCCATAACGCGTGCTTAGCACGCCAGCAATCAACCCACATTGCCGTCGCGCCACAGACGGCGACAGGCATAATGAACAGGTTAAGCACCGGAATCATCGTAAAGAGGCTGGTGAGCGCGCCAAATTGCATATTCGCCACCTTCTGCGTGCGCAACGCGGCGCGCATCGTTTTAAACGGCACTTTGTGGTTATCAAACGGGTAGTCGCAATACTGGATCGCCAGCATCCAGGCGCTGAACAAAAACCACAGCACCGGCGCGATGGTTTGGCCAATGCCAGGAATAAAATAGAGAACCAGCAGCACGATAGCGCGCGGCAGATACCACGCCAGCTTTTGCCATTCACGTTTCATAATGCGCGGTACATCTTTCATGATGCCGAGTATGCCGGTATCTGGCGGCGTTGCGCCGGTTAACCGCGCCTCAAGCTGTTCGGCTAAAAGGCCGTTAAACGGCGCGGCGATCCAGTTGGCGAGGGTAGAGAAAAAATAGCCAAAGACCAGCAGAACAGAGATAACCGCAATCGGCCACAGCAGATAGCTCAGCCATTGCAGCCAGTCCGGCACATGACTCATCAACGAAGGTATCCAGGCGTCAAGCTGGGTAAACAGCCACCAAAATGCGCCGCCCATCAGCACAATGTTGACCAGCAAAGGTAAAATAACAAAGCGGCGGATTCCCGGTAGGGTGACTAACTTCCATCCTTGCGAGAAATAATAGACGCCGCTACGTGGTACGGTTGTGGATGATGAAACCATATTCAGGACATACTCCTTTTTCTTAAAGCCCTGGGTAAACGTGGGATATCTTACCCGGTTATCAGACGGTGGATAGTTCGGAAATGTTCGAAAAAACAGCAAAAAGCACATTTTCCTTCATCTTTATGCTGCGAAAGCCAACAGTACACTTGCACTTGACGTAATCGGCAAATACTCTTAGTGAGTAAATGTTTGCCGTGGTGGCAAGGTGTTAGAACAACAGAGAATATAATGATGCAGGATTTGCGTCTGATATTAATCATTGTTGGCGCGATCGCCATAATCGCTTTACTGGTACATGGTTTCTGGACCAGCCGTAAAGAACGATCTTCTATGTTCCGCGATCGTCCACTAAAACGCATGAAATCGAAACGTGACGACGACTCGTATGACGACGATGTCGAAGAAGACGAAGGCGTGGGTGAAGTTCGTGTTCACCGCGTAAATCATGCCCCCGGCCAGTCGCAGGAGCATGATGCCCCTCGTCAGTCGCCGCAACACCAGTACCAGCCGCCTTATGCGTCTGCGCAACCGCGTCCAGCGGCGCCGCCGCAGCCGCAAGCGCCGATGCAACAGCCGGTTCAGCAACCGGTCCAACCTGCGCCGCAGCCTCAGCAGGTTCAGCCATCTGCGCCGCCGGTACAGCCGCCGCAACAGCAGTCTGCACCGCCGTCGCAAGCGCCGCAGCCTGTTGCGCAGCCCGCGCCGCCGCCATCAGCGCAAACCTTCCAGCCTGCGGAACCTGTGGTTGAGGCGGAACCGGTAGTGGAAGAAGCGCCGGTTGTGGAAAAACCGCAGCGTAAAGAGGCGGTCATCATTATGAACGTCGCGGCCCATCATGGCAGCGAGCTTAATGGTGAAGTGTTACTGAACAGTATTCAGCAGTCAGGCTTTAAATTTGGCGATATGAATATTTTCCATCGTCATTTGAGCCCGGACGGCAGCGGCCCGGCCTTGTTCAGTCTCGCGAATATGGTCAATCCGGGAACGTTCGATCCTGAAATGACGGACTTCACTACGCCTGGCGTCACTATCTTTATGCAGGTACCGTCTTACGGCGATGCGCTGCAGAATTTCAAGCTGATGCTGCAATCCGCGCAGCATATCGCTGATGAGGTCGGCGGCGTCGTGCTGGATGACCAGCGTCGGATGATGACGCCGCAGAAACTGCGCGAATATCAGGACCGCATCCGCGAGGTGATGGACGCTAACGCCTGAGGTTAACGCAGGTGTGACATTTTTAACGTAACCCCCGCCTGTCGGGGGTTTTTTATCATTGATGGTGTGATATGGAACCAATCGAACAACAACTGACAGAACTGCGAACCACGCTTCGCCATCATGAATATCTGTATCATGTGATGGATGCGCCGGAGATTCCCGACGCCGAATATGACCGCCTGATGCGGGAACTGCGAGAGCTGGAGGCGCAACGTCCGGACCTTATCACGCCGGATTCGCCCACGCAGCGTGTTGGCGCGGCGCCGCTGACGGCATTCAACCAGATTCGCCATGAAGTACCGATGCTGTCGCTCGATAACGTATTTGATGAAGAAAGCTTCCTGGCGTTTAACAAGCGAGTGCAGGATCGTCTAAAAAGCACGGAAAATGTCATCTGGTGCTGCGAACTAAAACTGGATGGCCTGGCGGTCAGCATTCTGTATGAAAACGGCGTGCTGGTGAGCGCTGCGACGCGTGGCGACGGCACCACCGGTGAAGATATTACTTCAAACGTGCGCACGATTCGCGCCATTCCGTTAAAGCTGCACGGCGATAACATTCCGGCGCGTCTTGAAGTTCGCGGAGAGGTATTTTTACCGCAGGCCGGGTTTGAAAAGATCAATGAAGACGCGCGCCGCACTGGCGGCAAAGTGTTTGCTAACCCGCGTAACGCGGCGGCGGGCTCGCTGCGTCAGCTCGATCCGCGTATTACGGCGAAGCGACCGCTAACATTTTTCTGCTACGGCGTCGGTATTCTGGAAGGCGGCGAGTTGCCGGATACGCATCTGGGACGTTTGCTGCAATTTAAAGCGTGGGGGTTACCGGTCAGCGATCGCGTGACGCTGTGCGATTCTCCCCAGGCGGTACTGGATTTTTATCACAACGTCGAAAAAGATCGCCCCACGCTCGGTTTTGATATCGACGGCGTGGTGATTAAGGTCAACTCGCTGGCTTTGCAGGAACAATTGGGCTTTGTGGCCCGCGCGCCGCGCTGGGCGGTGGCGTTTAAATTTCCTGCTCAGGAGCAGATGACTTTTGTGCGCGATGTTGAGTTTCAGGTCGGGCGCACCGGGGCGATTACGCCGGTGGCGCGTCTGGAACCGGTTCAGGTGGCTGGTGTGCTGGTCAGCAATGCCACGTTGCATAATGCCGATGAAATTGAGCGGCTTGGCTTGCGCATTGGCGATAAGGTGGTTATCCGTCGGGCAGGCGATGTGATCCCTCAGGTGGTCAACGTGGTTCTGTCCGAACGCCCCGAAGAGACGCGTCCGATTGTGTTTCCAACGCACTGTCCGGTGTGCGGATCGGACGTAGAGCGCGTTGAAGGCGAAGCCGTTACCCGTTGTACCGGCGGGCTGATTTGCGGCGCGCAGCGTAAAGAGTCGCTGAAACATTTTGTGTCGCGCCGGGCGATGGATGTAGACGGGATGGGCGATAAGATCATCGACCAACTGGTGGAAAGGGAGTATGTCCATACGCCAGCGGATCTGTTCCGTCTGACGGCGGGTAAACTGACCGGCCTGGACCGAATGGGGCCAAAGTCCGCGCAAAATGTTGTTAACGCGCTGGAAAAAGCCAAAGCGACGACCTTTGCGCGTTTTCTCTATGCGCTGGGCATCCGTGAAGTGGGTGAAGCGACGGCGGCGGGGCTGGCGGCTTATTTCGGCACGCTGGAGGCGCTGCAGGCCGCCACCATTGACGAGTTGCAGAAAGTACCTGACGTGGGGATTGTGGTCGCTACGCACGTCTTTAACTTTTTTGCCGAAGAGAGTAATCGTGACGTGATTGGGCAGCTACTGGCGGAAGGGGTGCACTGGCCCGCGCCGGTAGTCATTAATGTGCAAGAGATTGATAGCCCGTTTGCCGGTAAAACCGTGGTACTAACCGGTAGCCTGAACCAGATGTCTCGCGATGACGCTAAAGAGCGTTTAGTGGCGCTGGGCGCGAAAGTGGCAGGCAGCGTATCGAAGAAAACCGATCTGGTGATTGCCGGTGAAGCGGCGGGTTCCAAACTTGCCAAAGCGCAGGAACTGGGCATCAATGTCATTGATGAAGCGGAAATGATCCGCTTACTGGATGCCTGAGATGGAAAAAGAGCAGCTGGTTGAAATCGCCAACACCGTGATGCCGTTCGGCAAATATCAGGGACGTCGATTGATCGACCTTCCGGAAGAGTATTTGCTGTGGTTTGCCCGTAAAGATCAGTTTCCGGCGGGTAAACTGGGGGAGTTGATGCAAATCACGCTGCTGATTAAAACCGAGGGGCTGACGCAACTGGTGCAGCCCCTGAAACGCCCGCTTTAAGCTTTCGCGGCGCGGCTTTCCTGCTGCGCCTGTAACTTCTCGGTCTGGCGTTTGTAGCGCCGCGCCAGCCCTGCGCAGACCATCAGTTGGATCTGGTGGAAGATCATCAGCGGTAATACCATCATACCCAGCACTGACGTCGGAAACAGAATATTGGCCATCGGGATCCCGTTGGCCAGGCTTTTTTTCGAACCGCAGAAAACAATAGTGATTTCGTCGGCTTTATTGAAGCCGCATTTACGGGCGACAAAGACGTTAATGGCGATGACGATCGCCAACAGTATGAGGCTGACCACGACGATAAACAGCAGCGATCCCCAGCCGACTTTGTGCCAGATGCCGTTGACCACCGCTTCGCTGAACGCCGAGTAGACCACCAGCAAAATAGAGGTCTGATCTGTTTTCGCGATCCACTTTTTGTTGCGCGCGACCCAGTTGCCGATCCACGGGCGAGACAGGTGTCCCAGCACAAAAGGCAGCAGCAGTTGCAGCATAATTTTGCCCACCTCTTCCAGACTGCCCTGCGCGCCATGAATATTCATTACCAGACCGACCAGCAGCGGCGACAGGAAAATGCCCAGCAGACTGGACGCAGACGCTGAGCACACCGCGGCCGCGACGTTACCACCCGCGAGTGAAGTAAACGCAATCGCAGACTGCACGGTGGCGGGCAAAATGCACAGATACAGAAAGCCGCTGTAGAGCATAGGGTCGACATTGACAGGCGCCCACCAGGCAAACAGTACGCCGAGGACAGGAAAGAGCACAAAAGTGCTGCACATGACCCACAGATGCAACCGCCAGTGGCTGCCGCCAGCGATGATCGCTTCACGTGAAAGCTTCGCGCCATGCATAAAAAACAGCAGAGCGATGGCCGCTGTCGTAATGCCTTCAACGACAGGCACAAAGCCGCCTTCCGCCGGGAAAAAAGAGGCCAGTAGTACCACGGTGATAAGTGTCAGCGTGAAAGGGTCAAGGATACGAAAAAGTTTCATAAAAACTCCTGAAAGTCGGTGCAGCTATTTTGCGTTTTTCGCTTTGAGAAATAAAATTGATTTATTGCATCTATATATGAATCTAGTCGATGAACTATTCACTGCGTCAACTGCGTATTTTTATTACCGTCGCCCAGGCCAAAAGTTTCAGTCGGGCAGGGGACAGGATTGGACTGAGCCAGTCTGCGGTCAGTCATAGCGTAAAAGAGCTGGAGCGGCAAACCGGCGTCAGACTGTTGGATCGCACTACGCGTGAGGTGGTGCTGACCGAGGCGGGGCAACAACTGGCGACGCGTCTGGAGCGGGTGCTTGATGAACTGAACAGCATACTGCGCGATGCAGGCAGAGTAGGGACACAATTAACCGGCACCGTGCGCGTTGCCGCGAGCCAAACCATTTCTGCGCATCTTATTCCGCAATGCATTGCCCAAAGTAATTCACTTTATCCCGCTATTGATTTTGTATTGCACGATCGTCCGCAGCAGTGGGTGCTGGAGAGCATCCGCCAGGGTGAAGTGGATTTTGGCATCGTTATCGATCCCGGCGCAGCGGTGGATTTACAGTGTGAAGCCATCTTATCAGAGCCTTTTTTACTGTTGTGTCGCCAGGATCATCCGCTGGCGCATCAGGAATGGGTGAGCTGGCAGGATCTTAAACAGGCCTCGCTGGTCTTACAGGATTATGCTTCCGGCAGTCGACCGCTGATTGATGCGGCGCTGGCCCATTTTGCTATTGAGGCGGATATCGTGCAGGAGATTGGTCACCCGGCCACGCTTTTTCCAATGGTGGAAGCGGGAATCGGCATCAGCGTGCTGCCCGCGCTGGCGTTACCGCTCCCGCAGGGCAGCCACTTACAGGTTAAACGGCTGACGCCCGTAGTTGAAAGGCAGCTCATGCTGGCGCGGCGAAAAAACCGATCGCTCTCCACGGCGGCGCAGGCGTTGTGGGACGTGGTGCGTACTCAGGCCAGCGAATTAACCGCCGCGAGGGCGAAAGATCCGCTGTATCAGCTATAAATATCTATCTGTCCGTGTGTGAGGTGCGGTCTTGCCCTGCCATTTTTGACAGGGCTGTGTGTTAAAACAGGTATTTGATGGAATAAATAATGCCATCCTGCAGGAAGGATTCTCCTAACTTATTATCAGCGTAACGATATTGTACTCCTGCGGTCAGGTGAGGAGTCGCATTCCACCACAGCGCTACTGCGCCATTAATGCCATCTTTCCCGCCATTGCCCGCAGCGTAGGACGCATCGCGGTCAAACTCATACTCATTCCAGTTCGTTACGCTGAATTTCTCACTACCCAACGAGAAGCTATAGCCGGCCACCCAACCTAATACATAACCATTATCGCCTGTGTAGTAGGTCTGATCGGTATAACGTTTGGCAAAGAAGGGTTTAAACCAGTAACCGTTACCTGTGAAGTTATAGCCTAAACCATAGAGAAACATGTCATCATGGAAATTAGCGCGATGAGGTGAACCGTACGTCCCGTAGGCATGGAGATAGAGGTTTAATCCTGTATCGCCCAGATAAATACGGTTGGTATTTTTAAAGGTGTAACGCTGTTCGCTGCCTGGTTTAGCGTGGCGGCCATTGTAAAAATTTTCCCAGTCGAAGAACCCGTACATTTCTCCCCAGCTAAAATTCGCTCCGCCTTCCAGTTCCAGGTACCCAAAATCATCTTTATGGGATTTTTTACTGGTTTTTTCCGTGGTGTCTGATGTCCAGTCGAGGTAATGGAGGCCGATATCGGCGAACCCGCCTTTAAATTCCGCATGGGTGAGTGCGGGAATAATGAGTAAAGAAGAAAGCGTCAGAGTAAGAATTTTTTTCATAGCATATTTCCCTATGCCGATAATT
The DNA here is from genome assembly GCF_046551895.1 of Salmonella sp. SAL03688. Taxonomy (NCBI): domain Bacteria; kingdom Pseudomonadati; phylum Pseudomonadota; class Gammaproteobacteria; order Enterobacterales; family Enterobacteriaceae; genus Salmonella; species Salmonella sp. SAL03688. The sequence goes on from NZ_JBGDVI010000009.1 coordinate 175,235, forward strand.
ATTAATGGGTTAATTAAAAAGAGGCAATTTATAAATATGAAAGCGGCATATTGTTAATATGAAGTGCAAGCAAAAACCAATATTGTTTTCCCTCTGTATTAATACAGAAGCGATCTAAATCTATCGATATTAAATGGCTATTGATGACACGTGAAAAGTGTATTGGTCAGCAAGGGGCGATGGTCGTTATAAAAAGGAGTCAAATTAAATCCGATAGAACAAGGAAACTTATGCCTCACGCTCTTTTTTCTCATAATCCTGAGTATTGTATTGATATTATTCATGCACATAAACCGGCATTTACCCCGCGAGTCGCGTTTATTTTAGGCTCCGGGTTGGGTGCTCTGGCGGATCAAATCGAAGATGCGGTAGCCATTTCTTACGAGAAATTGCCGGGATTTCCCGTCAGCACCGTACACGGCCATGCTGGTGAACTGGTGCTCGGCCATCTGGCGGGGGTTCCGGTGGCCTGTATGAAAGGCCGAGGACATTTTTATGAAGGGCGTGGAATGGCGGTGATGACCGATGCCATTCGCACGTTGAAATTACTGGGCTGTGAAGTGTTGTTCTGCACCAATGCGGCAGGATCTCTGCGTCCGGAAGTGGGGTCGGGTAGCCTGGTTGCGCTTAGCGATCACATTAATACGATGCCCGGTACGCCGATGGTGGGGCCAAACGATGATCGTTATGGCGATCGCTTCTTCTCGCTGGCTAATGCTTATGACGCGGATTATCGCGCCATGCTTCAGTCCGTTGCGGCAGAGGAGGGATTCCCCCTCACTGAAGGCGTATTTGTTTCTTATCCGGGTCCGAACTTCGAAACGGCGGCAGAAATCCGCATGATGCAGATTATTGGCGGCGATGTGGTCGGAATGTCCGTTGTCCCTGAGGTGATTAGCGCACGTCATTGTGGTCTCAAAGTTGTTGCCGTCTCAGCGATCACCAATCTGGCGGAAGGGCTGGGCGATGTAAAACTCTCCCATGCGCAAACGCTGGCGGCGGCTGAACTTTCCCGGCAGAACTTTATCAATCTGATTTGCGGCTTTTTACATAAGCTGGCCTAAACACAATGACTACGGCCCCGTATTGGGGCTTTATCTCACGGCAAGGAATAAAAAATGGGTATTACGTCCCGCTTAAAAGTCATGTCGTTCTTGCAATATTTTATCTGGGGGAGCTGGCTGGTTACCCTGGGCTCTTACATGATCAACACTCTGGATTTTACCGGCGCGAATGTCGGTATGGTCTACAGCTCAAAAGGGTTGGCAGCGATTATCATGCCGGGCATTATGGGGATCATTGCTGATAAATGGCTGCGCGCTGAGCGAGCCTACATGCTTTGCCATCTGGTTTGCGCGGGGGCGTTATTGTACGCCACCACCGTTACCGATCCCCAGATGATGTTCTGGGTGATGTTGGTTAATGCGATGGCGTATATGCCAACGATTGCATTATCCAATAGCGTTTCGTACTCCTGTCTGGCGAAAGCAGGTCAGGATCCGGTAACGTCATTTCCGCCTGTGCGCGTTTTCGGCACAATAGGTTTTATTGTTGCGATGTGGACGGTGAGCCTGATGGGGCTGGAACTGAGCAGTGCGCAATTATACATCGCTTCTGGCGCATCGCTATTGCTGGCCCTGTATGCGCTGACGTTACCGAAAATTCCGGTAGCCGAGAAGAAGGCGAACACCACGCTTGCCAGTAAGCTCGGACTGGATGCTTTTGTTCTGTTTAAAAATCCACGCATGGCAATCTTCTTTTTGTTTGCGATGATGTTGGGGGCGGTGCTGCAAATTACCAATGTCTTCGGTAATCCATTCCTGCATGATTTTGCCCGTAATCCTGAGTTTGCCGATAGTTTTGTGGTGAAGTATCCCTCTATCTTGCTTTCAGTTTCGCAGATGGCGGAAGTGGGCTTTATCCTCACCATTCCGTTCTTCCTTAAACGCTTTGGTATTAAAACGGTAATGCTGATGAGTATGCTGGCGTGGACGCTGCGTTTCGGCTTCTTTGCCTTTGGCGATCCATCCCCGTTTGGCTTTGTGCTACTGCTGCTGTCGATGATTGTTTATGGCTGCGCATTTGATTTCTTCAACATCTCAGGGTCAGTATTTGTAGAGCAGGAGGTGGACTCAAGTATTCGCGCCAGCGCGCAGGGGTTGTTTATGACCATGGTTAACGGCGTGGGGGCGTGGATTGGGTCTCTTTTAAGCGGTATGGCCGTGGATTATTTTTCTATTGATGGCGTAAAAGATTGGCAAACCATCTGGCTGGTCTTTGCCGCCTACGCTCTGGCATTGGCCGTTATTTTTGCATTGTTCTTTAAATATCAGCACCATCCAGAAAAACTGTCGACCAAATCATTAGCACATTAATTTTATTTGACTGGCGAGAGGATGTTCGCCAGTCCATTTTTATGAACAAGGACACAGCATGAAAGAAATTATTCTCTCCTCCGGTATTGGATTTGGTATTGGCGCATTTTTTACTTTATGCCGTATACCTATTCCCGCACCAAATGTTTTACCCGGGGTATTATCTATTGTATTTATGTATATTGGGTATCTTGTCGTTAAATCTATTTTTTACTAGGTAATATGGTAAATTCCAGACGTTATCCCTTATTCCTGGAGTGCGATAGTGATGGAACGAGCCCATCGTATTGATCTAAAGCTATTACGTTATTTCCTCGCTGTTGCAGAAGAATTGCATTTTGGCCGGGCTGCTGCCCGGTTAAATATGTCACAACCTCCCTTGAGTATCCATATCAAAGAACTTGAACAGCAACTGGGTACATTGCTGTTTATTCGTCATTCCCGCAGCGTTGCATAACCCATGCCGGGAAAGTTTTAATGGAGGAGTCACGTCGCTTGTTAGCCAATGCAAATCAGGCGCTGGCGCGAGTGGAGCAGATTGGTCGCGGTGAAGCGGGGCGCATTGAACTGGGTGTGGTTGGTACGGCGCTGTGGGGAAGAATGCGTCCTGCGATGCGTCACTTTTTGAAAGCAAATCCCAATGTTGAAGTACTTTTTCGCGAAAAGTCTCCAGGTATGCAAATGGCGTTGTTAGAGCGTCGGGAACTTGATGCAGGGATCTGGCGTATGGCTATCGAACCAGCAGTCGGTTTTACCAGCATACGTTTGCATGAATCTGCATTCATGGTTGCAGTTCCGGAAGATCACGATCTGGCATCCAGAGATTCTGTGCCGTTGGCGGCGTTGCGCAATGAATATTTTGTTACGTTGCCTTCCGTACATTCTGATTGGGGATTTTTACAACGTGTATGCCAACAGGCGGGTTTCTCGCCAATGATTATTCGGGAAGTGGTTGAGCCGCAAACGGTGTTGGCGATGATCAGTATGGGGATCGGGATTACGTTGATGGCTGATGGCTATGCGCAAATGAGCTGGCCGGGTGTGGTGTTCCGTCCGTTAGAGGAACGTATTCCGGCGGATTTGTATATTGTGTATGACCAGCAGCAGGCAACGCCAGCACTGGAGAAACTGGTGGCGGCGTTGACGGTATGATGTCTGTGCCGGATGGCGACTAACGTCTTATCCGGCCTACGTGTGCGGTGTCGTCTGTGCCGGATGGCGATTAACGTCTTATCCGGCCTACGCGTGCGGTGTCGTCTGCGCCGGATGGCGACTAACGTCTTATCCGGCCTACGTGTGCGGTGTCGTCTGTAGGCCTGATAAGCGCAGCGCATCAGGCAAGACCCGAACATATCGCAGATAGCAAAAAAGCGCCTTTAGGGCGCTTTTTTACATTGGTGGGTCGTGCAGGATTCGAACCTGCGACCAATTGATTAAAAGTCAACTGCTCTACCAACTGAGCTAACGACCCGAAGTGGTGGGTGATGACGGGATCGAACCGCCGACCCCCTCCTTGTAAGGGAGGTGCTCTCCCAGCTGAGCTAATCACCCACTTCGGTACTTCACAATAAGAAATTTAGCTGGCGAGAAAGTGGTGGGTGATGACGGGATCGAACCGCCGACCCCCTCCTTGTAAGGGAGGTGCTCTCCCAGCTGAGCTAATCACCCACTTCTCAATTTCTTATCTACACGGCGGAGACTACATAAAGTAGTTGGTGGGTGATGACGGGATCGAACCGCCGACCCCCTCCTTGTAAGGGAGGTGCTCTCCCAGCTGAGCTAATCACCCCCGCTGTGTGGAGTCGCATTATAGGGAGAGTTGAAAATGAGTCAACGCATTTTCTAAAGTTTTTGTTTGTTCGTCGTAAAATTAAACAAAACGATCGTGAATTACCCCGCACTGCATGATTTCTATACGGAAATAGCAAAGCGCAGCGTTCTGACCGGATCAACATTGAGGAATCAAGCCACAGTGATAGAATACAAGGCTATTCATCTTTCCAGGATTTGCCGGTTGTCGGCATCTTTATAAACGTAAGGCCATTTCATGAAAATCAAAACTCGCTTCGCGCCTAGCCCGACAGGTTATCTGCACGTCGGCGGCGCGCGTACTGCTCTTTATTCCTGGCTTTTCGCACGTCACCACGGCGGTGAATTCGTGCTGCGTATTGAAGACACCGATCTTGAGCGTTCCACGCCGGAAGCCATTGAAGCCATCATGGATGGTATGAACTGGCTGAACCTGGAATGGGACGAAGGCCCATATTTCCAGACCAAACGTTTTGATCGCTATAACGCGGTGATTGACGAGATGCTGGAGGCGGGAACGGCCTATAAATGCTACTGCTCTAAAGAGCGTCTGGAGCAACTGCGTGAAGATCAGATGGCGAAAGGCGAGAAGCCGCGTTATGACGGGCGTTGCCGTCACAGCCACGAACATCATGCCGACGATGAGCCATGCGTGGTGCGCTTTGCCAACCCGCAGGACGGTTCCGTTATTTTTGATGATCAGATCCGTGGCCCGATCGAATTCAGCAATCAGGAACTGGACGATCTGATCATTCGTCGTACCGACGGTTCCCCAACCTACAACTTCTGTGTGGTGGTGGACGACTGGGATATGGAAATTACCCATGTGATTCGTGGCGAAGACCATATCAACAATACTCCGCGCCAGATTAACATTCTGAAAGCGTTAAACGCGCCGGTGCCGATGTACGCACATGTGTCGATGATTAACGGCGACGACGGTAAAAAGCTGTCTAAACGTCACGGTGCGGTGAGCGTGATGCAGTATCGCGATGACGGTTATCTGCCGGAAGCGTTGCTGAACTATCTGGTGCGTCTGGGCTGGTCCAGCGGCGATCAGGAAATCTTCACCCGCGAAGAGATGATCAAGCTGTTCTCCCTCGGTGCGGTGAGCAAGTCTGCGAGCGCGTTCAACACCGATAAACTGCTGTGGCTGAACCACCACTATATCAATACGCTGGCGCCGGAATATGTGGCGACGCATTTGCAGTGGCATATCGAGCAGGAAAATATCGACACCCGTAACGGCCCGCAGCTTGCTGAGCTGGTGAAGTTGCTGGGCGAACGCTGCAAAACTCTGAAAGAGATGGCGCAGAGCTGCCGCTACTTCTATGAAGACTTCAGCGAGTTTGACGCCGATGCGGCGAAAAAACACCTCCGCCCGGTGGCGCGTCAGCCGCTGGAAGTGGTGCGCGACAAGCTGTCGGCGATTACGGACTGGTCAGCAGAAAACGTCCACCACGCGATTCAGGCCACGGCGGATGAGCTGGAAGTGGGGATGGGTAAAGTAGGGATGCCGCTGCGTGTGGCTGTGACCGGTGCCGGGCAGTCGCCTGCGCTGGATGTCACCGTACATGCGATTGGTAAAACCCGCAGCATTGAGCGTATCAACAAAGCGCTGGGCTTTATCGCCGAGCGTGAAAGTCAGCAGTAACGCCAGCTGAAACAGAATAAACGGCAGGGCAGACGCCTGCCGTTTATTATTTGTTAGTCCGCCTCATTGATACCTAAACGCGTCAGAAATCCGCGAATACCTTCCCGTGATAAAAACAGCGCCAGTTTTTCCTGTTCCTGAGCAGACATATTTTCAACGGCATCAATAATTTGTCGATAAGCGTGACTGTGCGCCGCGTTCGCATATTCTGCGAAAGCCTCTTCCGCCTGATAAAACGCAGGCAGTTTGCGAAAAGCCGGAATATTGAGAATAAACTCCCGCACGCTGGCATCAATATGGATGAGTCTTGCGCGTCCGCCTTTGACGCCGGGAAATTTTTCGGTTTTCCAGTGTTGTTCTCTGATCCAGCGATTGACGGTTTGTCTGGCCACGCCGAGGCATTCAGCCAGCTCTTCAGTGGTCATTTTACTGCGTAATCTTTTCATATTATTTGCTATCGCGTATCCCTAAGCGTTGTAACAAACCGGTAATCCCTTCACGCACGAGGAGAGAGGTAAACTGTTTCTGCTCGGATGAGGTCATCTCTTTGGCGAGCGTCATGAGCAGCGCTTCAAGCGATGCGTTGCTGGCAGGCGTGAATGTGTCTGCGTGATGGTCAACTGAACGTTCAGCGCTGCGGATATATTCACGAACCTGTTCGTTTACATGAACCAGACGGGCTTTACCGCCCTGGACGCCAGGTTTGGGCGATGTTGCCCAGCCTTCTTTCCGTACCCATTTATTGATGGTTTGTCGGCTGTAACCGGTGAGATTAGCGAGTTCTTCTGGCGTCATCCGTTCCTTGAACATAACGATTCCCTGAATAGTCGTGGGGTTAATTAGTGGTTCATTTTATAGCACCATTTTAGTCGAAACCGTGACGTGTTTAACTACTGAATGCGAGTTGTGCCGCAATGTCCTTTATTTGAATGCTTTTTCAGCGATTGAATTCGGCAAGTTCATTTTGCCGTTGACACATGCCGAGGGAATTCATATGATGCCGCCCGTCAACTCGACAAGCTTTACGTAGTGGGGCTATAGCTCAGCTGGGAGAGCGCTTGCATGGCATGCAAGAGGTCAGCGGTTCGATCCCGCTTAGCTCCACCAAATTTACTCCCGATAAATTTGGCGTATACGTAAAAGCATTATGGGGCTATAGCTCAGCTGGGAGAGCGCTTGCATGGCATGCAAGAGGTCAGCGGTTCGATCCCGCTTAGCTCCACCAACATTCAAACCCTCGCTGAAAAGCGGGGGTTTTTGCTTTTTGTCACAAAATTCATGGCGTCTGAGCTGCTCTTCAGGTGCGTTTGTTTGCCGCTGCTTTTGCGGTCAATATGAGCTTTTGTTAGATTGCTTCATAATGCGAATATACTTATTATTCATGCGCCTTATATAATGATGTGAGCATTAAAGCAATGCCGGATAAGTGTAACGTATTAAAAAATATAAAAATATTCTTACTGGCCTTCTGCCTGACCGTTCCGGCTATTCTGCTATCTCGTCTCATTTCTCCCCGCGCCACAATTGATTCCAGCTATATCTTTCTGGCCTGGCTACCGCTCTGCGTCATGTTTTCCGTGCTGTTCTTATTTGGCCGCCGTGGCGTCGCGCCGATGGTAGGCGGAATGATGTTGACTAATGAATGGAATTTTCATTTACCTCTGCCACAGGCGATGGTGCTGCTATTTTGCCAGACGTTTCCCGTGTTGCTGGTTTGCGCTATCGTACGCTGGCAGCTGGGCGCGCGCTGGCGCTACGGAATACCCAACCAAGGCATCTGGCTACGCGTTTTCTGGTTAGGGTTAATGACGCCGTTTGGCATAAAAATCAGTATGCATCTGGCGGGGCACTACCTGGCTTTCCCGGTGACCATCTCTACCTTCTTTGGCACCGGCACCGCTATTTTCTCGATTGTTGATTTATTGAGTCTGATTTCTGCCGCGCTTATTTTTACCCTCTTTTTCTATTATCCGCTGCGGATGATAGTCAGCCCGCACTATATTCGTATTTTCTGGCGGAGGGATGTCGCTCCTTATCTCGCCAAAGAAAAACGCCTGTTTACGCTTCTCTGGTTTGCCACTCTGGCGACGCTATTAGCGGTGCTGTGTACGCCTTTCGAGACAAAGTATATTGCTGGCTATCTGGTGCCAGTCCTGTTCATTGGATTTACCATCGGCGTGGGGAAAATCAGCTATCCGCTGTTGAATTTTAGTTGGGCTCTCACTGCGCTATTCCTGCTTAGCTATAACCGCAATTTTCTGCAGGGCGTGGGCTCAGAATATTCGCTGGCATTTATCCTTTCAGTTCTCATTTCTTTTAGTATTTGTTTGTTGTACATGGCGCGGATTAATCAGCGTAGCGAATGGTTGAATCGACAGTGGCACTCGCAGGCATTGACCGATCCGTTGACGCAACTGCCTAACCTGCGTGCGCTGGAGCAGTTTCTTTTACAGGATGCCGGGCAAAGCGTGTGTTATTTACGCATGGAAAACCTGGAATTTCTGAGCCGTCATTACGGTATGCAGATGCGCGTGCATTGCGAACGCGAGGTGTTTCGCGTGTTGCAGCCGCTGCTGCTGGAAAAGGAGAAAATTTTCCATCTGCCGGGCAGTGAATTATTGCTGGTATTGACGGGACCGGAGACGGAAGCCCGCCTGCAATATATGCTCAATGTGCTTAATAACCGCAAAATTTACTGGAACAATACCGGTCTGGACATGGAATACGGCGCATCGTGGGGAACATTCGATGGTCGCCAGGAAACCTTGCAACCGCTGTTGGGGCAATTAAGCTGGCTGGCGGAGCAATCCTGCTCGCATCGTCGGGTGCTTGCACTGACCCAGAGTATTGAAGCCGCTTCCGGGCAGACGACGGAACGGGTGCTGCGGTTGCAGAAAATCCGTCAGGCGCTGGAGCGCGGCGCGCTAGTTTTGTATGCGCAACCCATTCGCGACGCGCAGGGAAAAGGGTATGACGAGATTCTGACGCGGCTTCGGTGCGACGACGGTATCATGATGCCCAATCAGTTCATTCCGCTTATCGCCCAGTTTAACCTGAGTGTACGGTTTGATATGCAGGTGATGGAAGCGCTCCTGCAATGGTTGTCCGCGCATCCTTCGGCGGAGCAGGGGGCGCGTTTCTCGGTTAATTTGATGCCGCTGACGCTGCTGCAAAAAGAGACGGCGTCGCGCATTATGCAGCTTTTTAAACGCTATGGCGTCCCGCCTGCTTCGGTCATCATCGAAATTACTGAAGAACAGGCCTTCTCTCATTCCGAAATCAGTATGCACAATATCAACCAGCTGCGTAAGTTTGGCCTAAAAATCGCCATTGATGATTTCGGCACCGGCTATGCAAACTATGAACGGCTAAAACGCCTCAAGGCGGACATCATTAAAATCGACGGTTGTTTCGTAAAAGATATTCTGACGGACTCCCTGGATGCGATGATCGTGAAATCCATCACTGATTTAGCGAAAGCGAAATCGTTGAGCGTCGTGGCTGAGTTTGTTGAAACGCCTGCGCAGCGCGATCTGCTATTGCAGCTTGGCGTACACAGTTTGCAGGGATATCTGATTGGCCGCCCGCGCCCGTTAGGTAAATAAGCGGCATAAAAAAACCGGGGATAGCTCCCCGGTTTCTACATTAAACGCAGACTTACAGTACCAGCGCCGCGATAGAGGCGGACAGTACGCTCACCAGCGTAGAACCGTAAACCAGTTTCAGACCAAAACGGGAAACCACGTTGCCTTGCTCTTCGTTCAGGCCTTTAATCGCGCCCGCAATAATACCGATGGAAGAGAAGTTCGCGAAGGACACCAGGAAGACGGAGATAATGCCTTCAGCGCGTGGAGAGAGGGTAGAGGCGATTTTCTGCAGATCCATCATCGCCACGAATTCGTTGGAAACCAGTTTGGTCGCCATGATACTTCCTACCTGCAGCGCTTCACTGGACGGTACGCCCATTACCCATGCGACCGGGTAGAAGATGTAACCCAGAATGCCCTGGAAGGAGATGCTGTAGCCGAACCAACCGGTAACCGTTGCGAACAGCGCGTTCAGCGCCGCGATCAGCGCGATGAAGCCGATCAGCATCGCCGCGACGATAATCGCCACTTTAAAACCTGCCAGAATGTACTCGCCCAGCATTTCGAAGAAACTTTGGCCTTCATGCAGGTTCGACATCTGAATATTTTCTTCGCTGGCATCAACGACATAGGGGTTGATCAGCGACAGAACGATAAAGGTGCTGAACATGTTCAGAACCAGCGCTGCGACCACATATTTAGGGTCCAGCATGGTCATATACGCGCCCACGATAGACATGGAAACGGTAGACATTGCGGTCGCCGCCATGGTGTACATGCGGTTACGGGACATTTTGCCGAGGATATCTTTATAAGCGATAAAGTTCTCAGACTGGCCGAGGATCAGCGAGCTGACGGCGTTAAAAGACTCCAGTTTGCCCATACCGTTTACTTTGGACAACAGGAAACCAATAGCGCGGATGACCACTGGCAGAACGCGGATATGCTGAAGAATACCGATCAACGCGGAAATAAAGACGATCGGGCACAATACTTTCAGGAAGAAGAACGCCAAACCTTGATCGTTCATACTGCCAAAGACGAAGTTTGTCCCTTCGTTGGCAAATCCGAGCAGTTTTTCAAACATCTCGGAGAAACCTTTTACGAAGCCAAGGCCAACATCCGAGTTCAGGAAGAACCAGGCCAGTAATACTTCGATAACAAGTAACTGAATGACGTAACGAATGCGAATTTTTTTACGGTCACTGCTAACCAGCAGTGCGAGTACCGCAACAACGGCAAGCGCCAGGACAAAATGAAGGACGCGGTCCATATTTGCTCCAAATATGAGGCAGGTTTAATTTTCGTGCACATTCTATGCAACAGCCGTAAAGAAAACGAGATCCAACACACACTATAATAAGGACCTGTGACGAGATTCAAAATTAGTGATCTGTAATACACTTTTACTGTACTGAATATGAAAATGAAAAGTTATATCAGTGTGCTAATCTTGTAATGTTAAGCCAAACTGTTCTGAAACAGGTCGTCATCGTATCGGTCTATCGTTTCACACTATCAAAGTAATCACCCGTACCCATTGAAATGCACTTGATAATCATTATCAATAAACATAGCATGAAACATAGCAAAGGCTATGTTTTTGAGGCAAAAGATGACTGACAATCGCGTAGAGAATAGCAGCGGACGGGCGGCGCGCAAGCTAAGGCTCGCATTAATGGGACCTGCGTTCATTGCCGCGATTGGTTATATCGATCCCGGTAACTTCGCGACCAATATTCAGGCCGGCGCCAGCTTTGGCTACCAGCTACTCTGGGTGGTGGTCTGGGCGAACCTGATGGCGATGCTGATTCAAATCCTCTCGGCAAAACTCGGAATCGCCACGGGCAAGAACCTGGCGGAGCAAATTCGCGACCATTATCCGCGCCCGGTAGTCTGGTTTTACTGGGTACAGGCGGAAATCATCGCGATGGCCACCGATTTAGCTGAATTTATCGGCGCAGCAATAGGTTTTAAGCTGATCCTGGGCGTCTCTTTATTACAGGGCGCGGTATTGACCGGTATCGCGACGTTTCTGATTTTAATGTTACAACGCCGCGGTCAAAAACCGCTTGAAAAAGTCATCGGCGGTTTACTGCTTTTTGTCGCCGCCGCTTACATTGTGGAACTGTTTTTCTCTCAGCCTGATATGGCGCAGCTCGGCAAAGGAATGGTTATCCCGGCGCTACCGAACCCGGAAGCCGTATTCTTAGCCGCCGGCGTGCTTGGCGCGACGATTATGCCGCACGTGATTTATCTGCACTCGTCATTAACACAGCATCTGCACGGCGGAACGCGGCAACAACGGTACTCAGCAACGAAATGGGATGTCGCTATTGCTATGACGATTGCCGGTTTTGTCAATCTGGCAATGATGGCGACCGCCGCGGCGGCGTTTCATTTTAGCGGCCACACCGGCATCGCCGACCTCGATCAGGCATACCTGACGCTGGAACCGTTACTAAGCCATGCGGCGGCAACGGTGTTTGGTCTTAGTCTGGTAGCGGCAGGGCTTTCCTCCACTGTGGTAGGGACTCTGGCGGGGCAGGTGGTGATGCAAGGGTTTGTCCGTTTTCACATTCCGCTGTGGGTACGGCGCACCATTACCATGCTGCCCTCATTTATTGTGATTTTGATGGGGCTGGACCCTACCCGAATTCTGGTGATGAGTCAGGTGCTGCTGAGTTTTGGTATTGCGCTGGCGCTGGTGCCGCTCCTGATTTTCACCAGTAACGCTACGCTAATGGGCGAGCTGGTGAACACGCGGCGGGTAAAACAGATTGGCTGGATAATTGTCGTGCTGGTCGTCGCCCTGAATATCTGGTTGCTGGTTGGAACGGTGATGGGGTTGTCATAAAGACAGAAAGATAGCAGGCCCGATGCGTGGGCGTCATCGGGCTGTTATTCAGCAGGAGGCTTAGTGATGATGTTTGTGACCCCGGCCTCGCCCGCGATGATCGTCGCGATCGCGCCAGCCTTCCCGATAACCGCGTTCATACGCTTTACGCTTATCCCAGCCGCGATGATAGCCGTTGTCATGGCGCCACCAGCGATTTTTACGCCATTCATAATGGTTGTGCCAGTAATCACGGTCGCGCCAGCGACCACCGTCCCAGTAGTTACCGTAATCATCGCGATCGCCAATCTGTAATTTTATTGAGGGCAACAGGGTGATTTCGCCCGCATTCGCGGTAAGCGGTGTAAAAGCCAGCAAGGCTGCCGCCAGAATCAGTGACCTGAACATACTTTCTCTCCTTCACGATCGAGCCGTCGCCGGCCTGTTAATGCAATATTACAAAGCAGTAAAGATTTGTTTCATCGCCTTAACTCTTAAATCATGAAGGAGAGCATTTTTTGCTAAAACCGCCCCTCCAGAATAGCGTCAATTTCTGCACATTCCGCCGCCGAAAAACGGCGATTGGCCAGCATTCCTGCGGCGTCTTCGATTTGCGACGGTTTGCTGGCGCCAATCAGTACCGAGGTAACGTTATCGTTACGCAGCACCCAGGCGAGCGCCATCTGAGACAATTTTTGGCCCCGTCGTGCAGCCAGTTCATTCAACCGGCGAACTTTTTCCAGTTTGTCGGCGGTAATCTGTTCTGGTTTAAGGAAACGGCTTCCGCTCGCCGCGCGGGAATCTTCCGGAATGCCATTCAGATAACGGTCAGTGAGCTGCCCGCCCGCCAGCGGCGAGAAGGCAATACTGCCGACGCCTTTTTCCTGCAACAGCGCCAGCAGCCCGTCCTCTACCCAACGCTCAAAAAGCGAATATTTAGGCTGATGAATCAGGCAAGGCGTGCCGAGATCCTCCAGAATATCGATAGCTTGTCTGGCCAGATCGGCAGGATAGTTAGAGATCCCCACGTACAACGCTTTGCCGTGGCGCACAAGGTGATCTAACGCTTTCATCGTCTCTTTAAGCGGCGTTTCGGGATCGGGACGATGGTGATAAAAGATATCGACATACTCCAGCCCCATACGTTTCAGGCTTTGATCGAGGCTGGCGATAAGGTATTTCCGTGAACCCCAGTCGCCATAAGGGCCATCCCACATGGTGTAGCCCGCTTTGGTGGAGATGATCAATTCATCACGCCACGGTAAAAAATCTTCCTGCAGAATGCGGCCAAAATTGCATTCTGCGGAGCCCGGCGGCGGCCCATAATTATTGGCGAGATCAAAGTGGGTAATGCCCAGATCGAACGCGCGTTGCAGCAGCGCCCGGCTATTTTCTACCCGTGTCGCATCGCCGAAGTTGTGCCATAACCCCAGCGAAATGGCGGGAAGTTTGACGCCGCTGCGCCCGCAGCGACGATACTCCATTGTGTGATAACGATTCTCATCGGGCTGATAAATCATGACCTTTCCCCCTGTGGCGTGAATAAATAGTGTATACGGTTACACTCGCCAGGCGGTATCCGGCTTTTACTGTTTGCCGCTGTAAACATTGTTTTCCAGGCTTTCATCCCCACCGTGCTGGACAGCCATCGCCATTCCTTAATACTCAACATAATGTCAACGTCAGAAGGAAAGCTGTCATGCAAAACCCCTATACCGTGGCCGACTATTTGCTGGACAGACTGGCAGGATGCGGCATTGGCCATCTTTTTGGCGTACCGGGCGATTATAACTTGCAGTTTCTTGACCATGTGATTGACCACCCGACCTTGCGTTGGGTGGGATGCGCCAATGAGCTGAACGCCGCTTATACCGCAGACGGCTATGCGCGCATGTCGGGCGCTGGAGCGCTACTCACCACCTTTGGCGTGGGAGAACTTAGCGCTATTAACGGTATCGCGGGCAGTTACGCGGAATATGTCCCGGTCTTGCATATCGTCGGCGCGCCCTGTAGCGCTGCGCAGCAGCGTGGCGAATTGATGCACCATACCCTCGGCGACGGCGATTTTCGTCATTTTTATCGCATGAGTCAGGCGATATCTGTTGCCAGCGCAATATTGGATGAACAGAACGCCTGTTTCGAGATTGACCGCGTATTGGGTGAAATGCTTGCCGCACGCAGGCCAGGATACATCATGCTGCCCGCCGACGTGGCGAAAAAAACGGCCATCCCGCCTACGCAGGCGCTGGCGTTGCCCGTGCATGAAGCGCAAAGCGGCGTGGAGACGGCTTTTCGTTACCACGCCCGTCAGTGCCTGATGAACAGTCGGCGCATTGCGCTATTGGCCGACTTTCTTGCCGGGCGTTTTGGTTTACGACCACTGTTGCAGCGCTGGATGGCGGAAACGCCCATTGCTCATGCGACACTACTGATGGGGAAGGGGCTTTTTGATGAACAGCACCCGAACTTCGTTGGCACCTATAGCGCTGGCGCCAGCAGCAAAGAAGTGCGTCAGGCCATAGAGGACGCCGATAGGGTTATCTGCGTCGGCACCCGTTTTGTCGATACCCTTACGGCCGGATTTACCCAACAATTGCCGGCGGAACGCACGCTGGAGATTCAGCCTTACGCGTCGCGCATCGGCGAAACCTGGTTCAACCTCCCGATGGCGCAGGCGGTGTCTACGCTGCGCGAACTGTGCCTGGAATGCGCTTTTGCGCCGCCGCCGACGCGTTCCGCCGGACAGCCAGTGCGGATTGATAAGGGAGAACTGACCCAGGAAAGCTTCTGGCAAACCTTACAGCAGTATCTCAAACCCGGAGATATTATCCTTGTCGACCAGGGGACTGCAGCTTTTGGCGCTGCCGCGCTGTCGCTTCCTGACGGCGCGGAAGTTGTGGTACAGCCGCTGTGGGGATCTATCGGCTATTCCTTGCCCGCCGCGTTTGGCGCGCAAACCGCCTGCCCCGATCGGCGGGTGATTCTGATTATTGGCGATGGCGCGGCGCAGCTCACGATTCAGGAGATGGGCTCGATGTTACGCGACGGGCAGGCGCCAGTCATCCTGCTGCTCAACAATGACGGCTATACCGTAGAGCGCGCCATTCACGGCGCGGCCCAGCGGTACAACGACATCGCGAGCTGGAACTGGACGCAGATACCACCGGCGCTAAACGCGGCGCAACAGGCGGAGTGCTGGCGGGTGACGCAGGGTATCCAACTGGCAGAGGTCCTCGAACGTCTGGCGCGCCCACAACGTCTGTCATTTATTGAAGTGATGTTGCCAAAAGCCGATCTGCCGGAATTACTGCGTACCGTGACCCGGGCGCTGGAAGCCCGCAACGGGGGATAATGGCCCCCGCTGCGCCGGATTAGGGTTCGTGACGGTTGGCGGCCAGCAACGGTTTTCCCGCCAGCAATAGCCAGGCGGGGAGCATCACAATGCAGAGCAGCGGCAGCAGATTGGTATCCGGTACGACGACTGCCGCCATAAACAGACTGAGCCAGCCGTCGCGCGTCACTACCAGCACTAAGCCAAGAATCGCGCAGGAGACGGTAATCGCCGCGGGTACGGCCTCAACATGGGCATGGAGCATGAGCCCCAGCGCCGCGCCGATAAACACAGCCGGAAAAATGCGCCCGCCGCGAAAGCCGCTCGCCGCCGCGATGACCAGCGCGGCGAGTTTGACGACGGTTAAGGTAAAATAATCTCCCGCGCCCAACGTCTGGCTAAACGCCATTTGTTGCATTTCGTCCAGGCCTTTAAACAGGGTAAGCGGCCCGCCAATGACGCCCAGAATACCCAGTATAAAACCGCCAATGCCGAGAATCAGGACCGGATTTTTCAGGCGATGCAGCAACTCATGCAGACGCGGAAGGCACCAGACGGCGACCATCCCAGCGGCAATGGCGATCGCCGCGACGATCGCTCCGCTGGCAATGTCCACCAGCCGCATCTGCGTGTAATGGGCGATGGGTAACGAAAAATGCGGATGAAAGAACAGGCTGGTGGTGAGTGACCCCGCCGCTGCCGCCATTAACGGCGCAAACAGGCGATCCCACATGGGAATATCGTTAGAGCCGCTAAGCGTTTGCGAAAAAATCAGCGCTGCGGCGACGGGCGTGCCGAACAGCGCGCCGATGGTACCCGCTGAGGCCAGAATCGTCCAGTCTAACGCCGTAATACGCGGAAACAGGCGGGAGCCGAAAGCCGCCGCCAGCGCGATATTTATTGTCATTATCGGATGCTCTGGCCCCAAGCTTACCCCACCAGCAAGGCCGATGATTAAGGCGAGAAGCAGCCCGGGTAGCGCAGATGGCGAGACCGGCATACTGATTAACGGTTCGATGGCCGGATCGGGGCCAGCGTGTCCGGGACTGTAACGGATAATCAAACCCACCACGATCCCGGTTAGCGTGAGCATACCCACTATCCAGAACGGCGAATCATAAGCGATGCCGATGCTGGTGGGCAGTCGTTGCCAAAGAAATTGCTGAAAAACCGACGCGACTTTCATCGCAGCGATTAAAACCAGGCTTGACGCTACGCCAATAATCAGCGCGGGGAGCGACAGCAGCAGCATCGTTCGGGCACGCGGGTGGAACATAATCTCTTCCTTACACGGGGTCGTATACCTATTTTGCACAGCCTGCCCGACGGCATTGCTGCAATTGGTGCTGAAACAAGAAAGTAATTCTGTGATGAAGATCTATATTTATAGGCAGTCAGCCTGATGGCCGTTGTTGTTATGCCCCCATGAATTTACAGTGTGACAAAGACTTATTTTGACTTTAGCGGAGCAGTAGAAGAATGACAAAGTATGCTTTAGTAGGAGATGTAGGCGGCACGAATGCGCGTCTTGCCCTGTGTGATATCGCCAGTGGAGAAATCTCGCAGGCCAAAACGTATTCCGGCCTGGATTATCCCAGTCTTGAGGCCGTGGTGCGCGTTTATCTCGATGAGCATAGCGTCAGCGTGGAAGATGGTTGTATCGCCATAGCCTGCCCGATTACCGGTGACTGGGTAGCGATGACTAACCATACCTGGGCTTTTTCTATTGCGGAAATGAAAAAAAATCTCGGCTTTAGCCATCTGGAAATCATCAACGATTTCACCGCCGTGTCGATGGCGATCCCGATGCTGAAAAAAGAGCATTTAATTCAGTTCGGCGGCGGCGAACCGGTAGACGGCAAACCTATTGCGGTGTATGGCGCGGGAACCGGCTTGGGCGTGGCGCATCTGGTGCATGTGGATAAGCGTTGGATTAGCCTTCCGGGCGAAGGCGGGCATGTCGATTTTGCGCCTAATAGCGAAGAAGAAGCTATGATTCTGGAAATATTGCGCGCCGAAATTGGCCACGTTTCCGCCGAGCGCGTGCTGTCTGGCCCGGGGCTGGTGAATCTTTACCGGGCGATTGTTAAGTCCGACAACCGTTTGCCGGAAAATCTGCGCCCGAAAGATATTACCGAACGCGCCCTGGCGGATAGCTGTATCGATTGTCGCCGCGCGTTGTCGCTCTTTTGCGTCATCATGGGGCGATTTGGCGGCGATCTGGCGTTAACCATGGGAACATTTGGCGGCGTTTATATCGCTGGCGGTATTGTCCCGCGCTTCCTGGAATTTTTTAAAGCGTCCGGCTTCCGTGGTGGCTTTGAAGATAAAGGCCGCTTTAAAGATTATGTACACGGTATTCCGGTCTATCTGATTGTCCATGATAATCCTGGCTTGTTAGGCTCCGGCGCGCATCTGCGCCAGACATTAGGTCATATTCTATAAGCCAGATGGTGGCATAAACGCGTTATCCGGCCTACAAAAGTGTGTCATCTGTAGGCCTGATAAGCGCAGCGTTATCAGGCAATTAAACATTCTCTTGTCAGTCTCAAACCGCGTGCCTCACGCGTTTTTTTTCATTGCCTTTCCTGTGCATGAATGCTTCAACTGTCTGAATTATTTCACTTTACTCTTGCTGAGCGAAAGGTCAAACACCAGCGCGTTGAGTCATCATGTCATAGCGGTTAGTCAGGCGAAAACAGGGATTTATTTTACTATACGTATCCGGTTCGCTGCCTTATTTACGCTTTCATCGCGGCAGCTTGCCGGAAAGGATCTTTATTTTCGGGGAAATGTCCCTGAAAAACACCGCAATATGACATGATTGAATACCATTATCATTAGTAAGGATTTTGGTTAAAGAGGAAAAACCACAAAATCAAAAGGGGATTATTTGAGATAAGGTTTATTGACAGGAAATTATCGTCGGCCGCGCCACGTTACGTAAATTCAATGATATCAATTTGTTAATAATATGATTTGTTTGATGCTATAACTGACACGTTTAAAAAGTAAGTTTTTACGCTTGTTCCTCTTTTTTGTCGCTAAAAATATTTTCATTAGCCTCTCGACAGGAAGAAAATTTTCAGGCTATTTTCTAAAGGAGCCACCATCGTGGCAGCGTCGCTCGGACGGTCCGGGCGCTAACGTTAATCTGAGGATATTATGGCTGACTTCCGCCCTGAACGTCGCTTTACGCGTATCGATCGCCTTCCGCCCTATGTTTTTAACATCACCGCTGAACTCAAAATGGCTGCGCGTCGGCGCGGTGAAGATATTATTGATTTCAGTATGGGTAATCCTGATGGCGCAACCCCTCCCCACATTGTCGAAAAACTTTGCACCGTCGCGCAGCGTCCGGATACGCACGGTTATTCCACGTCCCGCGGCATACCGCGTTTACGCCGCGCGATTTCTCACTGGTATCAGGAACGTTATAATGTCGATATCGATCCGGAAACCGAAGCGATTGTGACCATCGGTTCCAAAGAGGGACTGGCGCATTTAATGCTGGCGACGCTGGATCATGGCGATACGGTTCTGGTGCCGAACCCCAGTTACCCGATTCATATCTATGGCGCCGTTATCGCCGGGGCGCAGGTGCGTTCGGTTCCATTGGTAGAGGGGGTGGATTTCTTCAACGAGCTGGAGCGCGCTATTCGCGAAAGTTATCCGAAACCGAAAATGATGATTTTGGGTTTTCCGTCTAACCCTACGGCCCAGTGCGTCGAACTGGAATTTTTTGAAAAAGTGGTCGCTCTGGCTAAACGTTATGATGTGCTGGTGGTGCACGATCTGGCGTATGCCGATATCGTGTACGACGGCTGGAAAGCGCCATCCATTATGCAGGTGCCCGGCGCGCGCGACGTGGCGGTCGAATTTTTCACGCTGTCGAAAAGCTATAATATGGCGGGCTGGCGTATTGGGTTTATGGTGGGCAATAAAACCCTGGTCAGCGCGCTGGCGCGCATTAAAAGTTATCACGATTATGGCACCTTTACCCCGCTTCAGGTGGCGGCTATCGCCGCTCTGGAAGGCGATCAGCAGTGCGTGCGCGATATCGCCGAGCAGTATAAACGTCGTCGCGATGTGCTGGTGAAGGGGCTGCATGAGGCGGGCTGGATGGTTGAAATGCCGAAAGCCTCAATGTACGTCTGGGCGAAAATCCCGGAGCAATATGCGGCGATGGGATCGCTTGAGTTTGCCAAGAAGCTGCTGAATGAGGCGAAGGTTTGCGTTTCTCCAGGGATAGGCTTTGGTGACTATGGCGACACCCATGTACGCTTTGCATTAATAGAGAATCGCGACCGCATTCGCCAGGCCGTCAGAGGGATTAAAGCGATGTTCCGCGCCGATGGCGTGCTGCCGTCACATCCAAAACCCGTTGAAGCGAGCACGGAGTAGAAAAGCAAACAGGAGCCCCATGGCTCCTGTTTTTTGTCTATGGAAAACCCCCAGCTAGGCTGGGGGTTCCGGAAAGCTTTCAGCTTTAAGTCAGTTATTAAAACCCCTTTTGATTTGTTAAAACATCTTGCGGTCTGGCAACTGCAAAAGTTCAACAAGAAATCAAAAGGGGGTCCCAATGGGGGACGAA